>NZ_NPFP01000027.1:0-63076 GCF_002259145.1 Rhodococcus sp. 15-2388-1-1a | reverse complement strand
CGGTGCAGCGGATCGTGGCGCGTATCGCGACCTGTTCGGCGACGGCACTTCGGTCGGGTGGCTGCCGTGGATGGGACCGCTGTCCCGCAATACTTCCCGTCAGTTGGCGTGTGATTGTGTCCTCACTGCCATCGTGATGGACGAGAACGGCAACCCGTTGAACCTCGCCCGCACCGCCCGCACCGTCACCGCCAAACAACGTAAAGCTCTCACCGCCCGCGATCACGGTTGCGCGTTCCCCGGCTGCGGAAAACCTGCCGCCTGGACCGAAGGCCACCACATCTGGCACTGGGCAGACGGTGGCCCCACCGACATGAACAACCTCGTCCTACTCTGCGGATTCCACCACCGCCTCATGCACCACTCCGATTGGGAAGTGTTCATCGGCACCGACAACCACCCCTGGTTCATACCACCCGCAACCGTCGACCCCTACCGACAACCGAGACAATCGCACGCCCGCGCAGGCCCCCACATCGCCTGAACCCGCCCACACGCCATCCACCAACGACACCAGCCCCGCACCGAGAAGACGGTGCGGGGCTGGACGAGATTGTCCGGCAGGCTGATTCGGTCGAATCAAGGATCAGACACCGCGGTCGTGCCACATCTCCTCGAGCAGGTGTTGGAACAGGAACGACAGCGCGAGGTCTACTGACCTAGTTCGCGTCGAGCTTCGCGACAGCCTCGTCGATCATCGGCACATATCGCTCGAGTGCCCAGGGCACAGTCAGCGGATTGATGATGGACGAGCCGGTGACGAACGACTGATCCGTCGGTGCCACGACCGAACCGCGGGACACGGCCGGGATCTGCTTGTAGGCAGGCTGATTCTCGGTGTCGGTGCGGTTCTGCGGATCCGAGTAGAAGGTGAAGATCAGATCCGAGTCGTTCAACAGATTAGCGTTCTCCAACCCGATGACCGCCGAGTCGGTGCCCTCGGTCTCGTCGAGCGTGTTCACCACCGGATCGACCTGCAACCCGAGTGCTCGCACCATCGCAACGCGTTGCTCGTCGGCAAGAAACACTCCGAGTGTCCCCGGCCCTGTGTTGTAGATGTACGAGAAACTCACCCCCGCGTATTCGGGATGCTCGGTGGTGGCGTCGGCGAAGCGGCCCTTGATCTTCTCGATCTCGTCCGCCGCCTTCTGCTCCTCCCCCATGGCCTTGCCGATGACGGTGATCTGGTCTTCCCAGGTGATCGTCCACGGCTGCTCCTCGTACGCGACCACCGGTGCGAATGCGCTCATCTTGTCGAACTGATCCTGCGTGACGCCGGACCACGGGGCCAGAATCAGATCGGGTTCGAGGGCAGCCACGGCTTCGATGTTCAGTTCGGTTCCACCGGTGAACTGTTGGGGAAGTTCGGCACCCAGCTCGGTCACCGCGTCGTGAACCCACGGCAGATACCCGGTGTCGTCGGCACCCCACGAATACTCCTCGACGCCGACGGGAACGGTGCCCAGCGCGATCGCCGTTTCGGCCGAGCCCTGGCCGAGCGTGACGATGCGCTCCGCCTTCTCGGTGATGACAGCCTGGCCCAAGGCCGAGTCGATGGTGACGGTGGCAAACTCTCCGGAGTCGCCCTGTTCCGACTCGGCAGTATCGGTGCTCGAACACGCACCGACCACCAGGGCCGACACCGCGAGCGCGGACAGGAGGGACGCACGGCGAGTGAAACGTCGACCGGCCGTTGAAGCAGAGAACATGGAAACCTCTCGACAGACTAGCGGGTTGAAAGTAAGTCAAGGCTAACCTACAAGAGCCGTTCGAATGCACTGCACAGCGGGCGTTCGCTACGGTGGGAGCCATGAGCCTTCCTCGTCCCGCCCCTGATCGGACAGCCGTCGTGACCGGAGCGTCCTCGGGAATCGGAGCCGCGATCGCGCGCGTGCTCGCGTCCCGAGGCCATGGCGTCACCCTCGTCGCCCGGCGTACCGACAAGCTCGAAGACTTGGCACAGGAAATCCGCGCTCGGGGAGTCCGAGCCGACGTGCTCGCAGCAGACCTGTCCGATCGCAGCGCTCGCGCCGAACTACTGGACCGCATCACCGAGCTCGGCCTCATCCCGGACATCCTGATCAACAACGCCGGACTGTCCACGCTCGGACCGGTCGCAGAATCGGATCCGGATGCGGAAATGAACATGATCGAGGTCGACGTGGTCGCAGTTGCAGACCTCTGCACCCGATTTCTCCCCGGCATGACTCAGCGAGGACGCGGCGCACTGCTGAACGTCGCCTCGACTGCCGCCTTTCAACCTCTGCCCGGTCAGGCCGGCTACGGCGCGTGCAAGGCATTCGTGCTCTCGTACACGCAGTCTCTGACCGGTGAGCTGAAGGGAACGGGCGTGACCGCCACCGCACTGTGCCCCGGACCGGTACACACCGGATTCGGCGAGGCCGCAGGATTCGCGAAAGACGATGCTGAGAAAGCACTTCCACCGATCATGTGGGTGGACGCGGAAACGGTGGCCAGGACTGCCGTCGACGACATGGCCAAGGGGCGCATGGTGTCGATTCCGGGAGCGGCCAACCGCATCGGGTCCATCTTCGCGCAGATCACCCCGCGAACAGTGTTGGTGCCCATGCTCACTCGCATTCACCCCGGCCTGGGCAAGAACGCCCGCAAGGGAGCCTCGTCATGAGCCGCGAACTCACCGTCTCGGACAGCATCGTCATCGCTGCCGATCCGAACACGCTGTACGCCGCGATCAGCGACCCTACGCGGATGGGTGAGTGGAGCCCCGAAAACAGAGGTGCCACCGTCCACGAACCCCGCGAGAGTGCCTACGTGGGAATGGTGTTCGACGGAACCAACAAGCGCGGCCGAGCGAAGTGGGTCACTCGCTGCACCGTCACAGCGGCCGAGCCTGGCAAGACCTTCGAGTTCCGCGTCCACGCCATCGGCAAGAGCGCTCCGAAGATCAAGGGCGCGAACGCAACCTGGCGTTACGACTTCGAACCGGTCGCAGGTGGCACGAAAGTCACCGAGACCTGGACCGACGACCGGACGAAGTGGCCCGACGCGCTGGCTCTCGTGTTCGACAAGATCGTCACCAGCGGTAAGACGTTCCCGCAGTTCCAGCGTCGCAACATTCGCAAGACGCTGGAGAACCTGCAGAAGGTCTACGCCTGATCTCGAGCCTGCCGGGTGTACAGGCCGAGAACGTAGGACGCCTGCCCGGCATGCTGAAGGTCGTCGGACACCACCGACACCAGCCGCGCACCCAGGGTGACCGGCGGATCCCAGTTCTCGTCGACGATCCGGTCGAGATCGTCGGTCGAGATACTACTCAGGTAGGCAACGGTTTTCGAGTGCACGGCATCGTGGTACTCGCGCAGCAGTTCGGCGCTGGAGGTGACCTGAGCGACGTCCGAGGACGACTGGCCGTACCCGATGTCCGACTTGTCGAACGGTAGTCCGAAACGCTCGAACCACGAGTCCGACGTCCAGACCTGCTCACTCCCGGCCACGCCCGCGATGTGATCGTCCTGCACCCGCGTCAGGTGCCACAGCAACCACGCGATGCTGTTGGCGTCGGAATCGGGTCGATACGTCAGCGCGGCCGCGGGGATGTCGGCCAGTACCGAGTGGACGAGTTCCTTGATGCGGCCGAACGCGTCGGTGAGCAGGTCGTTGTGGTTCATTGATTACGCCTCTTTCGTCGAGCACTGATAACCAGTCATGCATACCCCGATTGCCTCGCAGGGAACATCGGGGCGGCCCGAGCGCGTTGGACCGGATATGACTGCTCCAGCAATTGTGTACACCCGCACCGGCGACTCGTCCGTCCTCGAACTGAAAGATCGCGAGGTGACCGAACCTGCCGCAGGCGAAGTCCGCGTGCGCATCGTGGTCTCGGGAGTGAATCCGACGGACTGGAAGAACAGAATCGGTTCCGGACCGGGTGAGAAGCTGGCATTCGACGAGGTGGTTCCGAACCAGGACGGTGCCGGAGTGATCGACGCCGTGGGCCCCGACGTCGACGGCGTCTCCGTTGGAGATCGGGTCTGGGTATACCTGGCCCAGCATCAGCGCCCGACCGGTACAGCCCAGTCTTTCGCAATCCTGCCTGCCTCCCGAGTGGTTCCGCTGCCGGATGGCGTCGGATTCGATGTGGGCGCAAGCCTCGGAGTGCCCGCGATGACGGCGCACCGCGCGCTGACCGTCTCCGAGGACGGACCCACCCGGCTGCACCCGGGCGCACTCGAGGGTAAGTCGGTACTCGTCGCCGGTGGTGCCGGTGCCGTCGGCCATGCCGCGATCCAATTGGCCCGCTGGGCGGGCGCGACCGTGGTGACGACGGTCAGCGGACCGGAGAAGGGCGCGCTGGCGACCGCGGCGGGCGCGCACCACGTGGTGAACTACAAGGCCGGCGACGCCGCCGTCGAAATTCGTGAATTGGTCCCTGCCGGAATCGATCTCATCGTCGAGGTTGCTCCCGCACAGAACGCCGCACTCAATGCTGCAGTGGGAGCGAACCGCGCCTCGATAGCGGTGTACGCCAACAACGGTGGCGACACCGTGACCCTCGACGTTCGACCCAACATGGTGCTCAACACTCGCTACCAGTTCGTCCTCCTGTACACCGTGGGCGACGAGGCTCTTCGCAACGCCGAGGCGGACGTCAGTGCTGCGGCAGCGGCAGGTGTGCTGGAGGTGGGCGAGGCCACCGGTCTACCGCTGCACCGCTTCTCGCTGAGCGAGACCGCCGCAGCGCACGACGCCGTCGAGAACGGAACCGTCGGCAAGGTGCTGATCGACGTCTCCAGCGAATAAGTCAGGTGATGACCGGCAACGTGGACCACGGGAAAACGATCCACCTGCCGGCCATACGCTGCCAGTAGTACTGCTGCTCAACTATTCTGAGATCGGCAGGCGCTGATGGACGCCCCAACATCGGAGGCCGCGGCTTCGGGGTGATCGCGTTCGGCACAGTCGTCGATGCGGGCAACCACGAATCGAGTGCACGCCCGGTCGGATCGGAGAAGACCAGGCTGGCCTCAGGTTGGGTAGAAGGCGTCGAGGTCGAATTCGCGGAGGTGGTGTTTCGTGCGGTCGATGTCTCCGGTGGTGGCCCACTCGAAAAACAACTGCGTCGCGTCATCAGCGGTGAACACCTCTTCGGAGTAGACGGTGAGGGAGTGTTTGCCGCTGAAGAAGGGGATTTCGACGGCGGGTTCGCCATATCGGGGGCCGGATCGGCCGATGACGAACAAGCGATGAACACCGTCGATGAGAAACCTCAACTCGACCGACATCGCCTGCGCCGACCCAGCGGCTTGAATGTAGCTTTCACTCATCGTGGTCTTTTCGTCGTCGCTGAGATCCTCGTAGTACCGGCCCTCCGGGACCTTCGAGACCGTCAACGCAGACCGCTGCATTCCATCGAACCGCGAGAGCAGCTGACCGAACTGCCAGGGAGCGTCGATCCGATGCTCGATCATTTTTTGCTTGCCGCCGTTGGATACGAACAGAAACATCAGGCTCCCTTCTGAGGCGGTGGTGTCGACTCATCGCCGGTACGGCGACGTCCACACCTGAGGTGTACCCGCCAGACGGGGCGAACGACGGGCGTCGAGACACTGCGCCCAGACAGTGGGGCAGGGGTGACCGGCAGAGCGGGCCGAGCGAGGATCCGGGTGCCAATGCGGGTCAGGTCGGGTAGCCGAGGGCACGGCGGAGGTCGAGAATGTCCTGGAGGTCGACATCGAGTGGCGCGTCACCGAGCCGAACCAAAGTACCGGCGGTCACGGTCTCGGTGTCGGCGACAGCAGGCAGCAGAGTGTGATCGAGAGGCACATGCGGTGGGATGAGAGTTTCCCACCCGATCTTGAGTTCCTTCGCCAGTCGGGTGTTGATGGCGCGTTGCCGGTCGAGGGCGTCGAGGCCGGTGAAATCGATGCCCAGTTCCCGTTGCGGTCGGGAATACTTGCTGACGCTCCAGCGCCCGTTCTCGGCGTTCCAGTGATCGAGGATCGCTTTGAGTACCGCATCCCCGACACGGGCGGTGAGCAGCTCGGATGCGTCCCCGACAGCGTGCTCCGGTCGAGGAAGAGTCACATTGACCAGGTTCGTTCCCGCGGTCGCTCCGACCGAGAAACTCACCGACTGCCTCTGCCGATGGTCGGGGTGCACGAAGTGGACCCCGTAGCCGGAGACGTAGGACCCTGTGGGTGGATCGTCTCGTTTTCTGCGTTGATAGATCCGGCGGAGTCCATCGATACTCAGATCCGCCGGACGACCGCTCTGGTGTTCCCCGAGCAGCAACAGCTCCGGCACGAGAGCGGGATCGATCGCGGTGAGGGTATCGAGGAACGCCCGGGTGGTGGCGGCGAGCTCGTCGACGCTCCGAGGACGACCGACGCTCTGCGAGCGATCACTCCAGTAGCCGATCACCGTCGGAGTGTGTAAATCCATCATCGTCGGATCCTTTCGAGCCAGTCAGCGAGCAACACCACATCGATCTCCTCGAGGTCGCCCTCGAAGCAAATCTCTTCCGCCTCGCGGAGAGTTCCTGCTCGAGTTCACTCCTGACATCGGATGTCGAACCGCGGGCGCGCCGCCATCGATACGGGTCGAGAAGGTCAGGACCGCACCGGTTTCGGCCATGCTGTCGCATCCTCGGCAGTCACTTTCGGATGCGCGACGATCACCGCGATGAACGCCGCAATCGACATACCCAAACCGTGCGACAACGTCGCAACCACCCTGTCACCCTCGAGCCATGCACTCGGATCCTCTTCGAGGAAATAACGAAACTGAGTATTCGACCGACCCAACAGGTGCGCAACGACACCGGGCCCGATCGTGCCGTTCCACATCCACGCCACGCTGCCCAGGTAACGGCCGCTGCGCCACGTCCGAAACGAATCGAGCACCCCCGCTGCGTAGCCTTTCACCGCATCCTCGAACCGGCCGAACGTCACCGACCCACCCTCGAGGTTGCGCTCGTCGCCCGACATCACCGCATACCCGCGCGCAGTCTTGCGCACCCCGTCATACCCGGCGAAGTACCCACGACTGCGTGGAAATTCGGTCACGACATACCCGTCACCGGAAAACACCGGATCGGTCCACTCCACCCCGAACGCAGCAACAATCACCGACCGCAAATACTCCACCGCCGCCGTGAACTGAGCCACCTCGCCATCGGTCAACGACCCCACACCAAGGGAATTGTTCTCCTCCGCCTCACGAAGAGGGTTCCTGATCATGTTCACTCCTGACTGGATGTGCTTCTCACGATGCCGAACCAGCCATACCGGTCGAAGGGTCAGGGTCGCACCGGTTTCGGCCATGCCGTCGCATCCTCGGCAGTCACCTTCGGATGCGCGACGATCACCGCAATGAACGCCGCAACCGACATACCCAAACCATGCGACAACGTCGCAACCACCTTGTCGCCTTCGAGCCATGCACTCGGATCATCTTCGAGGAAATAGCGAAAATCCGTGTCGTACGGCGGATTCAACGACTGCCTCACCACACCGGGTCCGGTCGTGCCGTTCCACATCCACGCCACACTGCCCAGGTAAAGGCCACTGCGCTCCATCCGAAACGAACGAATCACCCCAGCTGCGTAGCCTTTCACCGCATCCTCGAACCGGCCGAACGTCACCGACCCACCCTCGTAACCCCGCTCGTCGCCTGACATCACCGCATACCCACGCGCAGTCTTGCGCACCCCGCGATACCCGTCGAAGTACCCACCACCACTGCGTGGAAATTCGGTCACGACATACCCGTCACCGGTAAACACCGGATCGGTCCACTCCACCCCGAGCGCAGCAACAATCACCGACCGCAAATACTCCACCGCCGCCGTGAACTGAGCCACCTCGTCATCGGTCAACACCCCCACCCCGTGGGGATTGTTCTCCTCCGCCTCACGGAGAGGGTTCCTGGTCATACTCGCTCCTGACTGGATGTGTTTCTCACGATGCCGAACCAGCCATACCGGCCAAAGGGTCAGGGTCGCAACGGTTTCGGCCATGCTGTCGCATCCTCGGCAGTCACCTTCGGATGCGCGACGATCACCGCGATGAACGCCGCAATCGACATACCCAAACCATGCGAAAGTGTCGCTGCCGTCGTTCGGCCCTCGAGCCAGATACTCGGATCATCTTCGAGGGAATAGCGAAACTGTGTATTCGACCGATTCAACGGGTGCGCAACGACACCGGGCCCGATCGTGCCGTTCCACATCCACGCCACACTGCCCAGGTAACGGCCGCTGCGCTCCATCCGAAACGAACGAATCACCCCAGCCGCATAGCCTTTCACCGCATCCTCGAACCGGCCGAACGTCACCGACCCACCCTCACTGTTACGCTCGGATGCCGACATCACCGCATACCCGCGCGCAGTCTTGCGCACCCCTTCATACCCGTCGAAGTACCCACCACTGCGTGGAAATTCGGTCACGACATACCCGTCACCGGAAAACACCGGATCGGTCCACTCCACCCCGAACGCAGCAACAATCACCGACCGCAAATACTCCACCGCCGCCGTGAACTGAGCCACCTCGCCATCGGCCAACGCCCCCACCCCCTGGGGATTGTTCTCCTCCGCCTCACGAAGAGGATTCCTGGTCATACTCGCTCCTGACTGTGGTGACACCTGTCGATGCCGATCTCCCGCGGCCCGCCGAATACGCGCAAGGCCGCAGGTCACGGGGTAGCTCGCGGATAGACCAGTTCGATGATGTCCGCATCCATCATTTGCTCGATGGTCAGCCGGAAGTAGTTCGTGATGTCCGCGTAGTCAGTACTCCGACGCAGGGTCGGGAGTCCGGTCGTTGTGTCGATGCGGATGACCATGTATTGGGTCCCACCGCCAGGAGCAGCGAATGCCTCCTCAATTTCGCCCATGAGCACCGCGAGATTCGCCGGTAGCGGCTGACCGACGATGTATCGGTAGTACTCCTCGGCCGCACTCTCCGGCGGAACACTCCGAGTGGGAAACATATCGTGGTCCGCCCCGAGGAAGTAGCCGTTGGGTGAGCCGAAGCGGTCGAAGGCCGCTCCGGCCGGGAACTGCGATAGCCGTTCGTAGATCGGTCTTTTCGTGACGGTGTCGCAATCGAAACCGTAGTGCTTGGGGTAGTGGACACGCCCTCGACGTTGCTCCGTTCTCGACGACGCTCCGGCTTGGGCGAACGGACCGGAGGGCAAAGCAACCACGGAATCGAGCCGCAGAGCACTAAACAGCGCGTCACCGGCAGTACCGCTGGGGTCCCGGTTGTAGTCCACGACTGCTTTATGGCCTCGCCCGATCCCCGCAGATCCGACCCCACTTCGGCACGTCCGTCTATTCTGTTGCTACCGCTCACATTCGGAGAGAACCGAAACAGTAAGCGACGGAGGATCATGTCGGGTAGCCGAGGGCGCGGCGGAGATCGAGAATGTCCTCGAAGTCGACATCGAGTGGCGCGTCACCGAGCCGAACCAAAGTACCGGCGGTCACTGTCTCGATGTCGGCGACAGCAGGCAACAGAGTGCGGTCGAGAGGCACCTGCGGTGGGATGAGAGTTTCCCACCCGATCTGAAGTTCCTTCGCCCATCGTTTCCTGGCCTCGCGTCGCTCTGTCCATGATGTGCTCGATGCTTTACCGAGGACCAAGTCTCGCTGAGGTCGGGAATACTTTTCCAGGTCCCAGTGAGCTTCAGTGGCGTTCCAGTGGTCGAGGATCGCCTTGAGTACCGCATCCCCGACGCGGGCGGTGAGCAGTTCGGATGCGTCCCCGACGGCGTGCTCCGGTCGAGGAAGAGTCACATGGACGACGTTCGTTCCCGCGGTCGCTCCGACCGAGAAGCTCACCGACTGTCTCTGCCGGTGATCGGGGTGCACGAGGTGCACCGAGTAGCCGGAGACGTAGGACCCCGAGGGGGGATCGTCTTGTTTTCTGCGGTGGTAGATCCGGCGGAGTCCCTCGATACTCAGATCCGCCGGGTGACCGCTCTGGTGTTCCCCGAGCAGCAACAGCTCCGGCACGAGAGCGGGATCGATCGCGGCTAGGGTATCGAGGAACGCCCGGGTCGTGGCGGCGAGGTCCTCGGCGCTCCGAGGACGATCGACGCTCTGCGAGCGATCGTGCCAGTAGCCGATCACCGTCGGAGCGTGCAGATCGATCATCGTCGGATCCTTTCGAGCCAGTCGGCAAGTGACAATACGTCGATATTTTCTAGACCGTTCGCACTGAATACTCTCTCGGCGAGGTCGATGGTGTTCTCCTGCAACATTACCCAGATGTGTTCTATGTTCTGGCCCGTGGTGTCGAGGGCTCGGGCTTGTGCTTGGGCTTGATCACGCCATTTGACCTGCCAGATGTCTGCGCCCCAGGTGGTGGGGTTGCCGGCGGAGTCGAAGAGGAACGCGAAGTTGCCTTTGATTTCGGTGACGATGCCGTCGTCGGGGAACCAGCCGTCGAATTTGACTCCGTTGATGGTGTACGCGACGTCGCCGTCGATCCCGGTGGCCAATTCCTGGATCACCCGGTAATCCTTGAGTCGACCGTCGGGGGTGTAGCGGGGACCTTCGCCTGCGGGTGCCCAGAGTCGGGGTTCGCCGAGGTCCGGATAGTTCCCGAGGTCGGGATCGCCGATCTCGGGGCGTGCCAGTGCACCGATGTCGAGGGTGCCGTGACCGGGGACGTCGATGAAGTTCGGTGCGCTCTCGCCGTCGCCGAGTTTCGGGGCGTAGCTCGATTCCGGCGGCGATGTCGGTGCGGCAGGGGTGGACGAGGTCGGGGGTGCGGTGACGGTGGGCAGGTCGGTGGGGTCGTCGAGTGCGGTGGGGTCGTCGAGGTCGGTGGGGTCGAGAGCGTAGGGGTCGAAGTCGTCGAGGCCGGGCCGGCGCGGTGCCCCGGGAGCCTCGGGATCGGGGACGACCCGGTCGGTCTCGGTCGGTGCCGGGGTGATGGCGGCGGGATCACCCGATGTCGGGTCCATGGGGATGCCGGTGGGGTCGAGAGCGGGTACGGGCCGGTCTCGAGGCCGGGTCGATGTTCCGGGACCGAGGTTCGGCCGGGTGGGTGGTTTGGCCGAGATGATCAGGTCGTCGAGGCGTAGAGCTCCCGAGATCGCGCGTGTCCCGCGCAGTGGGGGAACGATCAAGCTCATGAGTTCCGGGGTCTGATCCACTACGGAGCCGGAGTCGAGGTGCTGCGACTGACGCAGGACCGGCTCGCCGGTACTCCAGTCGTAGAGGTACAGATTTCCGGTGGCATGGTCGAAGACCCGCCACGGTCGACCGTCGTCGTCGTAGGTGACCTGCAAGTTGCGGGTCAGCCCGTCCGGGTCGGTGTAGGTCCAGGCCCAGACGTTGTCCACCTCGCTGGCACGGCCCTCGAGGTCGCCGGGCTCGATCCCGCTCTCACTCACCGGCGGGGCCTGCGCAGACTCGAGCCGCGCCGCGGCATCGTCAGCGGCCTGCTCAGCGGCGGCTTGGTCTGCGGCCATCTGCTGATAGGTGTCGGTGGTCGCTTCGGTGGTGTAAGGCAAACCGGCATCGGTGCCGGTGCCGGTGCCGGTGTAGCGGTTGGTGGTGCCGTTACCTTGGTCGACGGTGAGGTCGGTACCGTCCTTGACGGTGTCGGTGGTCGGTTGATATGGGCTGTATCCGGGGTCGGGATCACCGACGACGGCGATACCGCCGGGTTGACCACTGATCGCGTCCTGCCCGTTGTACAACGGTATCGCCGTCATCTCTCTGCCGGTAGCGATGTTCTCACCACCGGACGGCGGGTCCGCGAGGATCGGATACAGAATGTTCTCGATGCCCACAGTGTCGACGACCTGGACCAGATGTCCGTCGCGGATCTCGAAGTGCGTGGGAATCGGTGTGCCGTCGGCGTCGTACGCCCACGGCGCGGCGACCGTCGACACCGGGTTTCCATCGGCGTCGACAACGGTCACCGAACCATCCGGATCGACCGACATGCGCCCCCCGGGCGGCACGTCGACAGGAATCACCGATTCGTGCGACGACGACCGGTCGTGGATCAAGAACAACGTACGACGACCCCCACCCGGATCGGGGACGGTGATCTTCGACTGCCCACCCTTGTCGTACTGCATCAACGGCGAAGCAACAGTGCCGACCGCTTGGGACAGTACCGATTCCGGAGTCCGGGCACCGAACGGGGAACGACGCCCACGCACTCCGATCCCGCCGGCGGTGAACGCGGCAGCACCGACCAACACCAGTTCGAGATAGCGATCACGCCCGTCGCCCTGGCCGAACCCCGCAGTCGGGGCTCCAGCGTCCGGAACCGGTTGCGCCGGTGCGGTATCCGAATCGGTGTCGGTGGGTATCGGTCCCGGCCCCCGATCGGGAACCGCAGTGGGTGCAGTCGATCCCGCAGGCTGCGGCGATGTCGGAGCACCACCACTGGTCGCCGTCGCAGCCGGGACTCCTGCAGGACTCTCACCACCCGGGGCCGCTGGTGCGCCGGGTGTCGCGGTCTGCACCACCCCCGGCACAGGGACAGGGCCGGGGCCGGGGACGATGGGGGTGCCGTTGTAGGTGGGGAAGTTTGTCGGAGCGTTCGCTCCGACGTTCGGGCCACCGCCGGGTGCTTGCGCGCCCGGCAATCCGGCGGTGCTCGTCGGCTGAGCAGTCGTGGTCGTCGACGGCGCGGTCAGGCACGGATTGATGTACTCGGGCGGGATCGGAGAGCCCGGCGGTAGAGAGGCAATCAAGTTCAGGTAGATCTGATGATCCCGCGCCCGCACCGCCGCACAATCCTCCGCCGGTCCCGCCGAGGCGGGTCCTGCTGTGAGCACGATCGCGGCACCGATCACCCCGGCAGCCCCGGTCAACAATGCCCCGGCAGCGAGCACTCCCGCCACCGACCTGCGCAGCGTCGGGTTCCTCGATGCCGCAATCGGTTTCGATATCGGTTCCGGCCTCATCGGTGGTCCTGGGCCGCCGTCTTCCGGACCGTGGCAACCAATCTGTCGGTGCCCCACCAGAACACCCGCCCTGCGATCGACATCCACAGAAAGAACGCCAGATACACCAGGATCGTCCCGTGATCGCCGGCCCATCCGGCGAGGCGTCCGATCACCGCGAACGCCACAATCAGCAACCCGAGCCCGAACACTGTCGCGATCACCGCCGTCGAGGTTTCGTTGCCTGCTGCACCGTGGCGGCGGGTCGGCGGGGTCATCGGGTCGGCCGGTGAAGTGGTCATCGAAAGTGAATGCCTTTCTCTTCCAGACAGAAACGCGGGACTCGAGATACCCGCAACCCGCTGGGTCGGAGAGCGGGAGGAGATGCATGTGGACAGGAAGAAGGTGTTCTCTACCAGGGGCAGTTGATGTACGAGGCGGCTGCGGCTGCCCACTTCCCGCTCGGCGGAAGGTAGAACTCGTAGGAAGCGCAACCGTTGGGGTACTGCGCAGCCCGAGCGGTCGCGATTGCCAGGACGTTGGCCGAGGAGTCGATCACCCTCTCCCACCCCTGCACCGGAATCGTGATATCCGCGTTGGCCAGAGCGGCTGGGATACCACTGTCACGGGCCGCGACGGTCAGGGCGTGATTGAGGGGAACCTGCACCACCGGCGCGCCGTAGTACGCCGGAAGCGGCCCTTCGGTCGTCACGGGAACAGCTGCAGCGGCCGGGGCGTTGGCAAGCAGAACCCCGCCGGCAGCAAGCGTGGCTGCTGTGGTGGTGGCTGCGATTCGCTTCGTACGAGTGAAAGACATGATGCTCCTCAGGTAAGGGTGAGTGCGGAAATTGTTGGTCGACAATCGAAATCGCTGCGCATGCATGTAGAGCCGTTGCCGGCTGGAATCGAAGTTGTGTGTCAGAGCCAAGTCGGGTCGGAGTACACGAACACACTGTTGTCCGAGGTCGCCGTCGACACCGCGAACTGCGCATAGGAGCGGACCGTGACCGGACCCATGCACGCATCGACCTTCACATGCACGTTCTCCGCCGTGATCGAGGCCTTCGACGCCTCGAGATCCTTCGTGCCCAGCGCAATCGTGGTGATCGTTCCCGGCGCGATGGTGGCCTGAATACTCGGGTTCACCGAGGCGTTGACACCGAGGTTCGCCGAGGGAACCCCCGAGATGGACACACCCACCGACGGACCGAACGAGAACCCGAGCCCCACACCGAGTCCGGAGGAGACATCGATCTGACACCCGATCTGCAGACCCTGTTCGATGTACCCGGTTTTCACCGCCGTGCCACCGGCACCGGTGATGGTGCCGGTAACCTTCGCCGAGACGAACCCCTCCCGCGTGAACGCCGTCGTCGCCACGTTCGGAACCGGGTTCACCGACAAGTTGCTGGCAGTAAGATCCAACGTCCAGCCGTCATCGGTGACCGTGCTCGCGAACTTGTCGGCCAACAGCGTCGGCGTCGCCGACGCACTGCCCGCGAACGCAAGCGAACCCACCATCACTGCCGCCGACACCACCACACAACCAGCCACAGCCCTCGATACGCCACGTCCCCGCACCGTCGAACCAGTCGTAGCGCGTGCCATCGTTTCCATGAGCGAGTCTCCGTACACGATTCGGTGATTCCATCGACCACAATGATTGCTGAAAGATAACTGAAAATCCTGTCGGGACGGTACAACACCCCACACATCCACGACAGGCCCTTGACACCCGAATCACGCCGGCGACACCCCCACCCGGACGTGACAGAAACATCTCCGGACACGCACGACCAGGCGATCTACCGCACCACAGCGAGTGACGCGCCTCATAGTCACAGAATGGTGACGACCCATAGAGAACGAAAACTTCCAGTAACCCTGACGCAGTAGGGATTACGAGGGCACGCTCTGCAATGTCCGAAGCCGCGCTTCCCCAGCGAGTCGGTTTCGAGCCACTCGACGGGCTTCACAGAACTGCTGTTTGCCGCGGCTCCGAGGCGGCACCCTCCACGCACCGTATGTACTATCTGTCGTACCGCGATGCCCGCGGGCATGCACTGTGCGAGTTCGAGAGGCAGCTTCAACGGTGACACGACACCTGAATTCGGCAGCGTCGACGCCGATCATTCCCACAGCAGGCGTGCTCAGTTGCTGAGAGCGGCAGGCTGCGCAGCGACCTTCCTTCTCGTTCCGGCCACGGTGACCGTTTTGGCCAGAACGGTCGTAGCTCGCGCCGGCCGCACAGAAGGCGTCCAGCACAGCACCGAAGGCTGCAGCGGGTGCGGTCTGGTCGTCTACGACGGCCGCCGAGTTGCTGCGATGATCGCGCCCGAACCTGGCTGGACCATGGGTGACGACGAGCAGTATTGCCCAGACTGCTCGGCCACCAGATTCCACACCTGGGGCTACACGTAGCAGTCGAACACGGTGCGCCGATGATCTTTCGAACTCCGGCCGACACGATCGATCACGTCGACCACCCCGGCCCGACGGCGCAGTCGCCCAGACCGGCAGCTCAGGTGATGACCGGCAGCGTGGACCATGGAAAGTTGATCCACTTGTCGGTCTCGCGCCACGAATAATCCGGCTGCACAATGGTTCTCGGCTTGGTGTAGATGACTGCCGACCGCACGTCGGCGGTATGAGCCTTCAGTAGGTCGATGACCAGAGCCAGCGTGCGGCCGGAGTCGGCCACGTCGTCGACGACGAGCAGCTTCTTGCCGACGATTGCGTCGGTGTCCAGAAGAGGTTCGAGGACAACAGGATCGGGCAGGGTCTCCTCGATGTCGGAGTAGAACTCGACATTGAGGGTGCCGGCAGCCTTGACGCCCATCGCGTAGGAGATCGCACCCGCGGGGATGAGCCCACCGCGAGCGATCGCGATGACGATGTCCGGAACGAACCCGTCGTCGACGATCTTCTCGGTCAGGTCGCGCGACGCGTCTCCGAACGTCGCCCACGTCAGCACTTCACGTTCCGGTTCGGTCATGCCGCATCACTCTACCCACAGCAAATTTGCCGATACAGCAAATAGGTTTGCGTCAACGGCCAGCAGCGGGCAGTCTCGAACCATGGCCGACCACACACATGCTCACACCCATCCCGCCGACCGGACCCACGCAGAGCCGGATTTCGAGAACGGTGCCTTCGACGAAGCATTCTGGGACGACCTCTACAACCAGCGCACCACCATCTGGAGCGGAAATCCCAACGCCGTGTTGGTACAGGAAGCGTCCGCGCTGACTCCGGGACGCGCCCTGGACATCGGCTGCGGGGAAGGTGCCGACTCGCTGTGGTTGGCCGGTCAAGGCTGGAACGTGACCGGTGTCGACATCTCCGACGTCGCCCTCGGCCGCGCTCGCGCAGCACAACAAGCACTCGAGCCGCGGACACTCGCGGTGACCTGGCAACAGGAGGACGTTCTGGACTGGACTCCGCCGGCAACGGCGTTCGATCTGGTGTCGGTGCACTTCCTCCAGGTGCCACCGGACGAACTCGAACTGACCACCCGCAGGTTCGCCGCCGCGATCGCACCGAAGGGACGACTGCTGATCGTCGGCCACAGCCCCAGCGACAGCCACGCCTCGCAGCACCCGGCCAAGCACCGACTGTTCGTTCCGGAACCGGTCGTCGCTGCGGCCGGCGACGGGTTCGAGGTGATCCACGCCGAACATCGCACCCGCATCACGCCCGACGGCGACGAGCGCATCGACACGGTCGTGGTGCTGCAGCGCCGCTAAACTCGGGCGGTGTTCTCACCGTCGACCTATCGAATTCCCCTGGCGGTCACGTTCGTGGTGGCGCTGATCGTACTGTTCACCCCCGCGTCCGGGGTGCCCTCGGGATTTCAGCACAGCGACAAGATCATCCACTTCGTACTGTTCGCGGCCCTGGCGTATACGTCGCGACTGGCCGGAATCGACTGGGTCAGGACCGCGCTGTGGGTACTGGCATTCGCGGCGATCTCGGAGGTCCTGCAGGCGAACCTGCCTCTGGGGCGCTCCGGATCGGTCGCCGACGCTCTGGCCGACGCTGCCGGAGTCGCGGTGGGCTCGGTCGCGGCGAGCCGGGTTCTACCGCAGCGCGTCAGGAAAGCCGCGGACCTGCACTAGACTGATTCTGCACCGGGTTTCCTCGGCCAGCGAGTTCACTCCGGAAGGAACGCCATCACCTCGTCTTCTGCCCCGCACGATATCTACCTCGTTCCACCGGAGCACGAGACCAACGATGCCGTCACCAGAGAATCAGCAGCATCCGCAGCACGCCTGAGCGAACGATCCGACGTGGTCAGCCACGACGGCCGCTACGCCCTGACGATCACCTCCACCACCCCACACCAGGCGATGGTCGAGGATCTACTGTTCGTCCGCGCCGTGCTCGACTCCGCGCGAATCAAGTACCTACTCGTTCGCGGCAACGACGAACGCCCGGTCATTGCCATCGAGTTGGCTGCCCGAGACGCGCTCACCACCGCACTGGTACACGCCTGCCGCGCCGAGCCGTTCTACTCGAAGACCGTCGACGCCCGCGGGAAAGCAGTACTGGTCGCCGACGGCACACTCTCGCCGTCCGCGAACGCACGGATCGTGCGCCTGTACCGACCGCGCGTCGAGCCGTTCAGCGGCTTGTACTACGGCGCGTCGACGGCGGTGCAGATCGAACTGTGGTCGTTCTCCCCGGCCGAGATCGTGCTGCCGATCGAGAACTCGCTGACCCGACGCAACATCCGGCCCGACGAGGCCGTCCGCGGCACCGTCGAACGCTTCGGACGAACCTGGCCGACCATCGAGAACATGTTCGCCGACCACGCGTCGGACATCAATTTCGACATCGACATCGTGTTCTCCTGGGTCGACGGCTCGTCGGCAGAGTTCCAGGCTCAGCGTGCGCGGCGGATGGCGAACTACGTCGTCGGTGAGGGCGACGATTCGGCTGCCCGATACCGGCAGATCGACGAACTGAAGTACGCGCTGCGGTCGATTCACATGTACGCACCGTGGATCAGGCGCATCTTCGTGGCCACCGACTCGGCGAGGCCGGCGTGGCTCGCCGACCACCCCAAGGTGACCTTTGTGCCGAGCGAGGCCTTCTTCGTCGACACCTCCGTTCTGCCGACCCACAATTCGCAGGCCGTCGAAAGCCAGCTGCACCACATCCCCGGATTGTCCGAGCACTTCCTGTACTCGAACGACGACATGTTCTTCGGCCGACCGGTCAGCCCGTCGATGTTCTTCTCCCCCGGCGGAATCAGTATGTTCATCGAAGCGACAACGCGAATCGGGTTGGGCTACAGCGACGCCGACCGCAGCGGCTTCGAGAACGCGGCGCGGGTGAACCGTCGGATCCTGCAGGACCGATTCGGGATGACCACAACCCGGCATCTCGAACATGCAGCAACTCCGTTGCGCCGCAGCGTGATGCAGCAGATGGAAAACGAGTTTCCGGACGAGTTCGCCTCGACTGCGGCGAGCGCATTCCGAGCGAGTACCAACATCTCGGTGACGAACTCGCTGTACCACTACTACGCGTTGATGAGCGGGCGCGCGGTGGTGCAGAAGGACGCGAAGGTTCGGTACATCGACACCACGTCCGTGGCAGGTCTCGACTTGATGGAGAAGCTGCTCCCCAAGCGATCGGTCGACTTCTTCTGCCTCAACGACGGCAGCTTCCCGGAAGTCGACCTGGATCTGCGCACCAGGACCGTGACTCAGTTCCTGGACAAGTACTTCCCCATCGTCGCGCCGTGGGAACGCGAACAGCGCTAGGCGTCGCTGAACGTCTTTCGGCGGGCACTGTCTGCGATGGTGACTCCCGCTGCACTCAGCCTGCGTGCGGTCTCCTCCGCCGAGACCGGTTCTCCCACAGTGTCGTACGACCCTGTGGGCACCACCGAATGGACTACGGTGTTTTCGTAGACGTGGACGAGATTGTATCCCTGGGCACCGTCGCGTCCGCGTAATCCGCCCGCGGGCACATTGAGATCCTGGGTGTAGCACGTGGCCGACGCCACCGAGACGGGTATACCCGCGAAGGTTGCCGTCGTCGAATAGTGCAGGTGCCCAGCAAGAATGGACCGCACATCGGTTCCGCGTAGCACGTCCGCCAGCCGAGGCTGATCGATCAGCTCCACCAGCACTGCGAGATCGAGCACCGTCGGCACCGGCGGATGATGCATCGCCAGGATCGTGCCGAACTCGGCGGGCGTCGCGAGTGTGTCTGCCAGCCAGGCCAATTGCTCGTCACCGAGCTCGCCGTGATGCCTTCCCGGGACCGTCGTGTCGAGGGTGACGATACGAAGACCGTCGACGTCGTGCACCCGGTCGATCGACTGCCCGGTCGGTTCGGCGTCGAGAAGCTTCTGACGGAAAGTCGCCCGGTCGTCATGATTGCCCATCGCCCAGACGATCTGTGCGCCGAGTTCCTCGGCCACCGGCTCGACCAACGCCCGCAGCTTCTCGTACGCGCCCGGCTCACCCTTGTCGGTCAGATCCCCCGTGAACACCAATGCGTCGGGCCGCACACCGGAGTTGCGTACGTCGGTCATCACCTGCTCGAGCCGCAATTGACTGTCCACGCCGCCGTACAACCGACCTCCGCCGTCGACGAGATGCGTGTCGCTCACATGCAGCAAGCAGTGATGGGGACGTGGGTACTCGGCCATCCGAGACTTCATCGAACTCTCGCTCACGATCGGACCTACCGTTTCACGTTCACCCGGCCGGGCGAACGCCACTGCTGCAAGCCAAGCATACGAGCGTTCACTGAGAAAAAGCTGGTCGGATCTACGTGGTGAACACCGCACGAACATCCGGCGTGTGACAGGTTGAGAGCATGACGAAACCGAAGCTGACCACCCTTCTCGCAACTGCCGGACTGACAGTGGGGTCGATGGTCGGCATCGGCGTCGCGCCCGCCGCCGCGCAGGAGCTGCCGACCGTGGTGCTGGTGCACGGAGCCTTCGCGGACAACACCAGCTGGGACGGCGTCGCCGAGAACCTACGCGGCCGCGGTTACCCCGTGGTGACTGCGGACAACTCACTGCGCGGACCGGCCGTCGACGCGGCCTCGGTCACCGATGTCGTCGAGAGTATCGACGGTCCGGTGATCCTGGTGGGCCACTCCTACGGCGGCACGGTGATCAGTAACGTGCACGCCGACAACGTCGAGGCATTGGTCTACGTCGCGGCCTTCATGCCGGTCGAAGGCGAACCCGTCGCCCTGGAACTCGACCCCATCCGATTCCCGGTGACCGCGCTGGTGCCGCCGGTGATCGGCCTGTCGATCGTCGACGACTCCTCCAACCTGATCGGTAAGAACGTCGACTCGTACATCACACCCGCCCTGTTCCGGCCGTTCTTCGCCCCTGACGTCACCGAGGAGCAAGCCGCGCGGATGGCTGCGCATCAGAAGACCATCGCCGCCGGAGCACTGCTCGAGCCGAGCGGTCCGCCGTCCTGGGCACACACGCCGTCGTGGGCGTTGGTCCCCCAGCAGGATCAGATCATCCCGGCATCGGCCGAGCGGTTCATGGCGCAGCGCGCCGGTGCCCAGGTGACCGAGGTTCCGGGTTCGCACGCGATCCTGGTTTCCAATCCCGCTGCCGTGGCCGACCTTGTCGCCGAGGCGGATTCGGGCAGCTGACACCTCGCACAACGACCTCGGGCCCGGCCACCTGTCGACGGTGGCCGGGCCCGAGGAGTCTTCTGACGAGCGTCAGATCCCGATGAGATCGTGATCGGCGACCTTCGACGCCAGGATGCGCAGGTGCTCGTCGGCACCGCCGAGGGTGTGCTCGATGGCCACCAGCCGACTGGTGTAGTGCCCGACCGGATATTCGGCCGTGACGCCGATTCCGCCGTGCAACTGAATCGCCTCCTGGCCGATCTTGCGACCGGACCGTGAGATCTGCAGCTTCGCGCGCGAGGCGATCGTCGGGTCGACGTTGCCGTCGGCCAACGACATCGTGGCGTACAGGCTCATGCTGCGGGCGAGTTCGAGCAGCACGTACATGTCCGCCGCACGGAAGGTGAGCGCCTGGAACTTGGCCAGCGGAACCCCGAACTGCTTGCGCGCCTTCAGGTAGTCGGTGGTCAGCCGCAGCGCCTCCTCCATGGCACCGATCGCCTCGGCGCACAGTGCGGCCTGGGCACGCACCTCGGCACCGGTGATCGCCGCAGCTGCGTTCTCGGCGGTGCCGAGCGGTTCGGCCGCGACGTCGACGAATTCGATCTGCGCGGCGCGCTGACCGTCATGGGTGGCGTAGGACTTGCGTGTGAGACCGGTCGCGTCGGCGTCGACGACGAACAGTCCTGTTCCACCGGTGGGCAGCGCGGCACTGACCACGATCACGTCTGCACTACCGCCGTGCGGAACCGGGTTCTTGACGCCGTTGATCGACCACGATCCACCGTCCTCGGTGGCGGTGGTCGCGACCTCGATGTTGGGCCAGCGGCTGCCGGATTCGTTGTGCGCGAACGCCAACATCGACGACCCCTCGGCGACGGGCGGCAGGAGCCGCGCGCGCTGATCGGCGCTGCCGAGTTCGGAGATCAACCCGCCGGGGACGAGCACGGCGTCGAGAATCGGCTCCGGCGCGAGTCGTCGCCCGACCTCGGTCATCACTGCCATGATCTCCACGGGACCGGCGTCCATGCCGCCGTCCTCTTCGCTGAACGTCAGACCCAACAGGCCGACCTCGGCCAACTGCTTCCAGACGTCGGTGCTCCAGCCCAGCTCACCGGCAACGATCTTGTTGCGCTTCTCGGTGTCGTACGCCCGCGTGAGCACCTCACGAGTGGTGTCGCGCAGCAGCTTCTGCTCTTCGTTGAGTTCGAAATCCATGTCTTCAGATGCTCCCTTACAGTCCGAGAATCGCCGAGGCGATGATGGTGCGCTGAACCTCGTTCGAGCCGCCGTAGATCGACACCTTGCGGTAGTTGAGATACCCCGGTACCGAGCGCTGCGCCCAGCCTTCGCTCTCGATGTCCTCGCCCGCCTCGTAGGGCAGTGAGTCCGGCCCGGCAACGTCCATCAGCAATTCGGTCGTGGTCTGCTGCAATTCCGATCCCCGCAGCTTGAGGATCGACGACGCCGGATTCGGCTTGCCGTCGTCCGAGCTGGACACCAGGCGCAGCTGAGTCAGCTCGAGGGCGAGCAGTTCGTTCTCGACCTCGGCCATCTTGGCCGCGAACAGTGGGTCCTCGAGCAGCGTGCCGCTGCCGACCTTGGTCTGTGCGGCGTGCTTCTTCGCCTGTCCGAGATGCACTTTGGTGTGTCCGGCGCGGGCGACGCCGGTGCGCTCGTTACCGAGCAGGAACTTGGCGTAGCTCCAACCCTGGTTCTCCTCGCCGACGAGGTTCTCGGCCGGAACGCGGACGTTGTCGAAGAAGACCTCGTTGACCTCGACACTGCCGTCGATCAGCTTGATGGGGCGCATCTCGATGCCGGGAGTGTTCAGATCGATGAGCAGGAACGAAATTCCGGCCTGCTTCTTCGGCGCGTCCGGGTTGGTGCGCACGAGCGCGAAGATCCAGTCGGCGTACTGGCCGAGCGTGGTCCACGTCTTCTGTCCGTTGACGATGTAGTCGTCACCGTCGCGGATGGCGGTGGTGCGCAACGACGCCAGGTCCGATCCGGCCTCGGGCTCGGAGAAGCCCTGGCACCACCAGATGTCGAGATTCGCCGTCTTGGGCAGGAACTTCTCCTTGAGCTCCTGAGAGCCGAACGTCGCGATGACCGGGCCGACCATCGAGGCGTTGAACGCCAGCGGCTCCGGCACCGACGCCAGCTGCATTTCGTCGAGCCAGATGTGGCGCTGCACAGCGGTCCAGTCGCGGCCACCGAACTCGGCGGGCCAATGTGGGACCGCCAAGCCGTTCTCGTTGAGGATTCGCATGGTCGTAACCACCTCGTCCTTGCTCAACTCCTGACCCGTCGCGCTCTTCTCGCGAATCTCGGCGGGGACCTTCGTGGTGAAGAACGTCCGCATCTCGTCACGGAACGCGGCCTCTTCTTCTGTCAGGGCAAGATTCATCGACAATCCTCCAAGCTCGTTCACGTATCTTCGTATCGACCGTACTCCCTGGTAACTCTGGGATATTCTCCGCTCACTATGACTCTTCTGGCACTGGTTCGGCACGGTGAAACGAACTGGAATCTGCACGGGCGTCTGCAGGGCTCGTCGGACATTCCGCTCAACGACACCGGCCGTGCTCAGGCCCGCGAGGCCGGCTACGAACTCGAGTACCGCCAGTGGGACCACCTGGTCAGTTCACCGTTGATCCGAGCAGCCGAGACCGCCGACATCATCGGTGCCCACCTCGGCCTGACGCGCACCGCCGAGTTCCCCGATCTGGCCGAACGACACTTCGGCGAGGCCGAAGGATTCACCGACTGGGATGCGTATTCGCACTGGCCGAACGGCATGTACCCCGGCTTGGAGCCCCGCTCGAATCTGATCGTCCGAGGCGTGCGCGCCGTCGACGACATCGCCGCGCGTTACCCGGACTCCGCGGTGATCGCCGTGGCGCACGGCGGCGTCATCCGGGCGATCTTCGACGCGATCCGGCGGCGGCACTCGCCGCGCATCCTCAACGCGGGCGTCTCCACCCTCGAACACGACGGTTCTCGCTGGACCGTTCGCACCATCAACGGCATCCCGGTCTGACAGAGTTTTCCTCCATGGAGATCGAACGTCGCATCACCGAACTGGGCTTCACCTTGCCCGGTGAACCGACCGCCCCGCCCGGTTTCGAGTTCTCGTTCGAATGGGTGCGCGTGCGCGGCAACCGGGTCTTCGCGTCCGGGCATTCTCCGTTGGCACCGGACGGAACTCTGGCCGGCCCGTTCGGCGCTGTGCCGTCACAGGTGAATCTCGACGCCGCAACCGACGCCGCTCGCGACACCGCACTGGCGCTCCTCGGTAGCGTCGCCCGTGCCGTCGGAGATCTCGATCGAATCAGCGCGTGGCTGACCGTCACCGGATCGGTCAACGCCGACCACGGCTTCACTCAGACCACCACGGTCGTCAACGGCTTCTCGGATCTTGTGCTCGCAATCTTCGGTCCGGAGATCGGTGCCCATGCCCGCACCGCACTCGGGGTGGCGGCCCTGCCGATGAACAACACCGTCGTGGTGTCAGCGGAACTGGAGATCGACGGGTAGGTTTTTCTCCACTCGTACATACGGCGAAAGCGGGCGCAGATGGTGCGCAGATCGATTCTTGCTCTGGTCGCGATCCTCATCGGCATCCTGGGGCTGTCCGGCTGCAGTTCGTCCTCACAGTCGCTGCTGGACCGGGTGAAGGACGAGGGCGTACTGGTCGTCGGCACCGAGGGCACCTACAGCCCGTTCAGCTATCAGGGCGGCGACGGACAACTCACCGGTTACGACATCGACGTCATCAACGCCGTGGGTGCCGAGTTGGGCGTACGCGTCGACTTCGTGCAGACCCCGTTCGATTCGATCTTCGCCGGACTGCAATCCCAACGCTTCGACCTCATCGCCAACCAGGTCTCGATCACCCCTGCGCGCCAGTCGGCCTACGACCTGTCGACGCCCTACACGGTGTCGGAAGGCCAGATCCTCACCGCCGCAGACGACTCCACCATCACCTCTCTCGCCGACCTGGCCGGCAAGACCACCGCCCAATCCTCGACAAGCAACTGGGCAGAGGTCGCGGCGGACGCGGGCGCGAACGTCGAAGCCGTCGAGGGATTCGTCCAGGCCGTCACGCTCGTCAAGGACGGCCGGGTCGACGCCACCGTCAACGACTCCCTCGCGATCGCCGAGTACCTGCAGCAGACCGGCGACACCGGAGTGAAAATCGCGGGCGAGACCGGAGACACGACCTTGCAATCCTTCGTGGCTCGCAAGGACAGTGGGCTGATGGACGAGGTCGACGCCGCCATCGACACACTCCGCGAGAACGGCACCATCGCCGAGATCTCGAACAAGTACTTCGGCAGCGACGTCGCCGCACCGACGGCCGACACCGTGGTCCCGGTGAGTGACGACGAGGGTTCGACTGCGCCGTCGAAGACACAGCTGGTTCTCGACAACCTGTGGCCGATGCTCAAAGCCACGGTGACCATGACGATTCCGCTGACCGCCATCAGCTTCGTGATCGGACTCGTGATCGCTCTCGCGGTTGCGCTCGCTCGCATCTCGTCGATCACGCCGCTCGCTGCGGTCGCCCGGTTCTACGTCTCGATCATCCGCGGTACTCCCCTGCTGCTGCAGCTGTTCATCATCTTCTACGGGCTCCCGCAATTCGGCATCGTGATTTCGCCGTTCCCGGCCGCGGTGGTCGCGTTCTCGCTGAATGTCGGTGGCTACGCGGCCGAGGTGATCCGTGCCGCGATCCTGAGCGTGCCCAAGGGCCAGTGGGAGGCCGCGCAAACCATCGGGATGGGATACCGAACGACGTTGCAGCGCATCGTGCTTCCACAGGCACTGCGCACCGCGGTACCACCGTTGTCGAACACGCTGATCTCGTTGGTCAAGGACACCTCGCTCGCGTCGACCATCCTGGTGACCGAGCTGCTGCGCGTCGCGCAACTCGCGGCGGCCCCGACATTCGACTTCTTCACCCTCTACACAGTTGCAGCGCTCTACTACTGGGTGATCTGCATCGTTCTCTCGTTCTTCCAAGGCAAACTCGAAGTCCGACTCGACAGGTACGTGGCCAAATGACAGACCTGCTGGAAGTATCCGCACTGAAGAAATCGTTCGGACCACTCGAAGTGTTGAAGGATATCTCGTTCACCGTGCCCTCCGGCACCGTCACCGTCATCATCGGACCGTCCGGATCCGGTAAGACCACGGTGCTGCGCACACTGAACGCACTCGATCAGGCCGACGCAGGCATCATCCGTATCGGGGACGTATCGGTGGATTTCGCAGACTCCGTCAGCGCGGCGCAGCTCCGACATTTCCGTGCCCAGAGCGGCATGGTGTTCCAGAGCCACAACCTGTTTCCGCACAAGACGGTGCTGCAGAACATCATCGAGGGACCGGTGATCGTGCAGAAGCGCGCCAAGGACGACGCCATTCGGGACGCGCACGCAATCCTCGATCAGATCGGTCTCGACGCCAAGTCCGACCAGTACCCGTTCCAGCTTTCCGGCGGCCAGCAACAACGCGTCGGAATTGCGAGAGCTCTCGCTCTTCGCCCCAAGTTGATGCTGTTCGACGAGCCCACCTCGGCACTCGATCCCGAGCTCGTCGGCGAAGTTCTTGCCGTCATCAAAGGCCTTGCCGCACAGGGCTGGACGATGGTGATCGTCACCCACGAAATCCGCTTCGCCCAGCAGGTCGCCGATCAGGTGCTGTTCATCGAGAACGGCGTCGTCCTGGAACGAGGCACACCGGAACAGGTGCTGGTGAACCCGACCGAGCCCCGGACCCGTCAATTCCTGCAGCGGATACTGGCGTAGAGGGGCTGCGCCCGTTCTAGAGGTGCGGTAGCACCTTGTCCAGGGTGATCGGGAGGTCACGGACTCGGACGCCGGTGGCGTTGTAGACGGCATTGCCGATGGCCGCCGAGGATCCGACTGCACCGATCTCACCGATACCCTTGCCGCCCATGGGCGCCAGTTCTGTGTCGACTTCCTCGACCCATACGGCCTCGAGATCGGTGACGTCCGCACACGCCGGGATGTGGTACTCCGCGAAATCATGATTGGCGAATCCACCGAACTCGCGATCGGTGATGCCGTTCTCCATCAGCGCCATGCCGAGTCCGAACGTCATGCCGCCGATGAGCTGAGACCTGGCCAGCCGCGGATTCATCACCGCGCCGATACCGAAGACGCCGAGCATCCTTCGTACCCGCACTTCACCGGTGTCGATGTCGACCGCCACCTCGGCGAACTGGGCACCGAAAGCCATGCGCGCCAGCTCCTTCTGACCCTCGACGTCGTCGGTGGTGTCGGCCTCGGCCGAGTTCCCCGGCTCGTACGAACCCTGAGCCTTCAGAGAGTGGCAGACCTTGGTGACGGCCCAGCCCCACGACGAGGTGCCCGAGGAGCCGCCTGCTCCAGGCGCTTTCGGCAGTGCGCTGTCGCCGAGTTCGAGTGTGACGGTGTCCGCGTCCACCCCGAGCGCATCGGCCGCGATCTGGCGCAGCACGGTGCGCGCGCCGGTTCCGATGTCCGACGCGGCGACGGAGACCGTGATCGTGCCGTCCTGCTCCACGCGCGCCGACGCGGTACTCGGTGAGATCAGCACCGGGTAGCTGGCCGTCGCGACCCCCATGCCGACCAGAGTGTTGCCTTCTCGACGCTGACCGGGCGCGGAATTGCGGCGGTCCCAGCCGAACTTCTCGGCTCCCTCGCGGAGGCATTGCACCACGCTGCGTGAGCTGAACGGGTTACCACTGGCCGGATCGACGTCCGGCTCGTTGCGAATCCGCAGATCGATCGGATCGATACCGGTGGCCACGGCCAATTCGTCGATGGCCGTCTCGACGGCGAACATGCCCGGCGCTTCGCCGGGTGCCCGCATCCACCGCGGGGTTCCGACGTCCAGCTGTGCGAGCCGGTGGGTGGTGCGACGGTTCGGAGCCGCGTAGATGTGCCGAGTCGATTCCGAGGTCTGCTCACAGAACTCGAAGATCGTGCTGGTCTGCTGGAACGAATCGTGTGCGATCGCCTGCAGAGTTCCGGTCGAATCAGCGCCCAGACGAACGTGATTGAGCGTCGGGGTGCGATAGCCGACGACATCGAACAGGGCCTGCCTCGGCAGGACCAGCTTCACTGTCTTACCGGTGGCCCGTGCAGCCATCGCCGCGAGGATCGCATTGGGCCGAGTACTGCCCTTGGCTCCGAATCCGCCGCCGACGTTCTCCGCGATCACGCGAACGTTCTCGGGCTCGAGGTCGAACGCCGTGGCGAGGTCGCCCTGAACACCGGACGGTGCCTGCGTCGAATCCCACACCGTCAGAACGCCGTCGGACCACTGCGCCGTGGTGGCATGCGGCTCCATCGGACTGTTGTGCATCGGCGCGGTGGAGTACCAATTGTCGACGAGGTGCTCGGCCGATGCCAGCGCAGCGTCGGGATCGCCGACGGTCACGTCGGTGGGGAACCCCGCATTGACGGACTCGGGCGCGTAGAGCGTGCTGTGCTCCGCCGTCAATGTGTTGTCGGGAGAGCGGACGCCGGCGTACCGCACCTGCAC
Source organism: Rhodococcus sp. 15-2388-1-1a (assembly GCF_002259145.1). Classification (NCBI taxonomy): domain Bacteria; kingdom Bacillati; phylum Actinomycetota; class Actinomycetes; order Mycobacteriales; family Nocardiaceae; genus Rhodococcus; species Rhodococcus sp. 15-2388-1-1a. Next base: position 34,988 of record NZ_NPFP01000027.1, on the reverse strand, counting down.
CTGGGCAGCGGCGGCCCGCGCGGCTTGCAGGGTCTCGGCCACGACGACGGCAACGCTCTGGCCGCGGTACGCGACGGTGTTCGACTGCAGCACATGCAATTCGGCGTCCTCGACCTCGCCGAGCTTCTCGGCGCTGCCGTGCCACAGGACGGCGTGCACCGCAGGGTCGGTAGCGAGTTCGACGTGCTCGACCGTGCCTGCAGGAACTGTCGCGGGCACGTACCAGGCGTACAACTGGCCGACGGCCGGCGGCTGCTCGGCGGCGTACCGAGCCCGGCCGGTCACCTTCGCTATCGATTCGGTGCGCTGAATCGGTTGCCCGATCGATGCGGTCATGACCGATCCCCCGAATCTGTGAGTTCCACCAGGGTGCGGGCGACGAGGTTGGTCACCAGCGGAATCTTGAACGCGTTGTCGCGCAACGGCTCTGCCGCGTCGAGTTCCATTGCGATCGCCCGCCGGAACGACGCCTCGTCGGCGGCCGCGCCGAGCAGCGCGTGCTCGGCCGTGCGAGCCCGCCACGGCTTGTGCGCCACACCGCCCAGCGCGATCGACACCCCACGCACGACGCCGTCCTCGACATCGAGCACGGCGGCCACGGATGCGACGGCAAACGCGTAGGACTGCCGATCCCGCACCTTGCGGTACGTGGAGACGGTGCCGTCCGCCAATTCCGGTATCTCCACGGCCGTGACGATTTCGTCCCGCGCGACCGTGTTGTCACGTTCCGGATCGTCGCCGGGAAGTCGGTAGAAGTCGTCGATCGGCACGACACGCTCACCGTCGACTCCGCGCACGACGACATGCGCATCGAGAGCCGACAGCGCAACCGCCATGTCCGAAGGATGCGTCGCCACGCACGCCTCCGAAGCCCCGAGGATCGCGAGATTCCTGTGCTCACCCGTCCGGGCCGGGCAGCCCGAACCGGGTTCGCGTTTGTTGCACGGCTTCGACGAGTCCATGAAGTAGACGCACCGGGTGCGCTGGAACAGGTTTCCGCCGGTGGTGGCCATGTTGCGTAACTGGCCCGAGGCTCCGGAGAGCACCGCCCGCGAGAGCACCGGATAACGCTGACGCACCACCGGGTGCACCGCGAGGTCACTGTTGGTCACGCCGGAACCGACACGAAGCGAGCCGTCGTCCGACACGTCGATGTCGTGCAGCGGAAGACGCGTCACATCGATCAGCGTCGTGGGGCCCACGACACCGAGCTTCATCAGGTCGACGAGGTTGGTTCCCCCACCGAGCAGCATCGCGTTCTCGTTCTCGGCGAGGCGGGCCACGGCGTCGTCGACGGCGGTGGCGGCGTCGTACTCGAAGGTCTTCACGATGCGTCCCGTACGGCCGAGACGATATTGCAGTAGGCACCACAACGACAGAGGTTGCCGCTCATACGTTCTCGTACTTCGTCGGAATCGAGTTCGACATCGGCGGCCTCGATGTCCTCGGTGACCGCGCTCGGCCAACCCTGCTTGGCCTCTTCGATCACCGCCACCGCCGAACAGATCTGCCCGGATGTGCAGTACCCGCACTGGAACGCGTCACGGTCGACGAAGGCCTGCTGCACGGGATGCAGTGTGTCGCCGTCGGACAGTCCCTCGACCGTGGTGATGTCGCGATCCTGTTGCGCAACCGCGAACGTCAGGCAGCTGTTGATCCGCCGCCCCTCGACCAACACCGTGCACGCACCGCACTGCCCGTGGTCACACCCCTTCTTGGCACCGATCAGGTCTAGGTTTTCCCGAAGGGCGTCGAGCAGGGTGGTTCGCATGTCGCAGTCGAACTCGCGATCGGTGCCGTTGACACGGAGAGTGACGTGGGTCATGGGCGGGTGGATACCCGCGGCCTCGACCGTCAAACGCTCGACCCCGAGGTCGTGCGCGGAGACTCGTAGTGGACTACGAATTGCCGCGCACGTGCGTCAGCGCTTTCCCTTGAACTTTCCGCCGCCGCGTGGACCGCCGCTGCGTCCGGGAGGGCCGGAATCGGGTTGCAGTTGAATCAACACGCCACTGATGCGGGTGCGGCGCAACGCCTCGACCGTCTCGTCGGCGAGGTCGGCAGGCAACTCCACCAACGAGTGATCGGGACGAATGCTGATGTGCCCGAAGTCGCTTCGGCGCAGACCGCCTTCGTTGGCGATGGCACCGACGATCGCACCCGGAGCGACGTGATGCCGCTTGCCGACGCTGATGCGGTAGGTCGCCATCTCCTGGCCCGTCTTGCGGTGGTGCGAACTGGCCGCGTCCTCGTCGAACGTGCGCGGTGGTCTCGGTTCGCGAGGCTCGCGCGGTGCCCGCGGCGGGGCAGGCGGCTCGGGCTTGAGCAAGAACGCTTCGCCGTCGCGGGACTGGATGGCCAGAGCGGCTGCGATGTCGACCAAGGGCACGTCGTGCTCACGCTCGTAGTCCTCGATGAGACGACGGAACAGCGCCAGATTCTCGTTGCCCAGGCTCTCGGTGATGGAGTCCTTGAACTTCGTCACGCGCTGCGCGTTGACGTCGTCGACGCTCGGGAGCTGCATCTCGGTGATCGGCTGACGCGTCGCACGTTCGATGGCCTTGAGCAGGTGCCGCTCGCGCGGTGCGACGAACAGCAGAGCCTGACCGGCGCGACCGGCGCGACCGGTACGACCGATGCGGTGCACGTAGGACTCGGTGTCGTGCGGGATGTCGTAGTTGATGACGTGCGAGATGCGGTCGACGTCGAGACCGCGGGCCGCGACATCGGTGGCCACCAGGATGTCGATCTGGCCGTTCTTGAGCTGCCCGATGGTGCGCTCACGCTGGGCCTGCACGATGTCGCCGTTGATCGCAGCGGCCGAGAAGCCCCGTGCGCGCAGCTTTTCGGCGAGTTCCTCGGTGGCCTGCTTGGTGCGCACGAACATGATCATGGCCTCGAACTCTTCGACCTCGAAGATTCGAGTCAGCGCCTCGAGCTTGCGCTGATGGGCCACCTGGACGTACCGCTGGGTGATGTTCGGTGCCGTCGAGGTCTTGGTCTTGACGGTGATCTCCACCGGGTCGTGCAGGTACTGCTTGGAGATCTTGCGGATCGCGGCAGGCATCGTGGCCGAGAACAACGCCACCTGCTTGTACTCCGGGGTATCGGAGAGAATGCGCTCGACGTCTTCCTGGAAGCCCATCTTGAGCATCTCGTCGGCCTCGTCGAGCACGAGGTACTCGAGCCCGGACAGGTCGAGCGTGCCCTTCTCGAGATGGTCGATGACTCGACCGGGAGTGCCGACGATGATCTGCGCGCCCTTACGCAGACCCGAGAGCTGGATGCCGTACGCCTGACCACCGTAGATCGGCAGAATATGCAGACCGGGGATGTGGGTGGCGTACTTACCGAACGCCTCGGCGACCTGCAGCGCGAGCTCGCGCGTCGGGGCCAGCACCAATGCCTGCGGCGTCCGACGCGAGACGTCGAGACGGGACAGAATCGGCACCGCGAACGCGGCGGTCTTGCCGGTACCGGTCTGCGCGAGGCCGACGACGTCGTTGCCTGCCATCAGCGGCGGGATGGTGGCCGCCTGGATGGGCGACGGGCTTTCGTAGCCGACATCGCGGAGGGCCTTCAGGACCCGCTCGTCGATTCCGAGATCGGCAAAGGTGATGTCGTCGCCGGCTGGGACGGAAGCGGACTCCGAAAGGGGCGAACTCGTCTCGTCAGACGTCACGGCGGCATCCTGATCAGTTTCTGAAGTGCTCATATGTCGCACGAGTTTAGTACCTGCTCGGCCCCCGCGAACCCTTCTACGCTGATCAGGTGACGAAAACGGCCGCGGCGGCGTGCGGTGCGAGCGGCCTCACACCGGCGACCCGACACCCGAGCGCACGCGCAGGCGGTTAAGTTGTACTCCGAGTCACACTCAACCCCCTCGGACTCGCGGCAAAGTCGACAAACCGGACACCCCGGATGGTGCGCCACGGCCCCGAATGTGATGAAATGCACAACTACCACGCTATTTTTCCGTAAGGGGTCCAGCAGTGCGCGAATATTCTGTGCCGGCGTCGTTCACCATTCCTGACGACGCATCCATGGCCGACACCGTCTACAGGTACGAGAAGGAATCGCCGAACTTCGTACCGTTCCAACGTCTGGTGAACGGCAACTGGACCGACGTCACCGCAGCTCGGTTCGCGGCCGAGGTCGCGGCAGCTGCCAAGGGACTGATCGCCTCCGGGATCGAACTCGGCGACCGCGTCGCCATCCTCAGCGCGACGCGCTACGAGTGGGTCGTCCTCGACTACGCCATCTGGTCCGCAGGCGGATGCACCGTCGCGATCTACGAGACGTCCTCCGCCGACCAGGCGCAGTGGATTCTCGAGGACTCCGCCACCAAGCTGCTCGTCGTCGAGACCGCAGCGCACGCCTCGAACCTCAAAGAGGTCACCGAAGGTGCCAAGGATCTGCGTGAGGTTCCGCAGATCGACGCCGGAGCCATCGACGAACTGACCACCCGCGGTGCCGGAGTCAGCGACGAGGATCTGCATGCGCGACGCCATCAGGTCAGCGCCGCATCGCCCGCGACCCTGATCTACACCTCGGGCACCACCGGCCGCCCCAAGGGCGTTCAGCTCACCCACGCCAACTTCTACGCCGAGGTTCAGGCCACCCAGATCGCGCTGCACGACTCGATGAAGGAGGGCAACCGCACACTGATGTTCCTCCCGATGGCGCACGTGTTCGCCCGTGCCGTGTCCTTCGGCTCCTTCGAGTCCAAGGTCACCGTCGGACACACCTCGGACGTGACGACTCTGGTGGATCAGTTCGCCGTGTTCAAGCCGGACTTCATCCTGTCGGTGCCGCGCGTGTTCGAGAAGGTCTACAACTCCGCCAAGCAGAAGGCGCACGATGGCGGCAAGGGTTCGATCTTCGACAAGGCCGCCGCGACGGCCATCGAGTGGAGCGAGGCCCAGGAGAAGGGCGGAGCCGGGCTGGTTCTGAACCTCAAGCACACAGTGTTCGACAAGCTCGTGTACTCCAAGCTGCGCGCAGCACTCGGCGGCAACTGCACCCGCGCGGTGTCCGGCGGCGGACCTCTCGGTGCCCGCCTCGGCCACTTCTTCCGCGGTGCAGGCGTCCCGGTCTACGAGGGCTACGGACTGACCGAGACCAGCGCGGCCATCACCGTCAACACCACCAAGGAACAGCGCGTCGGCACCGTCGGCAAGCCCATCGACGGCCACTCGGTCAAGGTCGCCGAAGACGGTGAACTGCTGCTCAAGGGACCGGTCGTGTTCAGCGGCTACTGGCACAACGAGAAGGCCACGGCCGAGGCCATCGTCGACGGCTGGTTCCACACCGGCGACCTCGGCGCGATCGACCAGGAAGGCTACGTCTCGATCACCGGCCGCAAGAAGGAGATCATCGTGACCGCGGGCGGCAAGAACGTCGCCCCCGCAGTGCTCGAGGACGCCCTCCGCGCGAACGCGATCATCAGCCAGTGCCTCGTCGTCGGCGACGCCAAGCCGTTCATCGGTGCGCTGATCACCCTCGACCCCGAGGCCATGCCGGGCTGGCTCCAACGGCACGATCTGGCCGCGGACATTCCGTTCTCCGAACTGTCCAAGAACGCCGACCTCGTCGCCGAGATCGACAAGGCCGTCGCCGAGGCCAACAAGAAGGTCTCGAACCCCGAGCAGATCAAGAAGTACACGATCCTCGAGAACGACTTCACCGTCGAAACCGGTGAGCTCACCCCGACGATGAAGCTCAAGCGCAACATCATTCACGCCGAGCGCGGCAGCGACATCGAAGCCATCTACACGTAGATCGACCACACGAGAAGGGCCCGGCGCGATGTTCGCGCCGGGCCCTTCTTTTCTTCGTTGTCAGGACATGTGGTCGTCGAGGAACTCCGCCACCACCGACGTCACCTGCAGGTGGATCTTCTCGTGCAGCAGGTCGTGACCACCGTCCTCGAACTCACGCAGGGACGCGTCGGGAACACCGCCGATCCACTCGCGCACCGCATCGATCGGAGCCAGACGGTCGTCCACGCCGTGCACGGCAAGAAGCGGAATCACATTGTCTGCGAGGTCGGTGACCGAGCCGGTCACCGACTTGGGCGTTCCGCACAGCACGGCGCACCGCACTGCCTCCGGATGCGCGCCGAGGGCAGCGATGGCCGTCGCCGCACCCAACGAATGACCCATCAGAGCGAACGACAGTTCCGGGTGCTCGGCCTCGGCCATGTCCAGCAACTGCAGCGCGTTCCGAGCGAGTGCGGGGATCTGAGCGGCATCCGTCAACTCACCCTCGGTGAGGCCGTGGCCCACGTGATCGACCGCCCACACATCGACTCCGCGTCCGTTGAGGACCCGGGCGAAACGGTGATAGTGGCCGCTGTTCTGGCCGAGACCGTGCAGAAAAACGAGACCGAAACGAGCATCGGGAACAGTCCAGTTTCGGTAATGGACAGCACCGGTGGCTCCGTCGAAAAAAGGCATTCGATCATTTTGCCTCCTCGCGGCGGCATCCGCGCGCAACGTGACCGGTACCGCGCGTGGTGGTGACTAGGGTGGGCGCGTGTTCCTCATCGGCGATCGCGTCATCTACAGCGCCAGCGACCTCGCCTCGGCAGCGTCGTGCGAATTCGGACTGCTGCGCCGACTCGACGGCCTCACCGGTCTGATCCCGCGCGCAACCGCCGCGCCGGATCCGATGCTGGACCGCACCTCTGCACTCGGATTCGAGCACGAACGCCGCCAGCTCGAGACATTCCAGCAGCGATTTCCCGGCGGTGTCCTGACGATGGACCGACCGGGACGCACCGCACAGGAATTGGCCGACGCGGCCTGGGCGACGTTCACCGCCCTCACCTCCCGGACACCCGTGGTGTATCAGGCCACCTTCTTCGACGGCCGATTTCTCGGATTCTGCGACTTTCTGGTGGCCGAGGGCGATCGGTACGCCGTGTACGACACCAAGCTGTCGCGGCACGCGAAGGTGTCGGCCCTGCTGCAGCTGGCGGCCTACGCGGACGCGCTCCGATCCGGCGGGATCGTTCCGAGCGACGAGGTGCACCTGATGCTCGGCGACGGCAGCGACTCCGCGCACTCGCTCACCGAGATCCTTCCGGTCTACCGGCAGTCCCGGGAACACCTGCAACACATACTCGACGAACACCACGCCGAGGGCACCGTCGTCGACTGGTTCGATTCGCGCTACTCCGGCTGCGGGCAATGCGAGGCATGCACGGTCGAGGTGGAACAGCACCGCGACCTGGTTCTCGTCGCCGGCATGCGCGCGAGTACCAGGGACAGACTGCTCGACGCCGGCATCTCGACGATCGACGAACTCGCTGCATCGACCGCGAACGTGGACGGCATGTCCTCTCGCACGGTCACGAATCTGCGAGCTCAGGCCGCGCTGCAGGTTCGCCAGGAACACAGCGGCGACGCCGAGTTCGAGATCTTCGACGCCGATGCACTCGGCGTGATCCCCGAGCCCGATCCGGGCGACATCTTCTTCGACTTCGAGGGCGACCCGTTGTGGGCCGAGGCCGGCAGTGCCGAATGGGGTCTCGAGTACCTGTTCGGCGTCTACACCGCCGACGGCGACTTCCTCCCGTTCTGGGCGCACGATCGCGCGCAGGAACGCCGCGCCCTGATCGACTTTCTCGACTACGTCTCCGCGCGCCGTGCCGCGTACCCGAACATGCACGTCTACCACTACGCGCCGTACGAGAAGACCGCGCTACTGCGCCTCGCCGGTCGCTACGGAGTAGGTGAGGACGCGGTCGACGACCTACTGCGGGACAACGTTCTGGTGGACCTCTATCCGATCGTGCGATCTGCGGTGCGCATCGGTGCCAGGTCCTACAGCATCAAGAAGCTCGAACCCCTGTACATGCCCGCGGCCCGCGACGGAGACGTCACCGACGCGGCCGCGTCGATCGTCGAATACGCGAACTGGTGCGATCTACGAGACCAGGGGAAGGACGCCGAGGCCGCTGCTCTGCTCGCCGATATCGCCGAGTACAACCGCACCGACTGCGAATCGACGCTGCGACTGCGGGATTGGTTGCTCGCGCGCGCGTCGGATGCCGGTGTGCACCCACGGGCAACGCAGCATCTCGAGCTCGAAGACGGTGCAACCGACACCGCGAGTCCGCTCGAGCTCGAACTCGCCGACTACGCCGGTCTGCCGTGGGAGCGCACCTCGACGCAGCAGGCCGTCGCATTGTTCTCCGGTTCCATCGGGTATCACCGACGTGAACGAAAGCCGTTCTGGTGGGCTCACTTCGATCGTCTGACCCACCCGCTCGACGAGTGGGCCGACGCGGCCGACGTGCTGAAGGTCGAGCGCGCCGAGCTGGTGCACGACTGGATGAAAACTGCACCGAAGCAACGGGTCATGCGACGACAGCTCAAGCTGTTGGGGCACCTGAGCAGCGGCGTCCTGTCGAGCTCGAAGGTCAAGCTGCTCTACGACGACCCGGCCCCGGAAGGACTACCGAAACAGCAGCCGACCCATCGCGCGACCACGACGGTCGAGATCGTGGAGGCGGGCTACGAGGGCACCCTCGACATGGTGGTGGTGCAGGAGAACCTACGCAAGGGAGTGGACGAGTACCCCGACTTCCCCGTCGCCACCGCACCCGAACCGCCCCCGGCGACCAAGTACCTGGAGCAGGCGATCGTTGCCGTCGCCGCCGAGGTCCACGCCGCACTGCCGGACCTTCCACGCACGGCCGTCGCCGATCTGCTGACGCTGTCGCCGCCCCGAACCCGTTCCGGCACCGGCCTTCCCGAGGTGCACGCCGGTGACTACGCGACGGCCGTCACGGCGGCGCTGCTCGATCTGGATCACTCCTACGTTGCCGTGCAGGGTCCGCCCGGGACCGGGAAGACGTACACCGCTGCACGGGTGATCGCCGAATTGGTCGATGTACATCACTGGAAGGTCGGCGTGGTGGGCCAATCGCACCACGTGGTGAACAACCTGCTCGACACCATCGTGGCCGCAGGGGTGGACCCGGCCGAGGTGGGCAAGAAGGCACCGACCGCCCACACCGTCGTCGAACCCACCGACTACGCCCGCTTCGTCACCGACGCCGAGGGCGGCTGCGTCATCGGCGGTACCGCCTGGGACTTCTCCAACCCCGGCCGCATCCCGCCCGAGTCGCTCGATCTCCTGGTCATCGACGAGGCCGGGCAGTTCTCGCTGGCCAACACCATCGCCGTCTCGGTGTCCGCACGCAACCTGCTGCTGCTCGGCGACCCGGCCCAGCTGCCGCAGGTCAGCCAGGGCACCCACCCCGAACCCGTCGACGAGTCGGCGCTGGGCTGGATCACCAGCGGTCACCCGACGCTGCCCGCCGACCGCGGGTACTTCCTGGCCACGACGTGGCGGATGCATCCCGATCTGTGCGCGCCGGTCTCGGCACTGTCGTACGAGGGCAAGCTCGAGTCCAACAGTGCTGTGACACAGGCACGTTCACTGGACTCGCTCGAGCCCGGCCTGCATATCGTCTACCTCGACCACCACGGCAACTCCACCGACTCGGTGGAGGAAGCCGACGAGATCGTCACTCACGTGCAGAATCTGCTCGGCCGACCGTGGAGCGACCCGCAGTCCTTCGAGGGTGCGCGGCCCATGGACCAGGGCGACTTCCTGGTCGTCGCGGCCTACAACGCGCAGGTGGCCGTCATCGTCGAACGACTCGCGGCCGCCGGACTCGACGAGGTCTCGGTGGGCACCGTCGACAAGTTCCAAGGACGACAGGCACCGGTCGTGTTGATCTCGATGGCCGCGTCGGCGATCGAAGACGTTCCGCGAGGCATGGGCTTTCTGTTGTCCCGCAACAGACTCAACGTCGCCGTCTCGCGTGGCCAGTGGGCCGCGATACTGATCCGGTCGCGGGCACTGACCCGCTACCTGCCGTCCACCCCGGCCGGACTGGTCACCCTCGGCACCTTCATGAGCCTGTGCGAGAACGGAATTCAGCCGAACGCCATGCCCTCACCACGATAAGTGGGGACCGCCTCGACGGACCCGTCGGCGTGCACCAGATGCAGGGTGTCGAATCGCTCGCACAGCTCGCCCGCCTTGGCGTGCCGGAACCAGACGCGATCACCGATCCGGATCTCTTCCGCTCCACTCACCGGAGTCTGCACCTCGCCCGCACCTTCGTTGCGCAGCAGCCTCAGACCGGACGTCACCACTCCCCTGGCCTTTCTCGACCAGGCGATCGGCCGCGGGGACCTCGACGTCGACGCCGGACCCGACGCGATGTAGCCACCACCGAACAGCGTGGCGATCTGCGGCGTCGGCTTGCGCACCGCGGGCAGCGCGAAGAACAGCGAGGGCTCGGCCGAGAATGCGCGATACCGATCGAAGAGCGTCGGCGCGAACAAGCCCGATCCCGCGGTCACCTCGGTGACGACCGGATCGGCGGCCGAGAAGTCGATCGACCCGGTACCGCCACTGTTGACGATCTCGATCCGCCCGACGGCCGCGGTCACGGCCTCGACCACCGCCGTTCTGCGCGTGGAGATCTCACGCGACGACAGCGACTTCATCCATTCCACCGCAACATTGGAATCGGGCACACCGGCGATCTGCGCCTCGTAGAACATCAGACCGACCACTCGGAACCCACGCGCCTGCGCCACCCGCGCGAAGGCGGCGACCTGCTCGGGTTCGCGCAGCGGCGAACGTCTGACACCGATGTGCAGCGGCCCGATCCGCAGCGAGGCATCGACATCGATACAGATACGTGGCTTGAGAAGATCACTGTCGGTCGCGTCGCGCACGATGTCCAGCTGTGCGACGTCGTCGACCATCAGCGTGATGCGCCCCGACAGAACACGATCGTTCACGACCTCGGCGAGGGCGGTGCGATCGACCGTCGGGTACCCCATCAGGATGTCCTCGACGCCGTGGCGCGCCAACCAGATCGCCTCACGCAGCGAGTACGCCATGACCCCGCTCACGCCGTCGGCCGCGAGCACCCGATCCAGTACCGCCCGGCACCGAACCGACTTGCTCGCGATCCTGATCGGCACTCCGTCCGCCCGTGCCCGCAGAGCAGCAGCATTGGCATCGAGCGCGGCGGAATCGACTGCAGCCAAAGGTGATTCGAGACCCTCGGTGGCAGCGGCGATACGGGACAGTGGTGTCGTGTCGGTGGTTGCGACACCGGCGATCGAACTCATGCGGCGTATTCCTTCGTCGTCGTTGCCAGGCCTACACAGTCAAACACTCCGCAGCCCAGAAGTCCCAGCGAGCAGCTGCCACGCCGGTCCTCAGCAGTCCAAGGCCTTGCTTGCAATCAGCCCCGACAGGTCGTCGATCTGCGCCAGCACCTCGAGATCGTCGCCGTCGACCAACCACCGCAGCACCAGCCCGTCGAGGGTGGCCATCCCGAAACGCGCGATCGACGCCACCGGCTCGATCCATCGCGTCCCGGTGTGGGCGGAACACTTCTCGAAGAACAACCGGGCCTCGGAGTCCCGGATTCGGTACTGCCCACTGGCGATCTCGGCGGCCGTGGCGGACCCGAGCGCGCGATGGCGCAGCAGATAGGTCTTGATCTCGTAGGCGAGCAACTGCCGATCCGGCGACTTCTCGATCAGCAACCACACCGCGCTCAGACCGCCGTGCACCAGCTCGCGCAGGCCACGAACGCCTGGGAGTTCGCGCGTGCCCACGGCACTGTCCAACGCAGCGTGCAGAATCTCGGTGACATCGACGATGAGGTGCTCCCCCATCGCGATCACCAGATCCTGCTTGGTCTCGAAGTGGTACTGCACGATGCCCTTGGTGACCTCGGCTTGTTCCGAGAGAGCACGCACGGTCAGGGACTCGATCCCGACCCGCTCGGCGACGTCGATCGCAGACTGCACCAGTTGTGCGCGTCGCACATCAGCGGGCAGCCTCGATTGCATGACCCGATACTAGGGCGCTGCCGAGGTCTGTGCCTCGTATTGACCCACGGGGAACAACCCGAGGTTTCAGGAGTGCGATAGTGATCGGATGATCGAGTGGTCGTGGCAGAACTGGGCGGGCAATCAGCATGCGTATCCGGCGCAGCGTGCCGAGCCCGCATCGACGGACGAAGTGCGCAGTGTTCTGCAGCGCGCCGTCGAGGCGTCTCGAACGGTGCGATGCGTGGGTGCCGGACACTCCTTCACCCCGATCGCCGTCACCGACGGCGTTCAGATCAGCCTGGATTCACTGCGCGGGATCGAATCGGTCGTCCGCCACGACGACGGTTCCGCCCGGGTGACGGTGCTCGCCGGCACCCGGCTGCGCGAGCTGACCGCGCGGCTGTGGGACCTCGGCCTTGCCATGACCAACCTGGGCGACATCGACGAACAATCGGTTGCCGGTGCCATCTCCACGGGTACTCACGGAACCGGAGCCCGCTTCGGCGGCATCGCCACGCAGGTGTGCGCGGTGGAGCTGATGACCGCAGACGGCCGGCTCGTTCGGTGCTCTCGCGACGAGAACACGGATCTGTTCGACGCGGCCCGCGTCGGGCTCGGTGCGCTCGGCGTCATCACCCGGGTCACGCTCGACTGCGTTCCGGCCTTCGCCTTACGGGCCGTCGAGGAGCCGTCGACGCTACGGGCAACGCTCTCCGAGCTCGATGCGACCGTCGCAGGCGTCGACCACTTCGAGTTCTACTGGTTTCCGCACACCGACCGGGTGCTGACCAAACACAACACCCGCCTGCCCGGCGACGCTGCGCTGCGCCCGCTGGGGAAGGTCCGTTCGTACCTCGACGACGAACTACTGTCCAACACGGTCTTCGAGGGCCTCAACCGCATGGTGACGCGTATGCCGGCCTTGATCCCCCGCCTCAACGCGGTCTCGGCCCGGGCCCTGTCGGCCCGCGAGTACACCGACCGCTCGTACCGGGTGTTCGCGTCGTCGCGGACCGTCAAGTTCGTCGAGATGGAATATGCCGTTCCTGCAGCCGAGATCGGCTGGGTGCTGCGCGAGGTGGATCGCTGGCTCGAGCAGTCTTCGATCTCCATCGCGTTTCCCGTCGAAGTACGATTCGCCGCCGCCGACGACATCTGGCTCTCCACGGCCTATGGGCGCCCGACGGCCTACATCGCCGTGCACCAGTACCACCGACGAGATCACCGCGAATACTTCGACGCCGTCGAAGCCATCTGCCGCAGCGTCGGCGGCCGGCCGCACTGGGGCAAACTGCATTCCCTCGGCGGCGATGAGCTCCGCGATACCTACGAACACTTCGACGACTTCCTGCGTGTTCGGGATTCGATGGACCCGAAACGATTGTTCGGCAGCGACTACCTCGAGCGTCTGCTGTCGTGAGTGATCATTCGTTGCCGGATACGAGCTACCACTCCCGGGGAGACGAGATGCTGGGTGACGTCGAAGTATCGCGCGGGTATCAGCAGAACGCGCAGTACTGGGAGCACATCGTCAGAGAACGGCTCGACAAATTTCAGACCGAGGTCACCGACGTCGCCTTGCTGGACCTGATCGGCGACTGCAGCGGCGCGCAGGTAGTGGACGCAGGTTGTGGCGAGGGGTACTTCACTCGTGAACTCATCGGACGCGGGGCTGCGCACGTGCACGGTGTGGACACCTGCGCCGAGTTGATCGTTGCAGCCCGCGCGCATCCCGAGAACGGGGGTCGCCACGCGGACTATCATCACGCCGACGTGGCCGACCTACCGCTGCGTGACGCGAGTGTCGACATCGTGGTGGCGAACCGTCTCCCGCACGGCATAGCCGACCCGGCCGGACGGTTCCGTGAGTTCCGCCGAGTCCTCCGGCCCACCGGGCGGCTGATCGTGCTGTCCATGCATCCCTGCTTCTACGCCGCCCGCGCCGATCGAGAAGGGATCGGCTTCGCGTCCACGATCGACGACTACTTCGGTGTCAGAACGGTCCAACAGCGGTTCAGCGTCGCAGGTCTGACCTCCCCCGTCGAGTCCTTCCAGCAGTTCTACTCGTTGGAAGAACACATCGGGATGATCACCGCGGCAGGGTTCGCGATGACGAGCCTGCGAGAGCCTCGGCCGTCCACCGAGCAGCGACGAACCGACGAATTCTGGGCAACCAATTTCACCCGCCCACTGTTCATGCTGCTCGAATGCACCACAGTGAGTGCCGACTGAACATCGCCCAACTCGACGGGCTCGTCTCTACCCGGCCTGTCCACGACCAACTTTCTTGCACTCGCTTACATTGGAACGAGTGAGCACAGGAAAACGCGCGCTGTCCGGCATCATCGCCGCCGGAGTTGTCCTCGGTGTCGGTGAATTGATCGCCGTCCCCATCGGACCCAACTCGTCACCGCTGACCGCCGTCGGGTCCTCGGCCGTCGACCACAGTCCGGCCCCGGTCCGTGAATGGGCCATCGACACGTTCGGCACCTCCGACAAGCTCGCCCTGTTCATCGGCATGGCCGTGGTGATCGGCGCCATCGCCGCAGCGGCAGGCATCGCCCGCAAACCGATCGGTGCCGTGGTGTTCGCAGTTCTGGGCGTTGTGGGCGTACTCGCGGCAATGACCCGACCCGACGCGACGGCCTTGTCCGCAGTCCCGACCATCGGCGGCGTCATCGTCGGCATCGTCGTGCTGCACGCCCTCATCGGTGCCGCCACCCCGGCGACCGAAGGAATGACCCGACGCAGCTTCCTGACTCTCGCCGCCGGTGCTGCGGTGCTCGGCGTCGTCGCCGGAACAGCCGGACGGATGCTGACCTCGGCCCGAGCTGTCACCGCGGATCGACTCGGTTTCATGCTGCCCACGCCGACGCCGCAACCCCCGATTCCGGAGGGGGCGGACCTGAAGATCGACGGCCTCGCGTCGTACATCACCCCGAACGACGACTTCTACCGCATCGACACCGCGTTGGTCGTTCCGCGCCTGGCGTCGGATACGTGGTCGTTGCGCATCCACGGCATGGTGGACCGCGAGATCGAGCTGACATTCGCCGACCTCGCCGAGCGCCAGGCAGTGGAGAAGACGGTCACCCTGACCTGCGTGTCCAATATCGTCGGCGGCGATCTCGTGGGCAATGCGACGTGGATCGGCTACCCGCTCAAGGACATTCTCGAAGAAGCGGGCATCTCGCCCGACGCCGACATGGCGCTGTCGTCGAGCAGCGATGCCTTCACCGCCGGCACGCCCCTCGAGGTTCTGCTCGACGGCCGCGACGCCTTACTGGCTGTGGGGATGAACGGTGCGCCGCTGCCCGTCGAGCACGGCTACCCGGCGCGACTCGTCGTCCCCGGTCTGTACGGATACGTCTCGGCGACCAAGTGGGTCACCGACATCGAGATCACCCGCTTCGACAAGGCGACCGCCTATTGGACCGACCGTGGTTGGGGCGCACTCGGACCGATCAAGACGGCCTCGCGGATCGACACTCCGCGATCGGGCAGCTCGGTGCCGGCCGGAAAGTTGGTGATCGCGGGCGTCGCCTGGGATCAGCACACCGGCATCGACGGCGTCGAAGTACAAGTGGACGAGGGCAATTGGGTGCCGGCCACGCTCTCGGAGGAATACTCCAAGGACACCTGGCGGCAATGGACCGTCGAACTCGACCTGCCTGCGGGCCAGCATTCCATCCGCGCCCGCGCCACCAACTCCGCCGGAGAACTGCAGACCAACAAGACCGCCGACACCGTCCCCGACGGAGCGACCGGCTACCCGAGAATTTCGGTGACGGCGACTTGATTCAGGCGAAGCTCGCGCGGATCGAGTTCTCGGACAACTGCTTTCGCTCGGCCGCGGTGAGGCCCATTCCCGCTTCGAGGGCAGAGAAGTTGTCGTCGACGTAGCCGCCGAAGTAGGCGGGATCGTCGGAGTTGATCGACACCGACAGGCCGCGCTCGAGCATCTGCCGCAACGGTAGCTGCTCGACGTTGTCGATCACCTTGAGCCGGACGTTGGACAGCGGACAGACGGTGAGCGGAATCTGCTCCTCCACAAGCCGGTTCACCAGTGCCTCGTCTTCGAGGCACCGCACCCCGTGATCGATGCGCTCGACCTTCAGCAGATCCAGTGCCTGCCAGATGTAGTCGGGTGGGCCTTCCTCACCGGCATGGGCGACGACATGCAAGCCCTCGGCACGGGCCTTGGCGAACACGTCGACGAACAGCGACGGCGGATAGCCCACCTCGGCGGAATCGAGACCGAGCCCGATGATCGGGGCCTGCATCGCCAACAGATCCTCCAGCAGTTGATTGGCGTGCAGCACCGGCTTGTCGCGCAGGATCGACGCGATCAACCCACTGGTGACGCCGAATTCGCGCGCGCTGGATGCGCAGGCGTCGGCCAATCCCTCGACGACGGCCGCGAGCGGGACACCACGCTCGGTGTGCGCCTGCGGGTCGAAGAAGATCTCCGCGTGCGTCACCCCGGCCTGCGCGGTGCGGCGGAAGTACGCGCGGGCCAGGTCGGCGAAATCCTCGGCGGTCTGCAACACGGCCATGTTCGCGTAGTACAGATCGAGGAACGACTGCAGGTCGCTGAACTCGTATTTCGCCTGCAGTTCTTCGATATCGTTGTACGGCAGCGTGATTGCGTTGCGCTGGGCAAGATCGAAGATCAGCGGAGGTTCGAGCGACCCTTCGATGTGCAGGTGCAGTTCGGCCAGCTGATCATTACTCACTCATACGATTCTACTTGCCCGTGTACGTCGCCTTACCCGGGCCGACCTCGAGGAAGCTCTTCACTGCGCCGCGCAGATCCTCGGTCTCGAAGAGTGCCCCGGAGACCTCCGAGGTGATCTCGTCCGCGTGGGCCACACCACCGGAACGCCACGCTGCCACAATCTGTTTGGTTGCCGCGTGCGCGACGGTGGGGCCGTCGGCCAATCGATGCGTCAGCGCGAGCGCGGCGGCATCGACGTCGTCGTGGATCTGATTGACCACGCCCCACTCCTTCAGCGTCTGGGCGTCGTACAGATCACCGGTCATGACGAGCTCGCGAGCCCGACCCGAACCGGCCCGCTCGGCCAGACGCTGCGGCCCACCCATCGACGGCGTCAGACCGACGACGGTCTCGACCAGACCGAATTTCGCCTTCGGTCCGGCCAGGATGATGTCGCAGGCCAACGAGATCTCGAACGCCGCGGTGAGCGTCAACCCGTGCGCGGCGTAGATCACCGGGCAGGGCAACGCCTCGAGCGGATGAGCAATCTGTGCGAACAGACCACGCCACAGATCGGCGCCCTGCGCGGCGGACAGGCCCTCGAAGACATGAACGTCGACGCCTGCCGAATTGACCTTGCCCTCGGCGCGCAGCAATACCGCACGCGGAGGTCGCGCGACGAGATCGGCAACGTTCGCGGCCACCGCGTCGAACATGGCCTGATCGAACAGATTGAGCGGACCGTGGTCGAAGGTGAGGACGGCGACCTCCGCGCCGGCCGCGGTGGTCGATCGAACGAGCGAAGTGGGTGCGTCAGCCATGGTTCGCATAGTGCCACACCCGTCCGAGGACCTTGTTACCACCGAGTATTGTGCGCAGGAAAGTGAACGTTACCGAGAGGAACACCTAGATGAAGCGCAGTCTGTTCGAGTCCGACCATGAGGACTTCCGCGCATCGGTTCGAGAATTCGTCACCCGAACCATCACGCCGGTCGAGGAGAAGCTCGTCGAACAGCGATACATCGACCGCGAGATCTGGCTCGAAGCCGGACGCAACGGCTTCCTGGGCCTCGAGGTACCGGAGGAATACGGCGGCAGTGGAGCCGAGGACTACCGGTTCAACGCCGTCCTCGCCGAGGAACTCGCCCGCTCGAGTGCCGCGGTGGCGTCGTGCTTCGGTATTCACGTCGACATCGTGGCTCCGTATCTGGTCAAGCTCACCACCGAGGAGCAGAAGAAGCGCTGGCTGCCCGGCTTCTGCAGCGGTGAGATCCTCACCGCGATCGCGATGACCGAACCCTCCGGTGGCTCCGATCTGGCCGCGCTGAAGACCACCGCCGTCAAGGACGGCGACGACTTCATCATCAACGGCTCCAAGACCTTCATCACCAACGGCAACTCCGCCGATCTCGTCATCGTCGCCACCCGCACGACGCCGGAGAAGAAGGCCAAGGGCATCACGCTTTTCGCCGTCGAGAACGGCACCGAAGGATTCTCCCGCGGCCGCAAGCTCGACAAGGTCGGCCAGCCCGAATCCGATACGGCCGAGCTGTTCTTCGAGAACGTGCGTGTTCCGAGCTCGAACATGATCGGCGAATTCGACGGCGGCTTCATCCACATGATGCAGCTACTCCCCCAGGAACGCATCAGCTGCTCGGTGGCCAACCTCGGACACGTCCGCCCCAT
This sequence comes from Rhodococcus sp. 15-2388-1-1a, assembly GCF_002259145.1. Taxonomy (NCBI): domain Bacteria; kingdom Bacillati; phylum Actinomycetota; class Actinomycetes; order Mycobacteriales; family Nocardiaceae; genus Rhodococcus; species Rhodococcus sp. 15-2388-1-1a. The sequence goes on along the minus strand of NZ_NPFP01000027.1, from coordinate 16,700 downwards.
TCTCGAGGAGACACTGCAGTACGCCAAGGACCGCAAGGCATTCGGCCAGCAGATCGGTTCACTGCAGTGGAACAAGTTCCTGCTCGCCGAGCTCGTCACCAAACTCGATGTGGCACAGGCATACATCGACAACTGCATCGCCGCGCACGGAATCGGCGAGCTGACGGCCATCGATGCAGCCAAGGCCAAGTGGTGGAGCTCGCAGGTGCAGAACGAAATCCTCGACCACTGCGTACAGCTGCACGGCGGCTACGGATTCATGAACGAGTACCGCGCCGCTCGGGCGTGGAAAGACGCTCGCGTGACCAAGATCTGGGCCGGATCGAACGAGATCATGAAGGAACTGATCGGACGCGATCTGGGCCTGTAGTGCGCTTCGTGTAGGAGTGGAGCCTGCGGAACGACCGGATGAGCAGTGGTGCGGTCAGGTGCCTTGGAAGGCGCACAGGAGCGGAGCCTGCGGAGCGACCAGAGATCGGAGCCGCACCACTGCCGCAGGCACTTACTCGAACGCAGGCCGGGTGTAGAAGCAGACCGCGATCATGCCGACGACCAACACTGCGGCGGGCAGGATCAACGACTGCGCCATCGCGGCGGTGAAGCCGTCCCGCAGCATCTCGGGCACTCGGCCGGCGAATTCGTTTGCCCCCGAAGCCGATCCACCGGTAGGTAGTTCGGCGGCCAAGCGCGATTGGATGAGCGCGCCGATGCCCGCACTACCGAGCACGGAGCCGATCATGCGGGTGGTGTTGTAGATACCCGAACCTGCGCCCGCCTGACTCATCGGCAGGTTACGAGTTGCGGTGGCCGCCAACGGAGACCAGATCAACGCGTTCGCCACGCCCATCGCCGCGATGGGCAGAAGCAGCTTCCAGATCGCGGTGGTGGGCGTCATCTCGTACGCGAACCACAGCAGCGAGGCCGCCAGGATGAACAATCCGGAACCAGCGATGTAGCGGGGATGCGTCTTGTCGACGAGCTTGCCGACATTGGGGGCGAGAATGCCGGTCAGCAGCGCCATCGGGACGAACAACAGTGCCGAACGGGTAGGGGTGAGCCCGGTGACGCTCTGCGCGTAGAACATGATCGGCAGCATCATGCCGGACATCGCGAAACCCATTGCGGCGATACCGATATTGGAGAGCGAGAAATTGCGATCACGGAAGAGCGCCAACGGGACCAGCGGTTCGCTCTTGTTCACCGCCTGCCAGTAGACGAACCCGGCGAAGACGAGCAGGCCGGTGCCGATGAGGATCCAGATGCCCGTTCCCCAGTCGTACTTCTGTCCCTCCTGGATACCGAACACGATGCAGAACAGTCCGATGGCGCTCAACGCCACGCCGAGCAGATCGAACTTGTGATCGTGGGTGGGCAGCACGGGAACGAACCTCAGCGCCAACACGATTGCGAGAACACCGACCGGCAGATTGATGAAGAAGATCCACTCCCAGCCGAGCGAGTCGACCAGGACGCCGCCGAGGATCGGGCCGACGAGTGTCGCCACGCCTGCAACGGCGCCCCACGCGCCCATGGCCGTTCCGCGCTTCTCGGCGGGGAACACCCGGGTGATCACGGCCATCGTCTGCGGGGTGATCATCGCAGCACCGAGACCCTGGACCGCACGCGCGGCGATGAGCATCTCGATGGACCCGGAGAGGCCACACCAGGCGGACGCGAGTGTGAACAGAACGAGGCCGGCGATGTAGAGATTTCGGGGACCGAACTTGTCACCGAGACGCCCGGTGACGAGCAGCGGCACCGCGTAGGCCAGCAGATACGCGCTGGTCACCCAGATGACGTTGTTGATGTCGGTGTTCAGGCCCGTGAGGATCGCCGGCTGCGCGACGGCCACGATGGTGGTGTCGACCAGAATCATGAAGAAGCCCAAGCACAGCGCCCACAGGGCGGGCCAGGGCTTGATCTCTCGTTGTGGCGGAGCGGTCTCGACGACGTTCATGTGCTCTCCTGGTTTCGATCCGTCAGGGTCGTGTGGTGTGTGGATATCTCGTGCGGCCACGCCAGCTCGCCACTGTCGACCCGAGCGATGTAACTCGTCAACCAGTTCACTTCGGCTGACAACATGTGGTACGTGTAATCGATTCCAGCCCAGTAGATTTCGGATATGTTGCGGTCGGCCGCCAACCGCTGATAGCCGGACAGTTCCTCGATCTCCACCTCGAGGTCCTCGATGCGTGCGCGGAGCAACGCGATCGCCTCGGACGCCGCCAGGTTGTGCATCTCGGACAGGCCGAGGGTGAACTGCGGATATTCACGCACCGGGGTGCGGAGAATCTCGGCGAGGCGATCGACGAGAACTCGTCGGCCTGCGGGCGTGATCTCGTACGTGGTGCGTTCGGGTCGGTTGCCGCCGCGGTCGGTGCCGACCTCGGCGACCAGCGCCTGCCCATGGAGGCGAGCAACGGCGTGGTAGAGCGATCCGGGTCGAACCTTGACGATCCGATCCTCTTTGCGCTCCAACAGAAGTTGATACATCTCGTAGGGATGCATCGGACTCTCGGACAACAGGGCGAGAACCGAGACGCCCAGCGGGTTCACTGCCTCGCCTCGCATCGCACCTCAGATCTGAATGTCCCGGCTGAATTATTCCAGTTGGAATATAGACCGACAGATCTGGGATTGGCAACCCGGACAATGCTCTGAACTGGGGTTATCCGGACATACAGACGAAAAAGGACACCGACAACAGTCGATATCCCGTTCGAACAGACGAAGGCCGGATACTCGGAATTTCTTCCGTGTATCCGGCCCTGTCACCGAGTTTCTGGTGGAGATTACTTCGAGAAGGTCACTCCACCAGGAGAAATCGGGTTACGAAGCTTGAATCAGATGGCGCGGACGCCGGTAGCCTGGGGGCCCTTCTGACCCTGGCCCACCTCGAACTCCACGCGCTGGCCCTCGTCGAGCGACTTGAAGCCGCTACCCTGAATCTCCGAGTAATGAACGAAAACGTCCGGTCCGCCACCATCCTGCTCGATGAAGCCGAAGCCCTTTTCGCCGTTGAACCACTTCACACTGCCCTGCGTCATTCTGTAAACCTTCTGTAAGCGAGCTAGATCTTCACGTCGAAGCTCTAATCTCAAATGCGAGTCTGCCATCTATCGGCGCTGAGCGAAACACCGGGGGCAAAAAAGTTCGAAAGATTGCTTTGGGACGGTGAAACCGAAACGTCGCCCAGCGTCTCTGTGGCTAGGGTTTCAGACGTGGATCTCCCTCTTCTCGATGCCGGCCCGTTCGATCGCCACCGACTCGACATCGTCCGGTTGGCCTGGTGTCGACGACTGCAGATGGACGATCGTGCCCTCGACACGGATGCGGACCGCGTCGAACATGTCGGTGCCGCCGAGGACATCACCGTCCTGCGACTGGCCGAGACCACCCTGATCGCCGGTCCGTCCTGGGCCGTGGACGCCTCGCGGGCGATCGCCGGCCACGCCGGTATCGACCGCACCTGGATCTCGTCGCTGCTGGGCGACCGCTCGGATCGCTACGAGATCGGCACCCACACGCTCGCCTACGGGTCGGACATCGGCCACACCATCGACGTCCACGACCCGCTGATCTCCCACGACGCGGAGCACGCCCGCAACCTCGCCGCGCACTGCAGTGACGCCGACGTCGCCGAAGCATTCGGCGAACCGGTCTCGCGGAACTGGTTCACTCTGCTCGGCGATGACCGACCGGCCGACTCGGCGCACTCCCTTGCCTCGGCCGGCTACTCGGAGGAGCAGCTGATACTGGCCGACATGCGGGTCCTGACGGACCCGGACCATCGCCGACGGGGCCACGCCCAGGTGGTCGGCAGGCTGGCAACCAACGACGCCATCGACGACGGCCTGATTCCGCAGTGGCGATCGCGACCGGAGAACGCCGTTGCTCGACGCCTCGCCGCGCGGCTGGGTTACGTCGAGATCGGCGCGTGTCACACCGCAGTGCTTCGCGCTGATCGAGGTTGAGTCGGCTCCGAACTGGGTAGCGTCGACAGAACAGTTCGATGCGAGGAGTGAACAGCATGGCCGACGATGCCGCCTACGTGAAGCCGGGTAAAGAATTCACGCGCGACACCAATTACATTCCGACTCGAATCACCGCGGACGGCCGGGACGGCTACCCGGTCGAGCCCGGTCGATATCGACTGATCGCCGCACGCGCATGCCCGTGGGCGCATCGGTCCATCATCGTTCGTCGACTGCTCGGGCTCGAAGATGTGCTGTCCCTCGGCATTCCGGGACCCACGCACGACCCGCGCAGCTGGAACTTCCAGGAGGAGCCGGGCGGCGTCGACTCCGTTCTGCAGATCCAGAGGTTGCAGGACGCGTACTTCGCCCGCTTCCCGGACTACGAGCGCGGCATCACCGTCCCTGCCATCGTCGACGTCCCCACCGGTGAGGTCGTCACCAACGACTACCCACAGATCACCCTCGACCTGTCGACCGAGTGGACGCAGTACCACCGCGACGGAGCCCCGGATCTGTACCCCGAGGCGCTGCGCGGCGAGATCGACGAGGTTGCCGATCTCGTGTTCCGAGACGTCAACAACGGCGTCTATCGCTGCGGATTCGCCGGCTCCCAGGAGGCGTACGACAAGGCCTACGACCGACTGTTCGCCCGCCTCGATTGGCTAGTCGAACGCTTGTCGACACAGCGCTACCTGGTCGGTGATTACATCACCGAGGCCGACGTGCGACTGTTCACCACGCTCGTGCGCTTCGATCCCGTCTATCACGGCCATTTCAAATGCAACCGGAGCAAGCTCAGCGAGATGCCAGTGCTGTGGAACTACGCACGCGACCTGTTCCAGACTCCCGGATTCGGCGACACCGTCGACTTCGACCACATCAAGCGGCACTACTACGAGGTGCACACCGACATCAATCCGTCGGGCATCGTGCCCAAGGGCCCGGACCTGACCGGTTGGCTCGAACCCCACGGTCGCGAATCCCTGGGAGGATCACCCTTCGGCGACGGCACCGCTCCCCCACCGCCGAAGCCCGACGAGCTCGTTCCGCCCGATCACTGGGTGCGCTGACCCTGCGGATCGACCGGCCACCACACTCGCAACCGAAAGAGAGATCGATGGCAGGCAAGAAGGACGACGCACAGGTCGAGATCGGGGGCGGAGGCAAGCTCGAACGCGCGCTGGTCAACATTCTCGACAACGCCAGCCGCCTGCAGGGACCCGCCGTCGACAAGTACGTCGCGCACGTGCGTCGAGCACACCCGTACGACACCCCGGCACAGATCATCGAACGCCTCGAGAAGCGGTTCCTGCTGGCGGTCACCGGCAGCGGCTCGGCGGTGGGCGGTGCCGCGGCGATCCCCGGCGTCGGGACCGCCGCCTCGCTCGCCGCGGTGGGTGCCGAAACCGCGTTCTTCATCGAGTCCTCGGCGCTGCTGACACTCTCGGTCGCGTCCGTGCACGGCATTCCCGTCGAGAACCACCAGCAACGGCGCGCTCTGGTGCTGTCGGTCGCGCTCGGAGAATCGGGCATGCAGATCGTGCAACGAACAGTCGGCAAGACGGCCAAGAACTGGGGCCCGCTGATCACCTCCCGTATCCCGGGCGGCTCGATGGCGACGATGAACAAGTCGCTGGTGAAGAAGTTCATCACCAAGTACCTCGCCAAGCGCAGCGCGCTGTTGGTCGGCAAGATGCTGCCCGCCGGAATCGGTGCGGCGATCGGTGGCGCAGGCAACCGCGCGGTCGGCAAGGGTGTCATCAAGAACGCCCGCGACGCGTTCGGTCCACCACCGGCCCGGTTCCCGGAGAATCGCATCATCGAGCCGGACGAATGAGCGCTCACGGAATCTTCACGAGTCGGACGCGTTGACACGAGCATGACTTCCACACCTGAACTCGGCACGTACGGCGTCTGGCGACTGCACTCGGCATTCACTCCCGAACTGTCCCGGGCGATCGAGTCCTTCGGCTACGGAACGATCTGGCTCGGCGGCTCGCCGCCTGCGGATCTGACCACCACCGAGGAGATACTCGACGCCACCGAGACCGTCGTCGTCGCAACCGGCATCGTCAACATCTGGTCGGACGCAGCGGCCGACGTCGCGGCGTCGTATCACCGGTTGGAGAGCAAGCACCCGGGCCGTTTCGTCCTCGGCATCGGCGCAGGCCACCCGGAGGCGACGCAGGAATACACCAAGCCGTACGACGCTCTGGTGGCGTACCTCGACGCTCTCGACGAGGCCGGGGTCCCGGTGGAACGACGCGTCCTGGCGGCTCTCGGCCCGAAGGTGCTCGCGCTGGCGGCCGACCGCACTGCAGGTGCGCATCCTTACCTGACGACTCCCGAGCACACCCGCGAAGCGCGAGAAGCACTGGGCCCGAACAAGATTCTGGCACCCGAGCACAAGGTGGTCCTCGAGTCGGATCCGGAGAAGGCCCGCTCGATCGGCCGGCCACCGGTCAACAACCCGTACCTGCATCTGCGCAACTACACCAACAACCTGAACCGACTCGGCTACTCCGACGAGGAGATCGGCGACGGCGGCAGCGACCGACTGATCGACGCGTTGGTTGCGCACGGCACGGCCGACGCGATCGCAGCACGATTGTACGAGCACCTCGACGCTGGTGCATCGCACGTGACACTGCACTCTCTACCCGACATGGCCGATCCACTCGAGACCTACCGAGAGATCGCCGCCGCGCTGCATCGCTGACGCGGAGGGCTCGTGTGCGAGTGGTCGGCCCGGATGTCGGTCACACCCCGTAGCCTCGTGTACCGGTTGCCGCGCGCAGCCGGTACACGAGGTGTTTCACGGTGAGGGGGAGTGCGCACGGATGACCAGCTACTCGGGAGCAGCGCTCGAAGCGCACGCACTGACCAAGCAGTTCGGTACCGTTCGCGCGGTCTCGGACCTGAGCTTCGCGGTTCCACGCGGAACCGTCACCGGATTCCTCGGCCCCAACGGATCGGGTAAATCGACGACACTGCGCATGCTCCTCGGGCTCGTTGCACCCACCTCCGGCGTCGGCCTCGTCAACGGCGTTCCGTTCCGCACGGCAACCCATCCGGCTCGCACGGTGGGAGCCGTCCTCGACTCGCTGAGCCTGCACCCCAAGCGCAGCGCTGCACATCACCTGAAGATCTACACCGCCGCGATCGGCGTACCCGACAGTCGCGCACACGACGTGCTGCACCTGGTGGGCCTCGGCGACGCCGCCGACCGCGCCGCGGGCGGCTACTCCCTCGGCATGCGTCAACGCCTCACGTTGGCAACCGCGCTGCTGGGGGATCCGGAAATCCTCGTGCTCGACGAACCCGCGAACGGTCTCGACCCCGAGGGCATCGCCTGGCTGCGCGACTTCCTGAAGGCATTCGCCGCGTCGGGACGCACCGTGCTGGTGTCGAGTCACATCCTGCGCGAGATCGAGCAGACCGTCGACAATCTGGTGATCGTCAGCGCCGGTGCACTCGTCTACCAGGGATCCATCGCGCAACTGCGATCGACGCGTCCGAGCCGTGTACTCGTGGCCGCATCGGACCCCGCGGCATTGGCATTGGCGTTGGCATCGAATGGATTCAACGACAGCCAACTGCTGCCCGACGGACGCATCGGCGTCGCCGGTACCGACGCGGCAACGATCGCTCGCATCGCTGCCGACGCCCAGGTGACGATTTTCGGGACCACCGGTGAACACGTCGACCTCGAGCAGGTGTTCCTGTCGATGACCGCGGGTCAGTACAACGCTGCACCCGTTCAGCAGAATCCGTACGGCGGGCCGCCGCATGGTTACGGCCCGCCGCCGGGTCACCACCAGGGCTACGGCCCGCCGCCCGGTTACGGTGCGCCGCAGAACTGGAACGGGGGTCCGCGATGAACGCGTTGCTGACGTCGGAGATCCGCAAGGTCACGACACTGAAATTCTGGTGGGCGCTGGCGATCGCACCGCTCGTCGTCGGAATCTTCGCTTCCGTCATCACGTCGGTGATCGCGAACCAGTTGGGCGAGTTCGAGGAAGACCTGGATATCTCGGGCGGGGTCGCCTCGATCGGCCTGTACGTCGCCGCCGGTGCCGCAATTCTGTTCGCAGGCATCTTCGGTGCCGTCAACACCGGAACCGAATTCCGCCACCAGACCATCACCACCAGCTTCCTCACCGCTCGCGGCCGAGACGGAGTGATCGCCGCCAAACTCATCGTCACTGCGCTGTTCGGCCTCGGATACGGGCTGGTGGTGCTGCTGGCCAGCCTGATCTGCCTGCTGATCTTCAACGAGCGGACCGTGCTGCTCGACGGCGCGTTCATCGGCGTGGTGGCGTCGTGCCTCCTCGCCGTCGTGCTGTGGTCGCTGATCGGCGCCGGCCTCGGTCTGCTGCTCAAATCCCCGACGTGGGCTGCGGTCGTGCTCGTTGCCTGGCTGCCGTTCGGCGAGGGTCTGCTCTCGTTGATCCTGTTCGGAGTCGGGCTCGGATCGGTCGCGGTGGCGCTTCCGTCGAACCTGACTCTGCCGACGATGGCAGCGACTCAACTCGACGGCGCAGGCGACCTGGCGTCGTGGCCGTGGGCACCGCTCGGACTCGCGCTGTGGGCGGCGATCCTCGTCGGCGTCGGCTGGTTCCTGGCTCGAACCCGCGACATCGGCTGAGGTCTGCGGCAGGAGTGGAGCCTGCGGAACGACCCGGACGGGCGGGAGTGGAGCCTGCGGAACGACCCGGGTATCCGGTCCCTGCGGTCGTAGGCGGACCGTGTCGGTACTCGGGTCTACCGTGGTGAATCGATGGCACACAGTGATGCGGTGAAAGACCGTGCAGCGGCACCCCGACGCAGCTCGTCGACACTCGGTAGCGAAGAACCCGCGTCGAGTACCAGGCGTGGATGGATCAGACGTCTGATCGCGCAGTGCATGCTGCATCGCCGCACCGCACTGGGAGCCCTGGGCGTGACGATGATCGCGGCCGTCATCGACATTTCGTTCCCGCTGCTGACCCGAGTGGCGATCGACGACGCGACCGCAGGCAACGGCGAGAAGATCGCCACCGTTGCAGCCGCCATCGCTCTGTTGGGTCTGGTGCGGTTCGCGTGCCAATTCGGCCGACGTATGCTCGCCGGCCGGCTCTCGATCGACGTCCAGCACGATCTACGCCTCGACCTGCTCGCGTCACTGCAGCGGCTCGACGGGCGCAAGCAGGACGAAATCCGTACCGGTCAGGTCGTCTCGAGATCCATCACCGACCTTCAACTGGTGCAGGGGCTGCTGGCCATGGTGCCGTTGTCGGCGGGTGCCGTCCTGCAGTTCGTGCTGGCGCTGGTGGTCATGGCGTATCTGTCGCCGCTGCTCACGGTCGTCGCGGTCCTCATCGTTCCTGCGGTCGGCATCGTGGTCTACCGAATGCGGCCCACTCTCTTCGCGGCGACCTGGTCGGCTCAACAACGCGCTGCCGATCTAGCTCAGCACGTCGAGGAAACAGTCACCGGCGTCCGAGTGGTGAAGGGCTTCGGACAGGAAGCACGCGCGGTGGATCGCATCGAGACACTGGGGCGCACGCTGTTCGCCGAGCGGATGCGATCGGCCAGGATCAACTCGCGGTTCGCACCGTCGATGGCCACCATTCCTCAACTCGGGCTCGTCGGAGTCATCGCCCTCGGCGGCTATCTCGCCCTGCAGGGCCACATCACGATCGGCACGTTCCTGGCCTTCGCCACCTACGTCGCGACCCTGTCGGCCGTGACCCGCACCGTCTCGTCGGTGGTGATCATGGCTCAGCTCTCCCGTGCGGCCGTCGAGCGCGTCTACGAGGTGGTCGACACCGAGCCGTCCGACCCGGAACCGGCCGAACCCGTCGCGTTGCCCGACGGCCCGCTCGGGGTCCGTATCTCCGAGGTGACCTTCGGATTCGAGCCCGAACGCGACGTGCTCACCGGCCTGGACCTGACCATCTCGCCCGGCGAGACGGTGGCCGTCGTCGGCAACGCGGGCTCGGGAAAGACCGCACTCGCGTTGCTGCTCCCCCGCTTCTACCGCCCCTCTCGGGGACAGATTGCGCTGACGTCCGACGGAACGTCGATCGATATCGACGACCTCGACTCGACGTCACTACGCGAGGCGATCTCGCTGGTGTTCGACGAGCCGTTCCTCTTCTCCGACACCATCGCCGCCAACATCGCGCTCGGCAGGCCCGACGCGACGGCGGAGGACATCGAGCGTGCGGCACGGCTGGCGCAGGCATCCAACTTCATCGACGCGCTGCCCGAGGGATACGACAGCCTCGTCGGTGAACGCGGACTCACCCTGTCCGGAGGTCAGCGCCAACGCATCGCACTGGCCCGCGCTCTTCTCGTCGAGCCGCGAATTCTGATCCTGGACGACGCCACCTCCGCCGTGGACGCCGAGACCGAGGCCGCCATCTTCGACGCGTTGCGCGGCGTCCGCACGCGCGCGACTCTCGTTCTCGCTCATCGCCGCTCGACCCTCACCCTGGCCGACCGCGTCGCCGTGCTCGACAACGGCCGCATCATCGACACCGGAACGGTCGACGAACTGGATCAGCGTTGTCCATTGTTCCGGGCGCTCCTGGCCGGCGGCGACGGCGAACTCGACGACGCCCCCGGCGCGGAGCCGATCGTGGACCCGTCCGCCGACACCCTCTGGCCCGATTCGCTGCCGGAGGCGACGGTCGCCCCCGGCGCAACCGCGACACCCGCGCCCGGAGGTGGAGGTGGTCACGGAACTGCGATGGCCGGGGCATTCGGCTCACTCGCACCCACGCCGGCCATCTCCCGGGCAGTCGCGGCCCTGCCTCCCGCTACCGAGGACCCGGGCACATCGGGATCCGACCTGCGTCGACCCGACCCTGGATTTCGGCTGTCCAGACTGCTGAGCCCGGTGCGCTCGTTGCTCGCAGCGGTTGTGGTGCTCCTCGCGCTGGACTCACTGGCCTCGATCGCCTTCCCTTCGCTCGTTCGCTATGCGGTGGACAGCGGAGTGGCGAGCGGAGACTCGAACACGCTGTGGATCGCCACGTCGATCGGCGTCGTGTTGGCTGCGGCGAGTTGGTTCGTCGTCTGTTGGACGACGGTCATCACTGCGCGGGCAGGCGAGCGAGTCCTCTTCGGTCTTCGTGTGCGTAGCTACGCGCACATTCAGCGGCTCGGCCTCGACTACTACGAGCGTGAGCTCTCGGGTCGCATCATGACCCGAATGACCACCGACGTCGATGCACTGTCGTCGTTCATTCAGACCGGGGCGTCGACCGCTGTGGTGAGCGTGTTGACCGTCGTCGGTATAGCGGCCGCCCTGCTCGTCACGGACCCCACTCTGGGCCTGGTGGCGTTGGCGGTCGTACCGCCCCTCGCCGTGGCCACCGTGATATTCCGGCGCATCTCCTCGGCGGCGTACTCGACGTCGCGTGAGCGCATCTCGATCGTCAACGCCGACTTCCAGGAGAACGTCACGGGACTGCGCGCCGCACAGGCGTACCGGCGCGAGGAGTACGCCGCAACCCGGTTCGCCGAACGCTCCGACCGCTACCGGGCGAGCCGAATGCGATCGCAGACCGCGATCTCGGTGTTCTTCCCTCTCATCACGTTGCTCTCCGACGTCGCCCTCGCCGTCGTCGTGTTCGTCGGCGCACATCAGATCGCCACCGGCACCACCACCGCGGGCACCCTCGTCGCGTTCGTGCTCTATCTCGGTCTGCTCTTCGGACCGATCCAGCAGCTCTCGCAGGTGTTCGACGGTTACCAGCAGGCACGTGTCGGTGTCGGCCGCATCGGGGATCTGCTGCGCACCACCAGCTCCATCGAAACTGCCACCGCCGCGCACGCCACCGCCCTCCCTGGCGGACGTCTCCGCGCCGACATCGATCTCGTCGACGTCGGTTTCCGCTACGCCGGAGCCCAAAGCGACGCGCTGAGTGAGGTAAATCTCACGATTCCCGCCGGCACCACCGTCGCGCTGGTCGGACGCACCGGCGCGGGCAAATCCACCGTGGTGAAACTGCTGGCCCGCTTCTACGATCCGACCTCCGGATCGGTGCGCGTCGGCGGCCACGATCTACGTGACTATCGCCTCTCGGACTACCGCCACCGACTCGGCGTCGTACCGCAGGAAGCGCACCTCTTCACCGGAACCGTCGCGTCGAACATCGCCTACGGCAGGCCCGACGCCACCCGCGCCGACATCGAGGACGCTGCCCGCTCGGTGGGTGCTCTGAGCACCATCGCTGCACTTCGCGGCGGTATGCACCAACCCGTCGGCGAGCGCGGGCAAGGGCTGTCCGCGGGTCAACGGCAGCTGATCGCACTGGCCAGGGCCGAGTTGGTCGACCCCGACCTTCTCCTGCTCGACGAGGCCACCGCCACGCTCGATCCGGCGACCGAACGCACCGTGCTGGCAGCCAGCAGTGCCGTCGCCCGGACCCGAACCGCAGTGGTCGTCGCGCACCGCTTGGCGACCGCCGCACGAGCAGACCTGATCGTGGTGGTCGACGGCGGCCGTATCGTGGAAGTAGGTCGACATTCGGAGCTCCGCACGCGGGGCGGCTTCTACGCGCAACTGTGGACTGCAGCCGAAACGAACCGAGGGAATAATTCGATAGTCCAAGGAGTCATCGACAACGAGGCCGATGGTTACCGGTGAGTACATATCACAGCTACGTCCCGGACGCACGTGAGCTGGACCAACGGTCTAGCCTGGACACGTACGCGCGCTGAACGGGAACGAAGACAGAAACGAGGCGAACTACTGCCGTGAGCAGCAGCTCTACTACCCAATTCGGACAAAATCAATGGCTGGTCGACGAGATGTACCAGCGATTCAAGCAGGACCCTTCATCCGTCGACGCGAGCTGGCACGAGTTTCTGACCGGTTACGACCCCGATGCCGTGACCGACGAGACCGCCGGATCCAACGGTGCGGCCGGCAACGGCGCAGCCTCGAACGGTAGCTCCACCAAGTCCGCGCCTCCCGCAGCTCCCGCGCCACCAGCCAAGCCGGCCGCCTCTGCTCCCGACAAGACCGACGCGCCGAAGGCCGCAGCACCCAAGGCCGCCGCTCCCAAGGCCGAGGCCTCGAAGCCCGCCGCTGCCGCCAAGCCTGCCGAGAAGAAGGCAGCGCCTGCGAAGTCCGCTCCCGCAAAGCCCGCCGCAGCCGAGTTCGGTGAAGAGTCGAGCAAGATTTTGCGCGGCGCTGCCGCAGCGGTGGCGAAGAACATGTCCGCCTCGTTGCAGATTCCGACCGCGACCAGCGTGCGTGCAATCCCGGCCAAGCTCATGGTCGACAACCGCCTCGTGATCAACAACCATCTCGCTCGCACCCGCGGCGGCAAGATCTCGTTCACGCACCTGCTCGGCTACGCCATCGTGCAGGCCGTCAAGGCGTTCCCGAACATGAACCGCCACTTCGCCGAGGTCGACGGCAAGCCGAACGCCGTCACTCCGGCAGCGATCAACCTCGGTCTCGCGATCGACCTGCCCGGCAAGGACGGCAACCGTTCCCTCGTCGTCGCGGCCATCAAGAACACGCAGGACTTCACGTTCACGCAGTTCTACAACGCGTACGAGGACATCGTCCGTCGTGCTCGCGACGGCAAGCTCACCGGTGAGGACTTCCAGGGCGTCACCATCTCGCTGACCAACCCCGGTGGAATCGGAACCGTGCACTCGGTGCCGCGTCTGATGAACGGCCAGGGAGCCATCATCGGTGCAGGTGCCATGGAGTACCCGGCAGAGTTCCAGGGAGCCAGTGACGAGCGACTCGCCGAGTTCGGCGTCGGCAAGCTCATGACGCTGACCTCGACGTACGACCACCGCATCATTCAGGGTGCAGAGTCGGGCGACTTCCTCAAGACGATCCACAACCTGCTGATCAGCGACGAGTTCTACGACGAGCTGTTCCACTCGCTCAAGATCCCCTACGAGCCCATTCGCTGGCGCAAGGATCTGCCCGAGGGCACGGTCGACAAGAACACCCGCGTGCTCGAACTCATCGCGGCGTACCGCAACCGCGGTCATCTGATGGCCGACACCGATCCGTTGCAGTTCACCAAGGACAAGTTCCGGATGCACCCGGACCTCGACGTGATCAGCCACGACCTCACGCTGTGGGATCTCGACCGCGAGTTCAAGGTCGGCGGATTCCACGGCAAGGACAAGATGAAGCTGCGGGACGTGCTCAGCGTTCTGCGCGACTCGTACTGCCGCCACGTGGGCGTCGAGTACACCCACATCCTCGAGACCGAGCAGGTCACCTGGTTGCAGGAGCGCGTCGAGGCCAAGCACGTCAAACCGACTGTGGCGCAACAGAAGTACATCCTGAGCAAGCTCAACGCAGCCGAGGCGTTCGAGACGTTCCTGCAGACCAAGTACGTCGGGCAGAAGCGCTTCTCGCTCGAAGGTGCCGAGTCGGTCATCCCGATGATGGACTCCGTCATCGACCAGAGCGCCGAGTACGCCCTCGACGAGGTCGTCATCGGTATGCCGCACCGCGGCCGACTGAACGTGCTCGCCAACATCGTCGGCAAGCCCTACTCGAAGATCTTCACCGAGTTCGAGGGCAACATGAACCCGGCCGCCGCACACGGCTCCGGCGACGTGAAGTACCACCTCGGTGCCGAGGGCACGTACATCCAGATGTTCGGTGACAACGACATCAAGGTCTCGCTCACCGCGAACCCGTCGCACCTCGAAGCCGTCGACCCGGTTCTCGAAGGCCTCGTCCGCGCCAAGCAGGACCTGCTGGACAAGGGCACCGGCCAGGGCGGCTACTCCGTCCTGCCGCTGATGCTGCACGGAGACGCTGCATTCGCAGGCCAGGGCGTCGTCGCCGAGACGCTGAACCTGTCCGATCTGCGGGGCTACCGCACCGGCGGCACCGTGCACATCGTCGTCAACAACCAGGTCGGCTTCACCACGTCACCGGAGTTCTCGCGTTCGTCCGAGTACTGCACCGATGTGGCGAAGATGATCGCCGCGCCGATCTTCCACGTCAACGGCGACGACCCCGAGGCCTGCGCCTGGGTGGCTCAGCTGGCGGTGGACTTCCGTCAGAAGTTCCACAAGGACGTCGTCATCGACATGATCTGCTACCGCCGTCGCGGCCACAACGAGGGCGACGACCCCTCGATGACGCAGCCGGCGATGTACGACGTCATCGACACCAAGCGCAGCGTCCGCAAGAGCTACACCGAATCGCTCATCGGCCGTGGAGACATCTCGCTCAAGGAAGCCGAGGACGCACTCCGCGACTACCAGGGCCAGCTCGAACGCGTCTTCAACGAGGTACGCGAACTCGAGAAGTACACCCCGGAGCCCAGCGAATCGGTCGAACTCGACCAGCAGTTGCCTGCCAAGCTCACCACGGCCGTCGACAAGGCCGTGCTGCACCGCATCGGCGATGCGCACCTCGACGTTCCGGACGGATTCAACGTGCACCCGCGCGTCAAGCCGGTGCTCGAGAAGCGTCGCGAGATGGCGCACGAGGGCAAGGTCGACTGGGCCTTCGGCGAACTGTTGGCGCTCGGATCGTTGGTCGACGAGGGACGCAACATCCGTTTCTCCGGCCAGGACACCCGCCGCGGCACGTTCACCCAGCGTCACTCGGTGATCATCGACCGCAAGACCGGCGCCGAGTACACGCCGCTGCAGAACATCGGCAGCGACAACCCCGGCAAGTTCATGGTCTACGACTCCGCGCTCAGCGAGTTCGCAGCCGTCGGCTTCGAGTACGGCTACTCGGTGGGCAACCCGGACGCACTGGTGATGTGGGAAGCGCAGTTCGGCGACTTCGTCAACGGCGCGCAGTCCATCATCGACGAGTTCATCTCGTCCGGTGAAGCCAAGTGGGGCCAGCTCTCCGACGTCGTGCTGCTCCTGCCGCACGGCCACGAAGGCCAGGGTCCCGACCACACGTCCGGACGCATCGAACGCTTCCTGACACTGTGCGCCGAGGGCTCGATGACCGTCGCACTCCCCTCGACCCCCGCGAACTACTTCCACCTGCTGCGCAGGCACGCGCGTGACGGCATCCGTCGCCCGCTGATCGTCTTCACCCCGAAGTCGATGCTGCGCAACAAGGCAGCAGTGAGCAACATCGAGGACTTCACCGACGGCAAGTTCCACTCGGTGTTCGACGAGCCCACCTACGACACCGGCACCGGTGACCGCAGCGCGGTCAAGCGAGTGCTGATGGTCAGCGGCAAGCTCTACTACGAACTGCTCGCTCGCAAGCAGAAGGACAACCGCGACGACGTCGCGATCGTTCGCGTGGAGCAGCTCTACCCCGTGCCGGTCCGCCGCATCCGGGAAGCACTCGAAAGCTACCCGAACGCAACGGAATTCCGCTGGGTCCAGGAAGAGCCCGCGAACCAGGGTGCCTGGCCGTTCTTCGGTCTCGCACTGCCCGAGCTCATGCCCGAGAAGCTGGTCGGCATCAAGCGCATCTCGCGTCGCGCAATGTCCGCCCCGTCGTCGGGCTCGAGCAAGGTACACGCAGTCGAGCAACTCGAAATCATCGACGAGGCCTTCAACGCAGTCGGCGAAGGCTAGAAACACTCGATAACAACAGCGGCCCACTTCTTCGGAAGTGGGCCGCTGTTGTCGTTGCTGGGCTCCCCGTTCCGCGTCAATGGACCATTGCATACGTCTGAGCTGTGCAACGGTCCATTCACGCAGAGTCAGCGGCTGCGTGAATGGACCCCTGCATACGTCTTAGGAGTGCAAGGG
>NZ_NPFP01000013.1:0-72885 GCF_002259145.1 Rhodococcus sp. 15-2388-1-1a | reverse complement strand
ACCCCGACCCCCGCACACGACAACGGCCGCACCCGAGAACAGGTGCGGCCGTTGTGAGTTCAGGGAATCAGAATGCTGCTTCGTCCAGTTCCATGATGTCGTTGTCGATGTTGGTGAGGATTGCGCGGGTGGAGGTGAGCTGCGGCAGGATGTTCTTGGCGAAGAACGAGGCCACTGCGACCTTGCCTTCGTAGAACGCCTTGTCCTTGCCCTCTGCGCCGTTGTCGAGTGCGGCGATGGCGATTTCGGACTGACGCAGCAGCAGCCAACCGATGAGCAGGTCGCCGAAGCCCATGAGGAATCGCACCGATGCCAGGCCGACCTTGTACAGCTCGGTGGGCTGGTCCTGTGCGCCCATGAGGTGCTGGGTCATCGAGGTGACGATGGCCTGCACGTCTTCGAGTGCGGTGGCGAGCAGTGCACGCTCGGCCTTGAGGCGGCCGTTTCCTGCTTCGCTGTCGATGAACGACTTGATCTGTCCGGCAACGTGAGCCAGTGCTACGCCGCGGTCGCGGGCGATCTTGCGGAAGAAGAAGTCCTGCGCCTGGATGGCGGTGGTTCCTTCGTACAGCGAGTCGATCTTGGCGTCGCGGATGTACTGCTCGAGGGGGTAGTCCTGCAGGAATCCGGAGCCGCCGAGGGTCTGCAGGGATTCTGCGAGTACCTGGTAGGCGATTTCGGAGCCGACGCCCTTGACGATGGGCAGCAGGAGGTCGTTGACGCGGTACGCGATGTCTGCGTCGGCGTCCGAGACCTGCTTGGCGGTGACCGGATCCTGGTGCGCTGCGGTGTAGAGGTACACCGCGCGCAGGCCCTCCGAGTAGGCCTTCTGCATCATCAGGCTGCGACGCACGTCGGGGTGGTGGGTGATGGTGACGCGCGGAGCGGTCTTGTCGGTCATCTGCGTCAGGTCTGCGCCCTGGACGCGCTCCTTGGCGTACTCGAGTGCGTTGAGGTAGCCGGTGGAGAGGGTGCCGATTGCCTTGGTGCCCACCATCATTCGAGCGTGCTCGATGACGTCGAACATCTGCGCGATGCCCTTGTGGACCTCGCCGACGAGCCAGCCCTTGGCGGGTACGCCGTGGCCACCGAAGGTGAGCTCACACGTCGCGGAGGCCTTGAGGCCCATCTTGTGCTCGACGCCGGTGACGAATGCGCCGTTGCGCTCGCCCAGCTCACCCTTCTCGAAGTCGAAGAGGACGGACGGTACGAAGAACAGGCTCAAGCCCTTGGTGCCCGGTCCGGCACCTTCGGGACGAGCGAGTACGAGGTGGAAGATGTTCTCGAACAGGTCGTCGGAGACGGCCGAGGTGATGAAGCGCTTGACGCCCTCGATGTGCCACGAGCCGTCGTCCTGCTTGATCGCCTTGGTGCGGCCTGCGCCGACGTCGGAGCCGGCGTCGGGCTCGGTGAGGACCATCGTGGCACCCCAGCCGCGCTCGACGATGACCTTGGCCCATTCCTTCTGCTCGTCGGTTCCGTTGTGGAACAGGATGTTCGCGAAGCCGGGGCCTGCGGAGTACATGAATGCCGCGGGCTGTGAGCCGAGGAGCATCTCGTTGATGCCCCACAGGAGGTTGCGAGGGGCGGGCATGCCGCCGATTTCCTCGTCGAGACCGACACGCCACCACTCGCCGTCGTAGAGCGCCTTGAACGACTTCTTGAAGGAGTCGGGCAGCTTCAGGCTGTGGGTTTCGGGATCGAAGACGGGCGGGTTGCGGTCGGCGTCCGCGAAGGACTCGGCCAGCGGTCCCTCGGCCAGGCGCACGACCTCACGCAGCATGTCGCGGGCAACTTCGCCGTCCATGTCGCCGAAGTTGTCGCCTTCGAGTGTCTCGTCGAGTCCGAAAAGCTCGAAGAGGTTGAACTCGAGGTCCCGAAGGTTGCTCTTGTAATGGCCCATTGCTCGTTCGCTCTCCAGTCGGTGGTGCGGTCTCGTGAGTACCGCCCAAGTTAGCTACTCGTCGGTAACTTAAGGGATATTACCCTCGATCCGGTTCGCTGCCAAGGGGAGACCTACTCGCCAGTAGCAGTGCATCGATCGCTGTGCCGCCGGTCACGTCGCGATAGCGGTTCTCGGCGGTGAGGACGGTCAGTCGAGTACCGATGTCCGACGCCAAATCCTCTGGCGTATAGAGGATTTCGGCTTCCTGTGGGCCGCCGACGCCGGACTCGATGTTTGCGGCGTGGTGTCCGAGAATCATGAGGATTCCGTCAGGTTTCAGTGCCGACACTGCCCTCGAAACGGCCGCCTGCCGCTCCTCCGGGGGCAGGTGGAGGTACAACATGAGAACCAGGTCATAGTTCGGTTCTGTTGACAACTGCGTCACATCGGCGTGGACCCAGGTCAGGCGTTCGCGCACCGATCGCGGTGCCGAAGCGGCAACACGACTTGCCTTCGTCAGTGCGACCGAGGAGAAATCGACGGCGTCGACGGTCCAGCCGCGGGTTGCCAACCAGATGGCATTTCGACCCTGTCCGGCCGCGAGATCGAGTGCCCGACCACGTTTCAGCGTCGTCGCGACTTCCACCAGCGTTGCGTTCGGTGCCTCGCCGTAGACGAGTTCTCGGCCTTCGTACTTGCGATCCCACTCTGCGGCGTCCACCCGGGGAAGCCTAGTGGGGGTTCCTACAGCGTCGCGCGCAGCAGCAGTACGTTGTAGTTCTGGTAGACGGTGGCGAGGAAGTACAGGTCGCGGCCGGTCGAGTAGGGGTGGATGTACGGCGCGTAGATGGAGCTGACCTCGCGGGTGTCGACCAGAACCTCCGGCGCGCTCCACGGCCCGACGGGCGACGGCGAGCGTCGAAGCACGATCGAGTTGGCGTTGTCGGTCGTCATCATCAGGTACTGACCGAGGGTCGCGTTGTATGCCACGGACAGTTCGCCGACGCCGCCGACGATGGGTGCGGCCGCGGCCGGGTCACCCTTCTTCCAGTCCTGCCCGGTCCAGTACTCGTATTCGCCGAGCCTGGCGATGTCCTGTTCCTTGACGCGGGCGACGTGACCGAGGTTGAAGCGGCCGGGCGGGGTGCCGTACTGGTAGACGTAACCGCCGTCCTTCAGGTAGGCGCTCTGCTGGAAGTTACGGTCGCCGCCGACGCTGGGCCGCTGGGTCTCGGGCAGTGCTGCCCAGTTCTCTCCGTTGTCGTTCGACACTGCCAGGCCGGAGAAGTTGGTCTCCCAGGTTCCTGCGGGTCCCCAGTTCTTCACGGACATCAGGTTCAGGTACTGACTGTCGCCGACGGCCACGCCTGCCGTCGGGATTCGGCTGATCTCGACGAACGGGATCTTGGGGCTGGGGACGACCTCCTTGGTCTGGCCGATGGGGTCGAGTACGACGCTGTCGAAGTTCATGCCGTCGGCGAGGTTGCGGTCGTTGCTACGCACGATGGCGTTGCTGCGCCACGACCACAGGCTGCCCTGCAGGAGGTTGGGTACGCCGAGACCGGCGGTGTCGCCGAAAGCCGTCAGTACCTCGCCGCGGCCGTTGTCCCACATGATGCCGAGATCGGTGCCGATCATGTTGACGTTCTGGGTGTTGTTGGGGCTCGACATCCCGGTGACCTGAGCGACGGCTTGTGCGCGACCCTGCAGTTGCGGGAGCCCGAACGTGCCGTTGAGTCCGGCAATGGGATTGACCGCGTTGGGATTGGCGAGTGCGTTGGGCCCGGTGACCAGCAGTGATGTGGCAACGGCCATGACGGCAACGGTCAATACTCTGGAACCCACGCGACTCACGACGTTCTCCCGATTTCGATTCACTCCCCGGTAATCGAGGAGAACCATATCAGCGGTTTGTTCGAGGGGGGATAAATCGAGTGATCCGCTGTTTCGAGAAATCGGGCGAATGCACCTCGGTGTCGTAATCTGGAGAGCGTGAGTGATCTGCCCGATTCCCGGCTGGCGAGGGATTTGTCCGTCAGTGCGATGCGGCTGAATCGGAGGCTCCGTCTGCGCCATTCCAGTGACAGATTGCCCGTCGCTCACCTGTCGATTCTGACGACGTTGCTCCGTGAGGGGCCGATGACGACGGGGGAGTTGGCGGCCCGAGAGCGGATCAAGCCGCCATCGGTGTCCAGGTCGTCGCATGCCTTGGTCGAGTCGGGGCTCATGTGCCGGGAGCCGCATCCGACAGACGGAAGACAGGTGGTTCTGCGGCTGACCGATGCGGGGACGGCGACCGCGCGTCAGGAAGTAGCCGCTCGGGAAAAGGCACTCGCGGAGCAATTGGACGCGTTGACGCCGCAGCAGCGGGAGACTCTGGCCGCAGCGGCTCGCATTCTGACCCAGATCGTCGAACGGGTCGACTGAACACCGTCAGTTCTCGTGGTGAACTTCGTGATCGAGAGTGTCGACGTCCCATTCGATGGTGGACCCCAATTCTTCGGAGTCACCCCGGCGCGCGACGCGGCCGAGGACGACGGCGACGAGTATCGCCACCACCATCCACACGGCTACGCCTATCAACAACCCGGTCATGTCACACTTTCTAGCACCTGTGTCTGTGAAATCGCCGTGAAACGGTGGTTCGGCTTTGTTGCAATTCGAAATTGGTCGTGTACGGTCCGGCAATTCGGACAGATCGAACGCACTGTTCCACAACGGATGTGGAGATTCCGTGCCGCGAATGGATTTTCGGTGTGAACGGACCTACCGGAACGCGCCGAGCGACCGATCAATTTTCCAATTGCGTGACGGCAATACGGAAACGGCTGGTCGGTATGCACAATTGCGCGACGGCGTCGAGATCGGACTCGAAATCGACATCGCGTAATTCGGGGAGCATCGTGATCGACGCTCCTGCGGCGGTCAGAGCCTCGAGTGTGTCGGTGCCCGTCGACGGCGCAGACATGGGCACGTCGAGCAAGGACCGTGCGAGGTCGGGGTTGCGCAGGCCCAACGCCCACCAGCCACCGTCCTCGGCCGATCCCAGTACGTCGCTGCTGCCGAGCAACGCGGCCGCGTCGGACAGTAATTGCGCCGTCACCTGCGGGGTGTCCATGCCGATCTGCAGAGTTGCTCCGGTGGTGGCCGCGTCGGCGTGTGCGTTCGCCAGTCGTTCGCCCAACCCGTCGCCGCGCTGCGGAATCACCGTGAACGACGCCAGGGCCCGGGTGAGTTCCTCGGCACGAGCCGCGTCGGCAAGGGTGCCGGTGAGGGCCACGACACGGCGGTCGACGTCGGCGGCCGAGACGGCGTCGAGGGTGTCCAGCAGCGAGGCCGCGGCCAGATCGGCTGCGGCGGCGTTGCCGATCGTGGCGGCGAGGCGTGTCTTGGCCAGCCCGGGAACGGGGGCTTTGGCGACGACGAGAGCGGTGACGGTCACGAGAGCACCTTCCAGAAATCTCGTACGGCGACGATCGTCCCCTTCACCGAGCCCGAGACCTTGGACGTGCCGGCTGTTCGTGGCCGGTAGTCCACGTCGTGTTCGACGACGGTCCAGCCGGCTTCGGACGCCAGTACGAGCAACTGCAGGGGGTAGCCCGAGCGGCGGTCGGTGACATCGAGGTCGAGCAATGCCTGACGGCGTACCGCGCGGATGGCTCCCAGGTCGTGTACCGGCAGCTTGTACTTGGTTCGAAGCCGAAGCGAGAGAACGGCATTGCCGATTCTGGCGTGCAGAGGAGAGCTTCCCTTCGCCGGTCGGCGGCGACCGACGGCGAGGTCCGCGTGATCCAGGGCCGCCACGAGGGTCGGCAGATCGCGTGGATCCATCGAGCCGTCTCCGTCGAGGACGCAGACGATGTCGGTGTCGGCCGCGACGACGCCTGCGTGCACTGCTGCGCCGTAGCCGGGCACCGTTTCGGAGACCACTGTTGCTCCGTGGGCAGTTGCCACAGCGGCGGTGGCGTCGGTCGAGTTGTTGTCCACCACGATCGTCAGGTAGCCCGCCGGTACCGAATCGAGCACTGCCGGAAGCGATTCGGCCTCGTTCATGCAGGGGATGACGACGGTGACCGATTCCTGTTCAGACACGGGGTGGTCCCGTTCCTTCGGCGTCGCGCAACGGTGCGTCGGCGAAGGCGGTGAGACCGTCCCTCGGCATGATCTTCGCGCGGAATCCCAGTGTCTCTTCGGCCAGTCGGGAACTGGCGACGATGTGCCGTACGTCGCCCGCTCGGTAGCGTCCGGTGATCTCGGGTGTCGGCCCGCCGCGTGCGTCGGCGAGGATGCCGGCGACCTCGCCGATGGTGATCGGCTGCCCCGAGCAGACGTTGAGGGCGGTGAACCCGTCGACCTCCGCGTCGATCGACGCGATGTTGGCGGCTGCTACGTCGTGGACGTGCACGAAATCGCGGGCCTGCTTGCCGTCCTCGTAGACAGTCGGGGCCCGACCGAGTTCCAGAGACGACCGGAACATCGCTGCCACACCGGAATACGGGGTGTTGCGCGGCATGTTCGGGCCATAGACGTTGTGGTAGCGCAGTGCGACCACCGAGCCGCCCGTGGACACCGCCCATGCGGAGGCGTAGTTCTCCTGGGCCAGTTTGCTCGCGGCGTAGATACTTCTGGGTTCCAGCGTCGAATCTTCTTCGACCAGAAGCCAATCGAGAGGTTCACCGGATGCCGGGTCTCGATTGTCGAACAATCCCGCGTCGAGGTCGGCGCGAGTGCGGGGACGGGGAACGACGGTCTCGCCGGACGAATTGATGTATCGCCCTTCGCCGTAGACGACCATCGACGAGGCGAGAACCAGGCGAGAACAGCCCGCCTCGTACATCGCGGCGAGCAGAACCGCTGTCCCGTAGTCGTTGTGGCTGGCGTAAGCCGGGGCATCTGCGGCGTCGACGCCTGCTCCGACGACAGCGGCCTGGTGACACACGACGTCCACCCCGCGCAGTGCGTCGACGAGCGAGTCCTTGTCGCGCACATCGAGATCGATGATCCCGTCGGCTCGCGCTCCGGGACCGTGAGCCGATTCCAACATGGCGTCGACGGCTACGACCTCGTGGCCGGAGCCGGCTGCCGCATCGAGAATGTGTCCACCGATGAATCCGGCTGCGCCGGTGAGCAGTACCCGCGTCATGGCAGTTCGATCGGCAGCGTCAGGCCGGTGTGCACCCGACACGTGGGGCAGTCGCCGGTGGGAGCGTCGGAGATGGCCGAGCGCACCAGTGCCTTGAGCGGCTCGATGTTCTTCTGGAATTCGGCGAACACGTCCACCGCCTTGACACCCTGACCGGACTCGATGCCGGCGTCGAGGTCGGTCACCAACGCGATCGGTGCGTAGCAGAGCTCGAGTTCACGAGCCAGGACCGCCTCGGGGTGGCCGGTCATGTTCACCAGCGTCCAACCCTGGCGGGCAAACCATTGACTCTCGGCACGAGTGGAGAACCGAGGACCTTCGACGACGACCATGACGCCGCCGTCGATCGCCGAGTTCTGGACCGCGGACTTCCTCAACGTGGGGCAGTACGGGTCTGCGAACTCGACGTGAATCCCGCCCTGGTCGAAGTAGGTCTGCGCGCGCCCGGAGGTTCGGTCGACGAGTTGATCGGGAATCACGACGGTGCCCGGGCCGTACTCGGACACCAGGGACCCGACCGCGCACGGGGCGAACACTCGCCGCACTCCGAGCATCCGCAGCGCCCACATGTTGGCGCGATACGGCAACGTGTGCGGCGAGTACTCGTGGTTTCGTCCGTGTCTGGGCAGGAACGCGACTCGCCGACCTTCCACCTCGCCCAACGTGATCGGGGCGCTCGGAGTGCCGTAGGGCGTGTCCAGCACTACCTCCTCGGCGTCACCGCCGAAGAACGAATAGAAGCCGCTGCCGCCGATGACGGCTATCTCGGCCCGCCCCGTCGCGTCGTTGTCCATCTACTCATCCTCCATCACCGTGGGTCGATATGCTGGTCCGAAGTCGTGGTCGCCTTCAAGTCCGCAGGGAGAAAAGACTATCCGTTACTGGAGAGAAGCCGTCGCCGGCACGTTGGCCGTCGTGCTCGTGGTGGTCGCGTTCGTCGTTCCGTACCTGGGAAACGAACTCGTCACCCCCATCATCAACAGAACTCCGCAGCAGGTGCGTGATTTCGCCGATGCAGCACCGCTGTTCGGCTTCCGCGAGATTCATGTGGGATGGGGAACTCCCGTAGCCGTCCTGATCGCCGTGGCCACCGTGTTGTGGGGGCCGACGGTGGCACGCCGACTGTCGTGGACGCGACTGTTGTTCGTCGTGTGGGGTGCGTCGGCGTCCTGGGCGATGTCGCTGGCGATGGTGGACGGTTGGAAGCGCGGCTTCGTGGACCGGCTGGCATCGACGGACGAGTACCTGCACGAGGTGCCCGGCATCACCGACATTCCCGCCACGCTTCGCGGGTTCTCCGATCGCATTCTGGACTACCAGGCCGATTCGTGGACGACGCACGTGTCGGGTCATCCACCCGGCGCGTTGCTCACCTTCGTCTGGCTCGACCGTCTCGGCCTCGGTGGTGGAGCCTGGGCGGCGGCGCTCTGTGTGCTGGTCGGCACGAGTGCCGCTGTGGCGCTGGTACTGACACTCCGAGTACTCGGCGACGAGACCATGGCGCGGCGTGCAGCACCGTTCGTGGCCATCGCCCCGGCCGCGATCTGGATCGCCGTCTCCGCCGATGCGGTCTATGCCGGTGTCGCCGCGTGGGGAATTGCGCTGCTGGCGATTTCGACGAAGCGCTACCTGTGGCCCGCGTCGATCGGCGCGGGGGTACTGCTCGGCTTCGGCGTGTATCTCAACTACGGGTTGGTGCTGATGGGTCTGCCCGCCGTCGCGGTGCTGATCGCCGGGCGAAAGATTCTGCCGTTCGTCGGCGCGCTGATCGGCGCGCTGATCGTTGCGGGGATCTTCACCGCGTACGGATTCTGGTGGTACGACGGGTACGAACTGGTGCAGGAGCGCTACTACCAGGGCATCGCGAAGGACCGCCCGTTCGAGTACTGGGGCTGGGCGAACTTCGCGGCACTGTTCTGCGCGTTGGGTGTTGCTGTGCCCGCTGCGTTCCCGCGGATACTCACTCGGCTCCAGCCGATCAATCTGTTGGTGATCGCGGCGATCGCGGCGGTGGTGATGGCGGATCTGAGCCAGTTGAGCAAGGCAGAGACCGAGAGAATCTGGCTGCCCTTCGCGATGTGGATGCTGATCGCGCCCGCGGTGTTGCCGATGCGGACGCATCGTTTCTGGTTGGCGCTGCAGGTGATCGGTGCGTTGGCGATCAATCATCTGCTGTTCACGAACTGGTGAGCGGAGCCAGCGTCATCTGAGCGAACCAGCGCCCGTCGATCGGTGCCACGTCCACAACTCGCAAGCCTGCGGCGTTGGCGAGATCCGCGGTGGCGTCGGCGCTGACACTCGACCAGGCGAACCAGTCGCCGACCATGGTGTCGGTTTCCCATCGCACGGTGCGGTGCCGAATTCCCGTGTTGCTGGGCGCATCCACTTCGGCGATGACGGCTCCGTGGGGTGCGAGCAGGTCGGCCGCCCGGCGGAGCAGTCGCACCGGGTCTCCGCCGATGCCGATGTTTCCGTCCGCGAGGAGGACACACGACCAGTTGCCGGTGTCGGGCAGTGGCTCGAAGAGGTCGCGGAGAACGGCGTTGCCGCCGCGTCCGATGGTCAGATCGACTGCTGCTCGGGAGGTGTCGACACCGAGTGCCGAAACACCGCGTCGAGCAAGCGCTTCGGTGAGTCGACCCGGACCGCAGCCGAGGTCGATCGTGGACCCGGTACAGCGGCTGAGCATGGCGTGGTCCGCGCGGCGATCCTCGGCTGACGAGGCGCTGCCACCCATCCACCGTGCGGTGGGAAGCTGCTGCCTGCTGCCGTCGGAATCACCTATCCAGCAAGGTAGTCCGGCTGCTGCGCGGTTGAAGAGTGTATCGGCGGTGACGCTCATGCTCGGCTCCGTACGAGGGTCCATCGAATGAAGTAGGCGGCGGCGCTCACGGTGAACAACACCGCGGTCAGCGCTAGCCAACGTCCGAGAAAGGGTTCCTGGGTCAAACCGGTTGCGGCCCGATACGACTCCGCGCCCTGGGAGAGTATCCCGGGGAAGAACATCAGAAACGTCAGTGCTGTCCCGAGAGCGGGAACTCGAACGAAATTCACCGGCGACACGGCCAGGCGGCGGCGTGGAATGCCGGTGATCAGCCGATCGGCCAGCGAGTAGAGCGGGAACAGTACGGCGTCGTGCAGCAGTACCGATCCGAAGAACCACACGAGAACGGATTTCCACCACACGTCGCTGTTCCACAGTGTCTGCGGCCCTGCGAGTGCGACGACGTAGCCGACGAGGGCGAACGAGAGCAGCAGACCGACCGCATGCAGCGGGTGTCCGCCGTAGATCTTCGTGAACGCTCTCATCTTCGGGCTCCTGACCGTGCGATGCAAACACCCGTGCGCGAGAGCCACCGTCTTTCACGGCGGCGTCTCGCGCACGGGCGTTCAGGAGGTGATTAGGCAGTGCTGACCGTGATGGTCGCAACGCCGACGAGCAGACCCGGGGTCACAGCATCGGTGTTGAAGGTGCTGTTGAGCAGTCCGGCTGCGGTCTCCGAGATCTTCACCTGGGTGCCCTGCAGGATTGCGGTGTTGTCAGGTCCGGTTGCGAGCGGCTGCAGGGTGCGGCCGTCCAGATCGAACAGCACTGCGTCTGCGGCTGCTTCTTCGCCGTTGACCATGACGTCACCGGTGAGGAGCGAGGTGCCCGGGTCGATGTCGAAGTTGATGAGCTCGACGACGGTCTCGCCGGCGGTCAGCGACAGGCCGCTGCCGTCGTGCATGATCTCACCCTGGACGTAGGGGTCGACGGTGCCGGGCTCCCAGTACTTGACGTCGCCGCCGGTGATCGGGAATCGGATGGATCCGTCTGCGAGAGTGGCGGTTCCGACGACACCGGGCGTGAGGCCCAGGGTGGTCAGTGCGCCGGTGAAGCCGGGATCGAGTGCAACTGCGGTGTCGACACCGTTGCTGAGGTCGGGGACCTCGGCTGCGGGCTCGGGCATGCTCTCGGTGGTTTCCATGGCCGACGATGCCGAGGAGGTGGCTGCGTCGGTGGTGTCGGACGCTTCGTCGCTGGAGCATGCGGCAAGCGGGACGATGGTGAGTGCACCGATTGCGGTGGCGGCCAAAGCTTTACGAACAGTGAACATGTCGGTCAACCTTCCGTGCTCGTCTCTCGAGCGTTGTGGGTCATTCGGCGCTGCTTGCCGAGCGGATGGGTTCCATCTCGATCCCCTGCAAGGGAGCGTGCCCACCTGTTACCCGACAAACCGGACTGCCAAACCGGAAAGTTTCCGAAGGTTCACTCGGATTCAACGAAGGATCAAGTCCGCCGCCCGTTCGCCGATCACCACCGACGGTGCATGAGTGTGTCCGCGGATGATGCTGGGCATGATCGACGCGTCGGCGACGCGAAGGCGATCGACGCCCCGCACCCGTAGTTCGGCGTCGACGACACTGTCGGCGTCGTTGCCCATACGGGCCGTGCCCACGGGGTGATACAGAGTGTGCGCATTCTGCTCGAGGGCCTCGGTGAGCAGGTCCGCCGGGGAGATGTTCGACGCCACCCTGGGGCGGACGATGTCGCCGAGTTCGCTCTTCATCGATGGGGTTTCGGAGATTGCAACGCAGGCCCGTAGCCCTTCGATCATGGCGCGGCGGTCGAGTCCGCCGGGGTCGCTGAGGTAGCGCGGCTCCACGATGGGCTTGGCCAGGGGGTCGGCCGAGCGGAGGGTGATCTCGCCTCGGCTCTCGGGTTTGACGAGTACCGCGCCGATGACGGCAGCGTGCGAATCCTGGCCGACGAGTCCCTCGTCGAAGAACGGTGCCGGTCCGAAGATGAGTTCCACGTCGGGCAGGGCGAGGTCTTCTCGGCTCTTGATGAATCCGTACGCCTCGGCGACGTTGGATGTGAGCATGCCGCGTCGGCGCGTGAGGTAGTTGACCAACTCGGGGATCTTCTCGGCGTGGAAGAGGGAGTCTCTTTCTGTTTTCCAGCCGATGAGGGCGGCCAGGTGGTCGAGGAGATTCTGCCCGACGCCCGGTGAGTGGTGCTGAACGGTGATGCCGTGGGATTTGAGCTGTTCCTGGTCGCCGATGCCCGAGAGCATCAGCAGCTGCGGAGTGTTGATGGCTCCGCCGGAGAGGATCACTTCCTTGTGTGCGCGCACGGTGTGTGTCTGTCCACCGGAGGTGTACTCGACGCCTACAGCCGCAGTGCCCTCGAAGAGGACGCGAGTGGCGTGTGCCTCGGTGAGGACGGTGAGGTTCTTGCGCTTCTTCGCCGGTCGCAGGTAGGCATCCGCGGTGCTCCATCGTGCTCCGCGCTTCTGGTTGACCATCGTGCGGGTGAAGCCCTTGGGCTCGGGCAGGTTGGCGGTTTCCAGCGGATAGCCTGCTTCTTCGACGCCGTCGAGGAACGAGGACGTCAGGTCGCGGGGGCTGCGCTGGTGAGAGACGATGAGTGGGCCGTCGGTTCCCGCGTCGAGTGCTGTTGTGCCCTCGATGTTCTCGATCTTGCGGAAGTATCCGACGAGGTTGCGGAAAGCCCACGAGTCGTCGGACACCGCTGCCCAGTCGTCGTAGTCGGCGGCGAATCCGCGTACCCACATCATGGCGTTCATCGACGACGAGCCACCGAGCATCTTGCCGCGCGGCCAGTAGATGCTGCGATCTCGGAGCTCCGGCTGCGGTTCGGTCAGGTAATCCCAATCGACCTCGCTACGAAAGAGTTTGGAGAATGCAGCGGGGATGTGGGCGAACTTGTTCTTGTCCTCGGGGCCGGCCTCGAGGAGGATCACCTCGTTGCGCGGGTCTGCGCTGAGGCGGTTGGCCACCACTGCGCCTGCGGAACCTGCGCCCACCACGATGTAGTCGGCAGTCTTGTGCTGTGAGCTCATCTTTGTCCTTGACGTCGGTGCGGGCGCAGAGGTGTCAGCCGCGCAGGGCGGAAGCGAATATCGCAGGCAGTTTGGACCAGGACGGCGCACCTGCGAATGCGGTGAGCAATTTGCCGGTCGATGCTGCGGTTTTGTTCGTGACGAACCACGGTGGCTTCGGGGAGATGGAGAGTTCGCCGTTGATCAGCGAGCGCGGCATCGGTCGGAACGGACCGCGCACCACTGTTCGCTCGGCCCCGTCGATCAGCAAAGCGTTGTGCACGATGCCGATTCCGCTCTGGACGTCGTCTACGGTGTGGCCGGGGAATGCGCCCCAGGTGGCCGCTGCGGTGAGGAATCCGATGGCCGTCCAGGCGTTGACGGCGATGGTGCCGTAGCGCAGGTCGGCGAGCATGGTGTCGAACTTCTCCCCGAGCCCCTTGATGGTGGCGGGGGTGCCGATGATGTTGATGCCGAGTGTTCCGGTGAATTCCTCGTTCGCGGCTTGCACTGCCTTGGCGGCGAATGCTGCTCCGCTGTAAGGCAATTCGATGATGCCCATGACCGGGGCGAAGTACTCGGTCTGCAGCAGCGGTGCGTATTCACCGGGGTTCAGATCGGTGATGAGCACGCGGCCACCGCGCTCGCCGAGGCGTTCGGCGGACGGGTAGGTGGCGGTGGCGTCGGACACTCGCTTGTCGCTGCCGGGGTAGTAGGGCGCTCGGGCAGGCGCGCGGTCGAGGGCGGCGCGCAGGGCGGCGACGAATTCGTCGCGCTGCTTCCATTCCGAAGACAGAACGACGACCTGTGAAGCGACACAGTTGTATCCACTGTTGTGCAGGCGTTGGGTGGCGATGTGTTCGGCCTGGAACTCGATGTCGGCACGGCTCCACTCACCGGGCAGAACGATGGTGGGCGAGACGCCGCCGAGTTCGCTGGAGATCTCCTTGGTGAGGATCGGGTCGTTGGCCGCCTTGCGCGCAGCTCCGTCCGGGCCGGGACCGAAGACGATCGCGTCGTGCGTGATGGCACTGCCGGTCATGTGAACGTGGTCGACGCTGTCGTGCTGGACCAGGTAGGTGCCCACGTCGGCTCCACCGGTGAGCAGGCGCAGTGCGCCGATGTCCACGAGCGGTGCGAGGACTTTCTCGAACACCGGCAGCAGTGGATCCATGATGGGGTTGAGCTTGAGCGCGACGACTCGGTTGAAGGCGATCAGTTCGTACAGCGCGTCCAGCGGCGCGATCGAGGTGATGTTGCCTGCGCCGAGCACCACTCCGATGCCTGCGGTGCTGGTGGGATCGAGCTGGGCGAGGCCCGCGGTCCGCTGTGCGGTTGCACGGTCGATTCCGGGCTTCAGCCAAACCTCGGCGGTGAACCCGTTGAGCAGGAGTCGCTCGAAGATGTTGAGGGGCAGTACCGACACCGTCGTGCGTCCACCGGGCGCCGTACCGAACGTGGCACCGGCCAGTGGGCTGCTGTCGGCCTCGAGCGCCGCAAGCGTGTGTGCCACGGTGCCGAGTCCGTTCAGGAACGAGTACGGACCCGACAGCCATTCCTCTCCGACGAGGCTGGACGAGGCGTCGAGGCCCTTGATCGACGCTGCCGCCGTCACCCACTCCTGCGCGTGAGCTGTGGTCAGCGCATGCACGCGTTCGAGGATGGCCCGACGCTCGGCCAGGGTGAGACGTCCCCAGTTCTTCTCTCCCTCGACCAGATCGGCGAGTGCCGAGTCGACTGCGTCGGTGGGTCCCGTCTTCGGTACGGATTGCAGGTGTGGGGTCACGTCGCTGGTCAACTTTTCGGCTCCACTCGTCGTTCGGGTACACGGCTTCACTGTGATTGTGGTCGCACTCGGTCGCCTGGCGCTATGGGCCACGGGCCTCAATCGGATGCGACGGTTTGTGCCGTCGCACAATGTGGCTGTGGTGTGGCTTACACGGGTAAGGCTAGAGTTCTGCCATGACCGCGACCGAGTTCGATGTGCATCCGTCACCGACCGATCTGGCCGCGACGATGCTCGACGGCGTCGACGACCTGGCGACGGAACTGGTGCGACGGATCCTGGGGGCCGAGCACGCCTACCTCGAATCGACGCTGCTCACCACCGAGCAGCTCTACGAGGCGTCGCGGAGCAATCTGGCGTCGATGCTGGGCAAGCTGTCCGGTCGTGCTCCCATGCGACTCGAGTCGGCGCGGGACGCGGGCCGACTCAAAGCCGAGCAGGGGGTACCGCTGGCTGCCCTGCTGCATGCTTTCAGGCTGGGCGGCAGGTTGGTCTGGGACGAGTTGATGGAACGTTCGGACGGCCGGGCCAGTCATGCGCTGCTGGACATGGCCGCCCAGGTCTGGGCTCTGGTCGACGTGTACTCCGACGAGGCCGCGGAAGCCTATCGAGAGAGCGCGGACATGCGTGCCCGCGAGAGCGCCGAGGCCCGTGGCCGCCTCATCCGGGTGCTCTTCGCCGATCACGGTGCCAATCCGACTGCGGCCGCCGACGCGTTGCGCACGTTTCGCATTCCCGACCACGGCTACTTCGCGGTGGTCTCGCAGGAGCCGTTGACCGCAGCGGTGGGGATCGACAAGTTGATCTCTCGCCTCCGTACCGCGGGTGCCGAATCGGTATGGGACGCCGAGGTGGACGGTAGCGTCGGGCTGATCTGTGCCGCAACGGAATCGGAGATCGATTCGGCCTTGGTCACCCTCAGCGAGCTGTGTCCGGGACGGGTGGGGGTGAGTTCGGTCTTCCGGTCCCCGTCGGGTATCGGCGACGCCGTGGGCCAGGCCCGGCTGGCGAGGTCGTGCACCTCGAGCCAGGCCGCACCGTCCACACCGGTGCGCTACGACTCCGTGCCGGTACCGCTCCTGCTGGTCCGCGATCCGAAATCGGGCCGGGTCGCCTCACGTCAGATACTCGGTGATCTGCTGGCGTTGCCGCGAGCCGAACGGCAGAGCCTGCTGGACACCCTGGACGCCTGGTTCTCGTGCGGCGGTTCCACCCGCGATGCCGCCGAATCGCTGCACTACCACCGCAATACGGTGTTGTATCGGCTGCGTCGAATTGCCGAGCTCACCGGTCGCGACTTCCGTGATCCGGTTCAGGCCGCGGAACTCTACGTCGGGCTCAGGGCGTATCAGCTCCTGACCTGAAGGGTCAGTGGCTGGCGAGGACGACGTCGAGGATTCCGGCTCCCAGCGGCACCGGTACGCAGGTCGGGGGACGCGAGTTCGCCGGGTCCAGAGCGTTGAGCGCCAGCCGCAGCGCGGTGGGATCGTAGGTGAACGTGAAGTGCGCTACCTCGGTATCGGGGCACACGTCCTGCACCACGATGTTGTGCGCTCCCGGATCCCGAAGCAGCGCATTGGTGTACGGCTGAATGACCTCGTCGACCCTGGTTGCGATGGACGTGTACTCCACCCCCGGCACGGTGTCGCCGCCTGCATTGAGTCGGTCGAGGAAGTCGGATCCGGCCATCAGTTGAGCCAGACCCGGGCCGAATTCGCTTGCCAGGACACCGGTTGCGCCCGGCACCGCCTGCACGACGGGTGACACTCCGTACATGGTGCCGCCGTAGGTCGGCGATGCAATCCCCACCCAGCGATCGACCACGTAGGCACCGCCGAGCCTGTTGACGAAGTACCGAGCGACCGCGGCACCTTGCGAGTAGCCGACCACGTCGACTGCGGCGGCGCCGGTCGCCCGGAGTATCGACAACGTCATCGCCTTCAGTTGTGCTGCACTGTCTTCGATGACGCCGTAGCCGTTGGATTTGCCGTCCGGTGACGTGCCGTAGTTGATGGCGAAGACGCAGAATCCGGCTGCTTTCAGAATCGGTGCGAAGCCGGCCCAGTCCGAGTACGCGGTGGCGTCGGTGCCGTGCACCAGGACGACGGGATTCGGGTGGGCTGCGGTGGGCTTGCAGCTCATGTCGTTGGCTCCGGGCGGGGCGGCGTCGCGATTCGATGCCGCGTAGCGAATGGCATCTGCGTGATCGGGTTGCTCGGGGGCCGCGGCGATGGGCATCACCGGCCCTGCGTGTGCGGAGGGCGCGAGCAGTGCAGCGGCAGCGGCGATTACGAGGGTGATCAGACTCCGCCGTGGTCCGCGCATGGATCGACGATATTCCTCGAACTGTGGAATGTTCCTATGAAAAGAGGTCGGAGCTGATAAAAGTCACAAGAATTGTTCTGTCGTCGAATTCGTGCCGGATGCGCACACCGCTCGGGGCCCAGCCGTAGTGGCTGGGCCCCGAGCGGACAGCAGTTGCTGCTCTGCAGGTCAGAGGCGACTCACGCGCAGCCAGTCGACACTCATCGTCTGCGGATACGGTGTGCTGTTCAATGTCTTGCCGACCCAGTTGTTGCCCACGGCGACGTTGAAGAGGATGTAGTGCGGCCAGGTGCCCGAGAAGGCCTTCCAATTGCCGCCTTTTGCCTCGTACTGGGCCTGAGTCAGGGAGAACCGGGCGACTCCGTCGACGAACCAGGTGATGCTGTTCGGTAGCCAGTCGATTCGGTAGGTGTGGAACCCGTTGTCGACCGGATTCATGCTTCCGCCGGTCTTCACATCTTGATTGGAGTTCCACTTCGAGGGTCCGTGCAAATTGAATGAAGGTCCGTACAGTCCGGGAATTTCGACGATGTCGACTTCCCCTTGGCTGGGCCATGAATATTCGCCACCGGGTTGTAGGCCGAGGGTCCAGAATGCGGGCAGCAGGCCTCGGGCGCTCGGCATCTTGATCGATGCTTCGATGCGTACCGGCGGCGTCACCGACTGCTTGCCCATGCTGACCACGCGGGCGCTGGTGAAGTTGTACGGTGCCCGCTTGCGGTCCGGTGGGTTCTCCCGCCGCGCGGTGATGTTCAAGGAGCCGTTGAACTGGTTGGCGTTGTTCCAGGAATCCGTATAGTACTGCTGCTCACCGGAACTCGCGCCCCAACGGCCGGTCTGAAAGCCCCACTTGGCGGGGTCGGGCCCGCCGTACCCGTTGAATTGATCTTCCCACAGAAGGGTTCCTGCTCCGCCTTGGGTTCTCGGGGGTGCGGCCAGTGACGGGGCTGCGGTCGCCGACGAGACGGCCACGGCCATCGTCGTCAAGGTGACCGCGACAATTGTTATTAGTGATCGCATGAGGGGGATTCCTGTCAGGTCATATGTCGGTGAACAAATGTCGACATTTGATTTCTAGCACGACAAAGTAGGCGGTAGAAGTTTCTTCTGGAATGCAGGAATTCTTGCGAATACAATGAATGAATTCACCAGTGCTACCGGTCGGAAGCAAGGGTACCGACCGATATTGGTCGGTGGTCGGTTTGTTTCAGGAGTGACCGCAGTGACTAGGCAGTGTCTGTGAGTTCAGCGATGCGTACGAGGCGGGAGCGACTACGGGGACCCGGGAGTGGAGCCTGCAGGAACGACTCGAGAGGGGCAGGAGTGGAGCCTGCAGGAACGACTCGAGAGGGGCAGGAGTGGAGCCTGCAGGAACGACTCGATGAGCAGTAGTGGAGCCGGTGACGGGAATCGAACCCGCCTCTCAACCTTGGGAAGGTCGCGTTCTACCAATGAACTACACCGGCGTGTGGTGTCGGCTCGAAGGTTACCAGGGCGTTCAGATGTCGATTCGCACGCCGTGCAGCAGGGTGAGGGCGTCGGGTGCTGCTACCGGCTTGGAGAACAGGTAGCCCTGTGCGCGGGTGCAGCCCAATTCGATCAGGGTGTTTCTGGCGCTCTGTGTTTCGACGCCTTCGGCGATGATGTTCAGTCCGAATGCGTCGGCGAGTCCGATGATGGACTGGACGATGGCCACGTCGCCGGTGTCTCTGGCACCGAGGTCGGTGACGAAGGCTCGGTCGATCTTGAGCGCATCGACGGGGAGTTCCTTGAGGTGCGACAGGGAGCTGTATCCGGTGCCGAAGTCGTCTATGGCCACTTGCACGCCGAGTTCACGGAGCTCGCGGAGCGTCACGCGGGTACGGGAAAGGTCCTGCACCACTGCCACTTCGGTGATCTCGAGGCAGAGGTCGGGGCCGGCTATCGAGAACTCCGTGAGTGCTCTGGCGACGGCTCCGACGAATCCGTTGGTGACCAGCTGGACGGGGGATATGTTGACGCGCATTGCGATGTCGAGGTGGGGGATCTCGCGTTGCCAGTCGGCGAGGGTGCGGCAGGCGCGGTCGAGGACCCAGCGGCCGAGTTCACCGGCAAGGTTCGTTTCCTCGGCGACGGGGATGAATGCGGACGGGGGAAGCAGTCCGCGGGTGGGGTGTTGCCATCGGACCAGTGCTTCGACTGCGGTGATGCGTCCGGTGACGAGGTCCACTTCGGGCTGGAAGTGCAGGGTGAGCGAGTCGCCTGCGATGGCGTCGCGCAGATGGATCTCGACGTCGTTGCGGAGTTCGGCTTCGGCGTGCATCTCTTCGGTGAACAGGGCGATGTTGTGGCCGCCCGCGCGTTTGGCCACCAGGGCGGCCTGATCTGCTTGCCGCAGAAGCGACTCGGCGGTGTGCTTGCCCGGTTGGCCGAAGGCGATTCCGATGCTTGCGCTTCTGCTGATGCGTTCGACTCCGAGGGTGACGGGGGCGTTCATTGCGTCGGCGATCATCTCGGCATGGTGTGTCGCGACGCGGGCGGAGCACGGGCCGGCCAGTACTACCAGGAACTCGTCGCCGCCCAGGCGTGCGGCGAGACCGACCGACTTGCCGACGAAGCTCTGCAGTCGATCGGCGATGGTCTCGAGGTAGTGGTCACCGGCGAGGTGGCCCAGAAAGTCGTTCAGTGCCTTGAGTCGATCGAGGTCGATGTGCATCACGGCGACAGGACCGGGCATGGACGGGTCGAGCCGTTCGCGGAGGTGTTGTGCGAGGGCGGTGCGGTTCGGCAGTTTGGTCAGTTGGTCGTGGAGCGCCGCGAAGCGAAGCCGTTCCTCGGCGATCACTCGCGCCTGTAGTTGAGAGAGCAGTGCCGCAATTGCTTTGAGCGCATTGAGTTCTGCCTCGGACCAACTTCGGTCGCCGATCTTGATGAAGCCGAGGATGCCGGTGGTGCGTCCGGAGTGCAGCAGCGGCACGACGGCCATCGAGGTCGCGGAGAATCCCGACCCCTCCTCGACGCGTCGGCGGTAGTCCTCCTGCTCCGGATCCGGCCGAAACACTGCCGGTTCGGTCAGTGTTTCGGCCAGACGGAATACCGAGTCTGCGTCGTCGAAGTAGACCACTGCCAGTGGATCCGGATCGGGCACGCTCAGTCGCGGTGGCCATTCCGCGCTGAGTCTGGTGGCCCTGGCCTCGAAATCGTTGTGTCGGAGGAAGCTGAAGTCGATGCCGAGGTAGTCCACGAGCTGCCGCAGTACGGAGTCGTACGCCTCGCGCACCGTCGCCGAATCGACACCCATGAGTTCGGTTGCGACGCCGGTGACGAGGACCTCGAGCGTCCGATTGTGCTCCAGGGCTCAACTCCCGCCTCTCGTGGACACAGTGCAGGACTGTTCCCCCTGGTCTCCGCCGAAACTCTACCCCGATACAGACGCTGAAACAGGAAGTCTGCGACTATGTATCGTGGTTTTCGGGGCGCAACTGAGCCGCAACACCAGCGCAACGGACTCGCTGGTTTCCATTTCAAGCAGTGTGCGGAACTCGAAACTCAACTGCTGCAGCGTTTCTGCATGGTGCGTCGACAGTTGCCGGTATTCCTCCTCGGTACGCGCGTAGAGGAACGCAGGGGAAACCGGTTGTACTGCCAATCCGTGCAAATGCGCAGTTACCCATACGTTCTCCATTGCAGATCCTCCTCTGATGTAATGTTCTGCGGTCGCTCCGGGTACGACGATCACTGCAAGTGCCGAACTGGACAGCACTCGATCGCGCATGTCGGTCCCCAGTGCAGCGCCGGCGTCCCAGTCGTGAACCAGCTCCATGACGTCCGGCCGCTTGACGATCTCGAGCTTGGACAGGTCAGCGTCGTCGATCCCCAGCGTCGAGACCTCGATTCCTCGATCGGGATCGAGATCTCCCGGCCAGCGCAACTCCGAGAACATGTCGCGGTGCAGGTGCGGTGTGAGATACCGGATTCGATCCGCCGCGGCGAGGACATTCGCGGCCGCCGCAATGGATTCGGGTGCCGTCAGCAGCACTGCCCGTCCACCTTCTGCTGCTGCCGCAGCAGCGATGTCGGCGGCGATGTTCGCGTCCAGGGGTGCGCCGGTACCCATTTCCCGGTTGGTGCACCGCTCGAGAACCCCGTCGAGCAGGCGTCGATCCTCGACGGGTTGCGGGCCACCCGCACTCAGCGTGATCTCGACTCCGCGCTCGGTGACTTCGGTGCGGTCGAGTCTGCCCTGCGCGGAAGCCACCACTCGCGCGTTGAAGGCGGCCGCACCGACTGCCACGTAACTGCCGCGGAAGGCGATGTCGAGGGTCGAGGTTCGGGCACGATCGACCCCGATGCGCACGGTGCGTGCGTCGCGGGTGAACGTCCACGGCTGGCTGTTTCCACCGGACGGCGCTCGGCGGGCAGCGTCGAGAACGAGCCCGTCGGGATCGACGGACGTGCGGTGAGCGTCGACGGCGGTGTCGACCGAGGTCTGCTGCGCCCTCCGCGTCGGGTTCGGGGCCGCGAGCGCGTCGAGATGGGTGTCGAGGTCGATGCGGATTCGTCCGGAGGGCAGGTTCGCTCCGGTGCCGAAGCGTCGAACGGCTGCGGCGATGGTGGCACCGCCGAGTTGGACGTCGCCGCCCAATTGCGGCCAGGTCTCTATCGTTTCGCTCACTTCCACCATCGAGGCTGCCATGCGGGCCGAGAGCAGCGAGGCGTCGAGCTGATCCAGCACGATCGGGATCTTGTCGCGGGTGCCCAGCCCTCGCAGGCTCGTGGAGTCGATCTCGCCCAGGACTCCGTGGAACACCGGGCGGTCGGGTTCGAGGTCGAAGCGTTCGACGTCGAGAAGTCCACGGTCGGAGGTCTCCATCAGTACGGGGATGCGTCGCGAGCGGGCTGCCTCGCGGGCGCGGACCTTGACATCGAGGGAGTCGCATTCCTCGACGAGCAGGTCCAGTCCGTCGAAGAACTCGTCGATGGTGTTCTCGGTGATTCCGTCCTCGGCGATTTCGACGCGCAGATACGGGTCGATCTCGGCAATGCGGCGGGCTGCGACGACCGCCTTGTTGACGCCGAGATCGAGGATGGACGCCGGAATTCTATTGAGATTGGAAAGTTCGATCTCGTCGAAGTCGGCGAGGCGAAGCGTCCCGCAGATACCTTCGAGTGCAAGGGTGTGGGCAATGGCGTGCCCGACGCTCAGGCCGATGATTCCTATCGTGAGATCTCCCAAGGAATTCTGTTCCGCCAGGGTTATCTTGTTCCTGTTTCTGGCCAGCCTCAGGTGTCGAAACGAGTTCGGTCCGAGTAGGGCGACGACCGTCTTTCGCCAAGGAAAGAAAACCCATCTGTCTCTTTCGTCGAGAATGCTCTGCTCAGGGCTGGGGAGCAATGAGTGCAGGCCCTTTCTCTGCGTCTGCCGCTCGTCCATGAATGTGAGGCTGGAATCTCGTCTGAGTTCGTCGAGGGCGGCGCGCTGTGTGGCGTCCGTCTCGTCGAATATCACAGGCTTCCAGTGGTCGCCGGCTGTGGTTCGGTCGTTCATGATGCGACTGCTTCCTCGAGTGCGACGGCTGCGCGGCGGTGTGCGAGCAGGGTGACCGTGTTGTGCCGCATCCGGCGCCAGGTTGCCAGATCGGCATTGAATGCCAGTGTTGTTCTGTCCCACCAGAACACCTCGGTACGATAGCGTTCGTCGGGGTAGGGAATCGGCGCGATCTGGGTGGCGATGACCGCTCCGGTGTCGAGCCAGGCGGTGCGGAC
This sequence comes from Rhodococcus sp. 15-2388-1-1a, assembly GCF_002259145.1. Classification (NCBI taxonomy): domain Bacteria; kingdom Bacillati; phylum Actinomycetota; class Actinomycetes; order Mycobacteriales; family Nocardiaceae; genus Rhodococcus; species Rhodococcus sp. 15-2388-1-1a. Next base: position 50,176 of record NZ_NPFP01000013.1, on the reverse strand, counting down.
GTGGGAGGCCGCGGTCGCCAGGGCATAGCGCGCGCCGAGAAGTGCAGTGCTGTACGCGGGTGATTCCGCGATCATCGCGGTGACGGCGCGGCCGTGGGGTGCGTCCTGAGCCACCCACGCTGACTTGAGTTCGACGACGCCGTGGCCGATGCGTTCGTCGAGCATGGTGTGTACGTGGCGTAGGCCGTCGGGATATGCGGCGAATTCGATCAGTGCGTGCGATTGATCGACCGAGGAATACGGCCCCTGCACCCGTACCCCGCCGACTATTTGTCCGGTTCGGTCGAGTGCGGCGAAGAACAGTGCTGTGGTGCCGCCGTCACGAATGGTCGACATTTCGAGTGCGGTTGTCACACCGTGTCGCAGATAGCTTTCCTCTGCGCCGTCCAGGAATTGTTCCCACAACTCCGGATTTTCGGTGGGAGTGGTGGCCAGAACGTGGCATTGGGATCGGTGATCCCAATACGAGGGGACGTCGAACAGAATTGTCATTTCAGTCTTCCTGATAGGAGTTCCTCGAATGCGAATGGTGGTGCCGTTCGATTGTCCGGCTTTTCCTTTGCGGAGCTATGCGTTGTGATCGGGGCTCGGGTGTGTCGCGGTGGGCCGCCAAGGACCAGTAGCCTGCAGAGGTGCTGCTCTCCGACCGTGACATCCGTGCCGAAGTGACTCTGGGAAACCTGGCGATCGAACCGTTCGACCCGTCGATGGTTCAGCCGTCGAGTGTCGATGTGCGACTCGACAAGCTTTTCCGGGTGTTCAACAACACCCGCTATACCCACATCGATCCGTCGCTACAGCAGGACGAGTTGACGACTCTGGTCGAACCTGCGGCAGGTGAGCCGTTCGTACTCCATCCGGGTGAGTTCGTTCTCGGCTCCACGCTGGAATTGACGACGCTGCCGGACTACCTGGCCGGTCGGCTCGAGGGGAAGAGCTCGCTCGGACGGCTGGGGCTGCTCACACACTCGACGGCAGGCTTCATCGATCCCGGCTTCAGTGGCCACATCACGCTGGAGCTGTCCAACGTCGCCAACCTCCCGATCACGTTGTGGCCGGGCATGAAGATCGGGCAGCTGTGTCTGTTCCGGCTGTCGTCGCCGTCCGAGAATCCGTACGGCAGCGCCGCGGTCGGGTCGAAGTATCAGGGCCAGCGCGGGCCGACGCCTTCGAAGGCCTACCTGAATTTCGTTCGGTCGAGCGTCGAGTAAACGATCGAACGGTTTGTTTCCTCGCGGTAAAACATGGCGAATGTCCGGTTGTAGCGGTACTCTGGTGAGCTGACGTGGGTTGGGGCCTACCAGAGCGAGGTTTCTAGTGTCCGCGGTTCCCGATGTGTCCGTACTCGGCGCTTCGTTGGGGTCGAGTGGTCTCCGCAGCGTGATCAGCGACAACGCTCACCCCGGTGCCGTCCTGGAAGTGCACGAGCCCGTCGCAACCCGGCCCGCACCCAACGGCCTCGCCCCCGATCCGTGGGATGCCGTCATCGCATCGGTACACAATCTGGCGACCGAGTACGCGTCCGCGGACTTCTATCCGGTGCTCGCACTGCGCGAAAGTGATCCCAGAACGGCCTACGACCAGGACTTCTCCGACGGCGTTGTGCTCGTGTCCGAACTCGGTGCCCAGTTGGGTGCGTTGCGTGAGACGCGTGTGCTGGCAGGCGAGCGCTGCGTCGCTCTGTTCGACGTCGGCGCATCCGGTACCTCGGTCTCCGTCGTGGACCTGGACAGCGGCGATGTTCTCGCGTCGCGTCGGACGGACGCTCTCGGTGGTGACGACTGTGATCGGGTGCTGAGCGAACACCTCATCGCGACGTTCGGCGCGGCCGAGGCACTGACGGTCGAGGCTCGCAGGCGACTCGTTCACGATGTCCGCGACGGGAAACACGAACTGGCTCTGCTGCGCAGCGTGTCCATTGCCGGACCGTTCGTCGGCGGACGCGCATCGCTGTGGCGCGGCAATCTGGACGAGCTCATCGGCGATGCCGTGCACCGAGCCGTCTCGATGGCCGTCGACGTGCTCGACGCGGTCGGCGCGCAGGGCGTTCACGTCGACGCAATCGTCGCCGTCGGCGGTGGTGCCAACATGCAGATAATTCGGCAGGTCCTGTTCGACGCGGTGTCGATGCCGGTCTATGTGCCCGAACAGCCCGAACTGCTGGCGGCGCACGGCGCTGCCGGGATCGCTCGGACTGTGGGTCTGCGTCCCGCGCCCGCACCACCCGAGGTGTTCACCGATCGGTTCGCTGCCGTGGATCGGGAGTCCGCAGACCTACAGGTGGCTGCGGTTGCCCCGGTGGTTTCCAAGCGCCCGCGACACAGCGACACGTCCTCCAAGCGAATGACCAGGGTAAACAAGGCTCGGCATCTCGGTGGCGCGCTCGCGGCGCTCGTCGCTGTGTGTGCAGCCGGCACCGTGGTCACGGCGGCTGCGCGAACCGGCGGCGACGATCCGGCACCGGCGGTGAACATATCGCAGGATTCCTCGCAGACCGCTCGGTCGCAGTCCGTGGTGCCTGCCGCAGACGGATCACCCGCCGCGCCTGCTGGGTCGTCGGTGCCGCTCGCGACCACGACGGCGCAGACGTCCACTCCGGTCGCCGCGCCGGCACCGTCGTCCTCGCCCGAGGCCCCGACCACGACGGACGCTCAGAGCGCCACGGCCACGCGGCGCACCGTGGCCACGACGAGTTCCCCGTCCGACATCGCGGAGACGACGGCACCCGACAGGCCGACCGTCGATCGACCGACCGTGGTGCCGACGGCGGTCCCACCTGCCGCTACGACTCGTCCGACCACAACGAAGCCCACCGCCACGACGACGCATCCGACGACCACCACGCGGGCGACTCGAACGTTCGATTTTCCGTTCCCGGACTTCGACTTTCCGCGTCGCTGACCGGTCTGCGCTTTCCGGCTCCGCCTGCCCCGGTACTCGAGGCAGGATGAGCGGTATGGAGTCGATTCAGACCGAGCGCGAAGACAAGTTCGACGTCGACGCAGAGTTCCAGTTGCCCACTCTCGCTTCGCTGGTGCCCACCGGCGGCGCACTGGAGTCGAGCGAGACCGACCTGAGCAGTGAGTACTTCGATACCGTCGGCCACGATCTGTTGCGACGCGGAATCACGGTGCGGCGTCGTACCGGTGATTCCGACAACGGCTGGCATGCGAAGGTCCCGGCGGAGAAGGCGCGGACCGAGATTCGGCTCCCTCTGGGCAACGGTGCGCACAATGCGGTGCCGGACGAGCTGAACGACGTGCTGCGCGGTGCGGTGATGGGCGGCGAGTTGTCCGCGGTCGCGACTCTGACGACGCGTCGAACGATCCACACCGTGTCCGACGCCGACGGGGCGGTGGTTGCGGAGATCGCGGACGACGAGGTCTCTGTCGTTCTGATCGGCGGCGCGACCGGTCCGCGGTGGCGGGAGGTCGAGGTGGAACTCGGACCCGCAGGCTCGGAGTCGTTTCTGAAGAAGGCGGGCAAGGTATTGCGCGCTGCCGGTGCTCGGCCGTCGGCGCATCCGTCGAAGTTGGATCGGGCGCTGTCGGTGGTGCGCCAGGTTCCCGCCGAACCCGGGGCAGCCCTGCTCGCGGACTATCTCGATGCACAGGCACAGGCGATCGTCGCAGGCGATGTCTACCTGCGCCGAGGGCTGGATCCGATTCATTCCACGCGGGTGGCGATTCGGCGATACCGCAGTACCCTCCGCGTGTTCGGGAGTCTGTTCGAGGACGAGCCCGCCGCGCACTTGGAGGCCGAACTATCCTGGTATGCAAGCATTCTCGGTGAGGTACGAGATCGTCAGGTGCAGCGTGCTCGGTTCGCCGCTGCGTTGCGCGAACTGCCGCCCGAACTGGTGCTCGGGCCGGTCGCGTCGCGCATCGAGAACGATCTGTTGGCCGAGCAGATTCGATACCGCGAGGCGGCGATGACCGAACTCGACGGAGAGCGTTACCGCGCGCTGCTCACGACGCTATCCGAGTGGTCGCGCGGGCTACCGATCGACGGCGAGGTCACCGATCGCGTGTTGATCAAGCTTGCCCGTAAGGCAGGGAAGAAAACGATCGATCGCACGAAGAGTGCCGTGCGCGGCACCGACGACGAGGCTTTGCATCGCGCACGGAAGGCATCGAAACGTGCACGGTATGCGGCCGAGCTGGTGGCACCGGTGACGGACAAGAAGGTGTCGAAAGCGAACATCAAGCACTTCAAGACAATTCAGGAGGTGCTGGGAGAGCATCAGGACGCGGTGATCGCGGCGGACATTCTGCGGACTCTCGGCGCGCGGGCAGGGACGACGGCGGGGGAGAACGGTTTCACCTTCGGCCTGCTCTTCGAGCGCGAGCGCCGCGCCGCCGAGATGGCCCGGGACGAGGCCGGCAGATTGGAGTTCTGATCACGGAAAGCGGTATATTTCCCCGATTCGAGGCTCGAAGAGTACTCTGAGTCGGAATCGAGTTCGGGGGAGTCGACGATCATGGCCATTGCACTCGGAGTGCACGTCGGTGTCGAAGAAGTGTCCGCTTCGCTGGTAGAGGCCGATCTGCCCGAACTCGGGCCCATTTCCACTCGCACCGTCTCCGTTTCCTCGGTTCCCGGGGGTGTCGGTGACGCGGTCACGACGATGCTCGGAATCATGAGGGTGCAGGCGGCCCAGAACGACCTGCTGATCAGCGGTTCCGGGGTGGTCTGCGACAGCATCGCGCTCTGTGGGACCGTTCGCGCTGCTCTGGCCGCCCACGATGTTCGTGACGTCGGGGTAGTCGATGCCGGAGATCCGCGGTTGAACTCCGCGGTTCCGTTGGGAATTGCTGCGGCACTGATCGGAGCCAAGGCCGCCCTCGCCGAGCCTGTGTCCGTCTCTGCTGCGACGGGTGACGAGGGCCGGAGTGGCTCTGCCGGGGCCGGGACGGGCACGCCACGCAGCGCGCGGCTGACGATGATCGGATTGGGCGTTGCGGTTCTCGCGGCACTGAGCGGAGCCACGGTGTGGGCACTGGCGGCGGCCGATCCGACACAGAATCCCGTGGTCGACACCGCCGAGATGCCGTCGAGCGAAGACGGCGGAGCCGTGTCGACGTCGGTGGCGGTCATTGCCGATTCGGCGGTCCCGCCTACTGCCCCGTCTACTGTTCCGCCCGTCGAGGCGGGGTTGTTCGAGGCCCCGGTGTACGGGCCGATTTCAATCGCCGACTGGAGTGACGCAGTCCTCGGGGGTTCGGTCCCCACTCCGAACGGCGAGGTGTCGTCGGGTGGCGGCAACTCCCGTGCCGTCGATTCGGGTGGCGGCAGACCCGGCGTGGTCACCGGCGGAGGCGGCAACGCCGGCAGTGGCGACTCCGACGGCGCTTCGGGCGGCGGGGCTTCGGGTGGTGGCCACTCGGGCGGCGGTCAACCGGGCGGCGGGAATTCTGGCGGTGGCGGCTCGGGTGGAGAGGAAACTCCGACCGTCGATCCCGAGCCGGAACCCGAAACCGAGGTGCCGCCCACCGAGCCGTCCGAGCCGACCACCGAGGTTCCGGAGACCGCCGAGCCCACCACCGATGCAGCACCGTCGGCGGATCCGGTCGAATGACGTTCGAGTCGTTGATTGCATTGTGAGCGAGCGGTTTTGATACTTGGACAAGTCCTTCGCGTGACGGGTATGTGAATTCGACTCCGACACCTGAACTTCTGCTCACGCCTCGCTACCATCGGGTGATCGACCAGTAGACGGTGAGTATCCGATGACCGATCATTCCGCAGCAGGACCGGTGACCCGCACAACCATCGACAGGGCAGTGGGTGTTCTCATCGCGCTGCGTGGCTGCAGTCCGGAGGATGCGTTCGCCGAATTGGCGGCGCACAGCTTCCGTTTCGACGTCTCGCTCGTGCAGTCCGCTCGTTCCATCGTCGCGGCCGCGCGTGGGATGGACTCGGACAACGGTGTCGACTGTGCGGCGATGATGTCGGCGCAGGAGGAATGGGGCCCGCTGCTGGCGGACCGTCGAGATCCTTTCGATCACGTCGCCTGAGATCGGACGACTCGCATCCTGCTGCTTGTTATATCTCCCAAAACAAACCGAAAGTTCATTCAAATACCGATATTGCTGTCCAGACGGCGGTTCGGCGGTTACTATCGGCAGGTCGGAGTAGCAAGTCGAGTCGAGGAATCATGAGAACAGTCCTTGGTGTTTCGGTGGGTTCTGCCACTGCCCGAGGGGTCGCAGTCGATGCGATCGACGAGTCGGTGCGGTCGGCCCACATCGTCCACTCGTTCGATCCTGACGACCACCTTCAGGTCGCCCTCGACTTGCTGGACTCCATGTCGCGGGACCAGATGGTCGACAGAACCGACATCGTCTTGGCCGTGCCGGACGATCCCGGTGCTCGCGCGCGTACGTCCGCCTACTCCACGTACGAGGCCGATCGCCTGCTGGTCGCGTCCGAACTCGGTGCTCAGCTGCGGTATCTGCAGGGCACGGGCCAGCTCGAGGGCGCTCGAACCGTTGCGATCTGTGACGTCGGGGCATCCGGCACCACGGTGTCCGTCGCAGACCCGGCCACCGGTACGGTCTTCAGTTCGGTGCGCACCACGCTGTTCGGAGGCAACAGCTGCGACGAGCAGGTCGCGCGCTACCTGCTCTCGACGTACGGAGCAGACGAGTTGGCGTCCGATCGCGCCCGAGCAGAATTGACGGTGTCGATCCGCACGGCACGCGAGCAGCTTTCCCGGCTGCGGGTGGCGGAGGTTGCCGGACCCTTCATCGGTGGTCCGGTCAGATTGTGGCGCAACACCTTCGACGATGTGCTCGAGCGCAGCATTCGTTCGTTGGAGGACTGGGTGGCCAGTGTCATCGTCGACGCTCCCTGCGCTGTGAATGCCCTGGTGATGGTCGGTGGCTGCGCCAACATCCCGACGCTTCGGCGCCTGTTTCGTCGTGATCTGATGCTGCCGGTCGTCGCGCCTGCCAATCCGGAGTCCCTCACCGCGCACGGTGCGGCTCTGATGGCCGTCGACGCGGTCGCATCGCGTCGGCATCACCCGCGTGGTGCCACGATCGCCAACGTTGTGCCGTCGCAACACGCCTCGATGGTGGGCATGGTGGGCTACCACGACTCCCCGCGACACCGCTCGGCTTGAACCCGCCGGCCTGGCCAACGAACGCCGTTGTTGGGTAGGTTGCTCCAGTAATGGTGAACAGTGGGGTACGAGACGGTGGGACAACAGTGGCAGAGCAGGTAGCGGAGTCCGGTGCGGCAGCAACCGACGGGGAAGCATTCGATCCGGCAGAACATGCTCGGAGCATGGTCGGTTATCACTACCGCACCGAGGACTACTACGAGGTGGGCCGCGAGAAGGTCCGTGAGTACGCCCGCGCCGTCCAGGACTTCCACCCCGCCCACTGGGACGGCGACGCCGCGGCCGCGCTGGGTCACAGTGCCCTCGTCGCACCTCTGACGTTCATGTCGCTGGTCGGCACCCTCGCGCAGAAGAAGCTTCTCCAGTCCATCGCCGAGGGCTACGACCTGAGCCAGATTCTGCAGACCGATCAGGTGCTGGTGTTCCAGAAGCCGATCCTCGCCGGCGATCAGCTGACGTGCGACGTCTCGCTCGATTCGTTCAAGACGGTCATGGGTCGCGACATGATGGTCACCAAGAACATCGTGTCCAATCAGAAGAACGAACTGGTGCAGACCACGTACACCACGCTCCTCGTCGGTCGGTCCGGCGAGATCGATCCGGCCATCGCCGAGTCTGCGAAGAACTTGGTCATGTTCGGCGCGACGACGGACGTCGGCGGTGCCGATTCCGGTGAGGGCGACACACTGTCCACTCCGCAGCAACACGAACCGCTGATCATCGAGGAGTACCGGGGACGGCCGACGCAGAAGTTCGACGATGTGAACGTCGGAGACGAACTGCCGTCACGCACGGTGCGCCTCACCCGCGGTGACCTGGTCAACTACGCAGGCGTTGCCGGCGACGCGAACCCGATTCACTGGAGCGAGCAGTTCGCCAAGCTGATCGATCTCGAGAACGTGCTGGCCCACGGGATGCTCACCATGGGCGTCGGCGGCGGCTACGTCACCGAGTGGCTCGGCGACCCGGGCGCCGTGAAGGACTACACCGTCCGCTTCACCACCCCTATCCCGGTCGACACCCACAAGGCCGCCGAAATCGTCTTCACCGGCAAGATCAAGTCCAAGGACGAAGCGACACGCACTGCAGTGATCTCACTGGGCGCGACATTCGAGGGCAAGCGAATCTTCGGTCACCGCGCTACGGCAACAGTGCAATTGGGCTGAGTGCCCTGGGCGGCACTCAACCACACCACTCGGTGCCCGGCTGTCCTGTCCGGGGATCGGCTCCTCAGTTTTGGAAATCCGACTCCGATCGGCGTCGGGTATCCGAATCCGGGGAGCTGATCGGCAGGGTGCAGCGGCATTGACGCCCTTCGTTGTAATCCACGCCCCCTGTAGCGGGCGTGAATTCATGCGAGGGGCGTAGATGTGCGCTGGGTTCATCCCCCCACGAAGATGCAGAATGGATGGCCGGCCGGGTCGGCATAGATTCGGATCGGCTCCACCGGGTCGTCGTGCAGATCCCGAAGCAATGTAGCTCCCAAACCCATTGCACGCGAATGCTCTTTGTTGAGTTGCGCGACAGTGTCGACGCGGAAGTCCAGGTGCAGCATCTGGGGGTGTTCGCCGTCCGGCCACGTTGCGGCCGGAAGTGCGTCGACCTGCTGAAACGCGACTCGCCACGAACCGTCGGGTGCGGTGATCGCGAGCCAATCCGGATCGATCGGTTCGGGGTCGCCGGGGACGTATTCGAATCCGAGTAGCTGCCGGTAGAACTCGGCTGACTCACGGGCGTCGGTACAGTCGAGGACCACTTTGTGTACCGAAATGTTCATGACCTGTCCTTCTTCACGGCGTGGTGTCGTGCCGCGCGCGCCCGATTGCCGCATGCGCCGCAACACCATTGCTGATCGGGTCGATCCTGCAGAAACAGATGACCGCATCGCGGGGCAACGCACAACGCCAGGCGCTCACGATCCGGCCCGTTCAATAGGTCGATGACGGCCGACGCAGCACGCGCACAGAGTGATTCGATCGGATCTGCGGTTCCCACAACATCTCCGACGCCACCGCCGTCCCCGAGATCGATTCGGCGGGTGACAGGGTGTCGTCGCGCAATGTCGTCGATGTGTTCGACGTTTGGTCACCGCAGCCGTCGATCGCGTGGCCGGTCGTTCGGCGACCTCGAAGCGATGGAACAGGACAGTCGGAGTGATGTTCGTAGGCATAGGTGTTGCACTCGTAGGCAAGGCGATGTAGTCGAAGTGGACGCAGCAACTTCGGCAACGGCAGGTGGACGGAGAATGTACCTTCGAAAGGTGGGTATTGGGCATTCTCGGCGATTGGGCTACGTGTTGACGGCCGTGGTCGCAGTCGTGGCGGGCGCTGCGGTGTTCGAGTCTTACGGAGACTCGTCGAAGTCGACATTTCGAGGCGTGTCATGGGCATTCGGTGACGACGGCAGAATCACCGACATCGTCGACTCCGACGACGGCGTGCCGCACACCGTCCAGAAGCCTCCTACGTTGACTACCCGGGCTGTGGTGCGCGAGTTCCATGGTGAGGAGGGCTGGGGTGTGCTCGATGGACCTGCGATCCCAGGTGGTTGCTGGGTATTCTTCTCCGATATCGAGGGGACCGGATTTCGGACGTTGTATGCCGGTCAGCCGGTGAGTCTGGAATACGAGGATTTGGTAGCGCTGTACGGAACCGGCGCCGAACTGGACGGATTTCGATACCGAGCGACGTCGGTCGAGCCCTGAACTGTCTCACCGTCGGCGTCGGTCGGCTGCATATTGGATTCCGGCGAACATGGCACCGATCACGATCGACGCTGTCAGACATTCGATCAGGAATACGAGACTCGACTCGCGGAACAGCGGCGACTCCGACATCTGCGCGGCCATCGAGTCGGGATCGACTATCACGATGCCCAGAGTCGGGGGCGGGCTGACGGTGGCGACGGCCCACAAGGAAACCCCGAGAAGCGTCGACGTCGGCAGCGGCCACCAGAACAGCGGCTTCCGAGACCCTCGAATCCATGCTGTTGCTGCAACCGCACACAGTGTCAGTGCACCGATGACGAGCGACGACGGAAACCACGGCGGACCCTGTTCGGTGAACAGTGGCGCATAGCCGAGGATCGATATGCTTCCGGACTCACCGGAGGTAGCTGCCGGGTCGAAGGCCGCAAGGGGCGCGGCGAAGTGCCACAGGAGTGACAACGCTGCGGATAGGGCCAGGCCGAAAACTATCGCGATCCAGCGCATCAAGGCTTTCTGTTCAGCGGCGGCTCACTCGATCCGGGCCAAACGACCGCCTGGGCCACAACTACTCCTCGATCGCCGTGGGTCAGAGCGGGGCCACCGTGGAGTTCGTAACCGAGGTTCAGCGCGTCGCTGACGCGGTAGCAGAATGCTGCGTCGTCAGGGCCGGTCAGGACTCGATATCGCGGCAATCGATCGGTCATGCGTCGAATTCTCGCACAGCCTCGTGTTGGGCGATGCGCACTCGCAACTCGGTCATCGGCACTTCCGCACCATTGTCGTCGGTGATGCGGACGTGAACGGACTTTCCCTGCGCATCAACCACATTCAACGGCCCGTCGTCGTCCTGTAGATACTCGTCGCCCCATTGCATGAGGCCAAGTACGACGGGGAGAAGGTCTTCTCCCATCTTCGTCAGGACGTACTCGTAGCGCGTTCGCCCTTTGTCGGGGCGGTAGGGCTGTTTGGCGAAGATTCCCGCGTCGACGAGTTCTTTGAGACGGGCTGCGCTGCTGGCGTCGGTGATGCCCACGCGTCTGCTGAAATCGTCGAACCGCGTCGTGCCGTAGAACGCCTCGCGCAGGATCAACATGGTCGATCGGGTGCCGACCACCGACAGAGCGCGTGCGATCGAGCAGCGATCTCCGGCCGTCCAGGCAGCGAGGTCGGACAGCGGGCCGTCCATGTTGAGGGGCATGCCACGATACTACTGACTTTACAAAACTATAGCTAGCTCGTACGGTGGTGCTAGCGATCCGATAGGAACGGATCGATCGGACAAGGAGCCGTCATGAGAGACGCAGTCATCGTCGAGGCAGTCAGAACACCGGTCGGGCGGGGTAAAGCGAACGGCACTTTGCATCCCGAGCATCCAGTCGACCTGTTGGCTCACAGCCTGCGGGAAGTGCTGCAGCGCAGTGGGATAGATCCAAATCAGGTCGATGACGTCATCGGTGGCGTCGTCACCGCAGTGGGTGATCAGGCGTCGAATATGACCCGGCGCGCGGCGCTGGCGGCGGGCTATCCGGAATCGGTACCCGCAACCACCGTCGATCGGCAATGCGGAAGTAGCCAGCAGGCAATACATTTCGCCGCACAGGGTGTGATCTCCGGTGCCTACGATCTGGCCGTTGCTGCCGGTTCGGAGTCGATGAGCCGTATTCCGATGGGCTCCAACCTGATCGGTACCGCGGATCCGTCGGGTGTTGCATTCGCCGAGAGGTACCCCGAGGGTCTTGTGCCGCAGGGCATCAGCGCCGAACTGATCGCTGCGCGATGGGGCATCAGTCGCACCGAGATGGACGAGTTCGCGTTGTCCAGTCACGCGAAGGCTGCGGCGGCAACCGAAGAGGGGCGCTTCAAGCGGGAGATCAGCGCCATCCGCGGACTCGACCGAGACGAGGGCATCCGCACCGGATCCACACTCGACGCGTTGGCCGGACTGCGTCCCGCATACTACGACGAGGCGATGGCGGCGCGATTCCCGCAGATCGGCTGGAACATCACCGCGGGCAACGCAAGTCAGATCAACGACGGCAGCGCCGCAGTCATGATCACCACCAGCGAGAAGGCGAAGGAGCTCGGCCTGACGCCGATGGCCAGGCTGCACAGCTTCGCTGTGGTCGGAGACGATCCGTTGATGATGCTGACCGCCGTCATCCCCGCCACGAAGAAGGTGCTCTCGAGAGCGGGGTTGACGATGAACGACATCGACCTGTTCGAGGTGAACGAGGCCTTTGCGTCGGTGGTGCTCGCGTGGGCCAAGGAGACCGGCGCGGATTTGAGTAAGGTCAACGTCAACGGCGGGGCCATCGCGATCGGCCATCCCCTCGGCGGCAGTGGTGCGCGCATCATGACGACCATGGTTCACGCCCTGGCCGAACGCGAGCAGCGCTTCGGCCTGCAGGTGATGTGTGAAGCGGGAGGACTCTCGAACGCGACCATCATCGAACGCCTGTAAGTACCTCGACGAACTCGCAGTTATGCAGACGAATCGGACCCGAAGCCCTGCGTAACTGCGAGTTCGGCGTTGGTCAGGATTGCTGCGGCTGCCGCATCCGGTGCTTGGGTCGGAATCCAGTGCGACACATCGGGTAACACCGTCAAGGTGTACGTAGCATCGACGTAGCGTTGCGCACCCTCGACGGCGGATCGTCCGATGAAGGTGTCTCCGTCACTCCAGACCATCGACGTCGGCACGGTGATGCGCAGGCGGCCGATGCTCGGATTCGAGAACGGCAGTCCCCGGTACCAGGTGACGGCGAAGGGCAGTGCGCCGTAGTCGACGATCTCCGTCTTCGTCCGTTCGAGGTCGTCTTCGGTCATTCCGCTTTGCTCGTACCACTTCTCGGCCCGTGCGCCGGGCCGCATCATCCACTTCTCGGGCAGTGTCGGCAGTTGGAAGAACGTGAAGTACCAGGAGTGCAAAATCTGTTTCGAGGTGAGCAAGCCGGTCATGAAAGCGCCGGGGTGCGGAACCGAGAACGCCGTCAGCGATGCAACGAGCCGAGGGTGTCGTCCTGCGGTGACCCAGGCGATGTTCGCTCCCCAGTCGTGTCCCACGAGATGAACAGGTCTTCCGATCACCTCCATCAAGGCGGCGACATCGCTGACCAACGCTCCGACGCGATAGTCGCGACGCCTCTTCGGCCGGGCCCGTGGTGAGTACCCACGCTGATCCGGTGCAACAGTGCGGTATCCGTGCTCGTTCAGGATGGCCATCACCGCGGACCATGACGATGCCCGCTCGGGAAATCCGTGCAGCAGCAACACGATCGGGCCGTCGAGCGGACCCTGGTCGAGGACGTCGAACACAAAACCGTCGTGCGTGTACTCGGTGATTCTCTCCATCGCAGAGCCGGTCGTCAGCATGTGCTCGGCACCGATTGGCCTGCGAACGAGGCAGCCAGGAACTGCATGGCTGCTTCGTCGCTGACGTCGTGGCCCTGCTCGGGCTGTTCCTGCGCAACGATCGGATCACCCAGGGCGCAGGCCTTTCGGACTCCCTCGGCGGTCCACTGAGGGAGCACGATGTCGTCCTTCGCGCCGTAGGCCACGAACATCGGTACCTCGGTTCGCACCTGGGGAAGTGTGTAGCGATCGATCACGTCGAGCAGCTGTTGCTCGGATTGTGCTGAGTCGGAAGCGAACTCGTCCGGTGTCATCGCCGCGACTGCTCGCTCCTTGCCTTCGACGTCTCCGCCCGAGCAGGTGAGCAGGAGCTCGTTGTTCCTTTCGGCGACGCTGCCCATGTAGTTCCTCGGATCGATGGCAGGGTCGACCTGTTGTGCACCGTAGAGCACCGAGGGCATCAGTTCTTTCTGCGGTGTGGTGAGGGTTCCGTCCATTCCGGCCTGCACCAGGGGCTTCAGATCCGTCGGCGGCGATAGCGACACCGATGCCACCAGGTCGAGGCCTTGGCCGTAGCTGGCGGCGAGTTCGTTTGCCGCCCAAGCTGCTTGGCCGCCCTGTGACAGCCCGACAGCGGCCCAGCGGGTGGACGTATCGGGCAGTGCGCTCGTGGCTGCGCGGGCCGCGTCGATCATGTTGTGTCCCGAGGTGCGCGGCTCCAGATACGGGTGGGTGCCGCCGCCGGTGCCCAGGCCCTGGTAATCGGGCAGCACGGTGACGTATCCGAGTTCGGTGAAGTCCTGAACAGCGAATTGATAGCCGAGCAGATCGGGATACAGGGTGGGTCCGCAGTCGGCCTGCACTCCGGTGGTGCCGTGTCCGTAGACGACGATCGGCCAACCGCCCTCGGGCGGGGTGCCTGCCGGAACGGCTGCCACTCCCGAGACCGCCGTGGGGGAATTGTCGACACCCGACGTGGACTCGTAGACGAATCGGTACAGCGTGGCTCCGGTGGCGGAGAGCGCTGTCGACCGATCGCCGAAATCCTCGGAATCGAGAACGGTGCCCGGCACTCCCGTGAAGTCGTACTGCGGGGCCGGTGCTGTCGTCGTCTCGGCGGGCGTGTTCGCGGGCGCGGGCTCGGGCTCGGGCGTGGAGCTGCACCCGACGAGCGCGCAGCTGGACACCGCGAGTGCGGCTCCGACGCGTCGAGCTCGGTTCGGTCGACTGATGGCATTCACTCCCGCGTGTCTACCAGACCGGGGCGGGAATCGGCAGGCTCAACCGACCGAGTGCGTCCGGTGGACGTCGTCGACCAAGTCGTGCGTGACCCGGTAGCTCGCGCGCATGCGCTGCATCTCCTCGTCGCGCACGAGGTAGGACCGCCGCGTCAGCTCGGCCGGTCCGCCGGCCCGGAGCGTGCGCGCTCGGTTCACCAGAGGAAGCAGCGGCCCGACGAGCGACACGACGTGCGTGAGCGACGTGGCCGGGATGTGCAGATCGTCCGACGCCTCGTCGCCGATCAGCACGCGCTGCAGGGCAGACATCGTCGCCGACGCCACCGCGCGGGTCACCTTTCGAGGCCCGGGTAGCAGGTTGGCCAGTTCGGGCACCAGATAGTCGTCGGTCAGGGCCGCGACGAAGTCCCGATCGTCCTGGCTGGGGCCGGGGGAGGTGAGTCGGTACAGTTGCTCGATGCGGATGTGGTCCGATTCGTCGATCGGGTTGAGCTCGTGGTCGACGCCGACGACATGTCCGACGTAGCGCCACAGGTGGTAGATGTCCCCGAGTTCTCGGTCGGTGAAGCGCACGCCGACCCGATGCATGGCGTCGAGCGCGATGTGGCCGAACTCGGCGATCGTGAACGCCATGTACGGCTGCGGGATCGGCACGCCCCAGGCGTCGTCGTCCCACGTGCCGAGGTGTCGGATTCCTCGTCGCACGTGGGCGTGGATCATGCGTACCCGCACCGTGTAGGCGAATCCGTCTCCGTGCCTGGCCATTCCGCCCGGGGAGATGACTTTCTGCAGCCAGTTTCCTACTTCGATGGAGCGGATTGCCGGTTGCGAGACGTACCGTCCGGTGATGGCCAGCGGTTTGCCGGCAATGGAGTTCTCTGCGCCGCGAAGCAGCGACGCCGCTCCCAGCACGATCCCCATCACCGCGCTGTAGCGGACGAGGGCGTCGGCGGCGCGGTCGAGGCGGTCGTGATCGACCCAGTCCGGTTCGGAGTCGAGAAATGCGAACAGCTTTCGAAGCGCAGCCGGGGCGTCGGGATCGATGCCGTTCGTGAGCGCGGCGGAGACGGCGGCGGTCGACGACGAAGAACCGAAGTCCTCGTCGAGCACTCGATCGGCGAGTGGATCGGCTCGCCACATCGCGTCGAGCCACTCGCGGCCCGCCTGGCCGTGCGTCGAGACGGCGTCGTCTGCGCGAACAAGCCCGGTGGGAGCGCGAGTATTCATACTTTCAGTGGAACACGAGAATTCCTCACTTACTATTCACTTTCATGTCAGCTCGACGCCCGTCGTCACCGCGACCGAGATCGACTCCGCGGCAGCAACGCGCCGTCGAGATGCGTGCTCGACTGTTGACCGGGACCATCGAGCTACTGCAGAAGAAGCCCGGCTATCTCCCGACGACGTACCAGCTCGCACGGCATGTGCACGTCAGTATCGGCACCGTCTATCGCTACTTCACCGACATCGAGTCCGTGATGGACGAGCTGCGAACCGCAACGATCCACGACATCACCACGCGGCTGGCCACCGGAATCGGACGGGCGATGGACCAAGCGCCGGCCGACGCGATCGTCACCATCGTCGAGACCCTCACTTCTGCGTTCGAGGAACACGAGGCGGTCGTCCGGACGGCCTTTGCAGCAGGAGGCTCGGAACTGGGTGGCCAGTGGAAGGACATCGAACGTCCACTGCTGCCCCTCGCGCGCATCATGCCCACCCGAATCCGACCCGATCTCGACGACGACGTCCTCGACGATCTCGTGTTCCTGACGATGGGTGCCACCGCGAGCCTGTGCATGAGGGTGGCGTTGTTCAGACCCGCGGGTTCGGACCGAACGATGTTGGTGGCCACGACGGCTCGAATGTTGCTTGCCGCATTCGAGGGTGCCGATTCGGGCTAGCAACCCAGCAGGGGTGTTTGCGACCGCCGAATTCGGGGGATCAGTGCTGCTATGAAAATCGTGGTCGTCGTCAGTGCGGTCGTGGCAGTGGTGGTGTCGTTCCTCGGGTCGGGTGCGTGGATCGGGACGCCGATTGCCGAGGCGGCAGGTGGGGCGCTGAGCGCCACGTCCACGTTGGTGGCACCGGCCGGCCCTGCGTTCTCGATCTGGTCGGTGATCTACACCGGGCTCATCGCCTACGCCGTCTGGCAGTTCCTACCCGGCCGCACCGCCCGCCACGACGCGTTGCGCGCACCGATCGTCGCGTCGATGTTGCTCAATCCGGCGTGGATTCTCGTGATTCAGATCGGGCAGTTGTGGCTGAGCGTGATCGTCATCGTCGCGTTGCTGGCGGTGCTCGCCCGCGTCTTCGTACTGATGCAGCAGCATCGACCGGAGGGCGTCGTCGACGCGGTGATCACCGACGGCACGATGGGCGTGTACCTCGGGTGGGTGTGTGTGGCGACCATCGCGAACATCTCCGCGTGGCTGGTGAGTCTCGGATTCACCAGTGGCGCAACGGTATGGGCGGTCATCGTGCTCGTGGTTGCAGCCGGTGTCGGGGTGTTTCTGGCTCAGTACTCCGGTGGTGCGGTCGCACCGATGCTGGCGATCGTCTGGGGACTCGGATGGGTGGCGCAGGGCCGCCTCTCCGGTGAGGTGGTCGACACGACCGTCGGCTGGACAGCGGTTCTCGCGGCCGTGGTGGTCGCACTCGCAACGGTAGCCATCAGGTTTCGCAGCCGTGAGGCAGTGTCGGTGCGATAGTGCCCGAGACCCTGGGCAGGCCACTCAGAGCTGCGTCAGTGATCGGTGACATCGAGTGCGGCACCGACGATGGAGTCGGTATCGATCTTGTGGTGCTTGTACACCTCGTCGAGTGATCCGACCTGCCCGAAGTTGCTCACTCCCAACGACGTCGAGGCCACTCGGTTGACGGTGGCGAGGAACGCGAGAGTGTGCGGATGGCCGTCGAGCACGGTCACCATCGGTGTCGCCCGATCCGCGGGGAGCAGCTGATCGAGAATCCACGACTCACCGACACCGCGTCCTTGCCTGGCTTGCAGGGCGCGGTAGAGCTCGCCCGGGCTGGTGATGCACAGAACGTCCGCGATCACGCCGACCTTGCTCAATCGCTCGGCAGCCTCGAGTGCTTCGGTGATCACGGCTCCCATTGCCGCGATGGTCACCGTCGCACCGTCTCGACGCACCAGCGGATATCCGCCGGCAACCACCTGGCGACGCCTGCGTTCCCGGGCCGCCGGGTCGGTGGGAACGTCGGCCTTCGACTGGTCGACGGGTCGCGTCGACAACCGTAGGTATGCCGAGGTTCCGTCGGGCCGGCCCAGACGCGCGATGCTGGCGAGCAGGGTCCATTCGACGTCGATGGCGAATGCGGGTTCGTAGCTGATGCAGCCGGGCTGTTCGAGACCGATGGACGGCGTCTTGATCGATTGGTGCGCACCGCCTTCCGCGGCCAGTGTGACTCCGGACGGAGTGCCGACGAGGATCGACTGGCCGCCGGCATAGATGCCGTACGACCACGGCTCGAGGGCGCGTTCGACGAATGGGTCGTACATGACGCCGATCGGGAACAGTGGCTGTCCCCATCGGCTCCACGTCGCACCGAGTTCGCCCATCAGCCCCACGAGGTTGGTCTCGGCAATGCCGAGTTCCATGTGCTGACCGGACGGTCCTTCGCGCCAGTGCATGATCGTTTCGGCGTCGTCACCGAACCAGTCGTGCCGATCCGACGAGGACCACACGCCGACCTTGTTGACCCAGCCGCCGAGGTTGGTGGTGGAGCTGACGTCGGGGCTCACTGTGACAACCCTTTTCGCCGCTTCCGGGGCCTCGCGAGTGAGGTCGATCAGCGTGCGGCCCAGGGCCGCCTGAGTGGTGGCGGTGCCCTTCGGTGTGCGGCCGATGTCGGTGGGAACGGCAGGGGGAGTGGACGCCGGAACCGGTTCGCGGCGTAGCCGTTCCGCGGTGGCGTTGCACAGTCGTCCCGGTGCGCTGTCGTCGTCGAAGCGGCCCCAGGGCGCAGCGGGATCCAGCTCGAGAGTGCGTGCGAGCTCGGCGTACTCGTCGACGGTGAGCAGCGAGGAGTGATTCTGCGGATGTCCCTGAGTGGGCAGTCCGAAGCCCTTGACCGTGTACGCGACGATCACCGTCGGCCGGGTGTCGTCGATGCGAGAGTAGGCCTTGCGCAACGCATCCAGATCGTGTCCGCCCAGGTTGCGGATCGACTCGGTCAACACGGTGTCGTCGAGGTCGGCGATCAGGTCCGCGATCGTCGTGGCATCCGGTCCCGATCCGGGGAGTCTGGTGCGCACTTCGTCGGCCGTGCAGCGCAGCAGGCGTTGGTACTCGGGGTTCGGCATGTCCAGGATTCGAGTGCGCAGAGCATCGCCACCGGATCGAGCGAACAGGTCTTCGAGCAGTCGGCCGAACTTGACGGTGATGACCTGCCAGCCTGCGGCGTCGAACATCTTCTCGAGACGGCGGGCGGCGATGTTCGGCACGACGCGATCGAGGGACTGGCGGTTGAGGTCGACGATCCAGACGATCTCGCCGAGTTCTGCGATTCCCGGGTCGATGATCGCTTCCCACACGGCACCTTCGTCGAGCTCGGCGTCACCGACCAGTGAGTACTGGCGTCCGCTGAACCCGGTTCGTGGGGAATCGTCCGGGCCGAACCGGTCCTCGACGAAGCGTCGCGACATCGCACCCCAGATCGGTGCAGTGGCACCGATTCCCACCGAGCCGGTCGAGTAGTCGACGGTGTCGGGGTCCTTCGAGCGCGACGGGTAGGACTGCAGACCGCCGTAGGCACGGAGCGTCGTCAGATACTTCTCGTCCAGCTCGCCGAGGAGGTAGTTGATCGCGTGCAGCACCGGCGAGGCGTGGGGCTTGACCGAGACTCGGTCGCCGGGCTGCAACTGCTCGAACCACAGCGACGTCATGATCGAGACCATCGATGCGCAGGATGCCTGGTGTCCGCCGACCTTCAGCCCGGTCGAGTTGGGCCGAATCCGGTTGGCGTGGTGAATCATCGATGTCGACAGCCACAGCACGCGCTGCGCGATGTCGTGCAGGTCTTCGCCGTCCCCGGTAGACGAACGGCGGTCGGCGGGGCTGATGCTGGTCATGACAGTTGGCTCCTGAGTCGACGATGAAGAACGTCCTGATGCCGGCCGAGGCCGAAGGGCACGCGAGAAGAGCGGACGACGCGGGACCGAGTGCGGTCCTGTGGTCCGGGCGGGCGTTCGGGTTGCGAATCGCCGGAGTGCAACTGAGCTGCGATGGGGGACAGTGGACCAGCCGCTCACCCAGCTGCGCAAGTGGTGCCGCTCGAATGATGCAGATTGCACGGTTCAGGGGTGCCTGCTGCTACGAAACTTGGTCGTACTGACCTCAATCGTCCCCGTCCGGACGAGAGTGCGCTGCCGCCACGACTGCCGGGGCGGTACTCGTGCGACCCGACGGACATGTTGCGTGGCGTACGGCAGGTTCGGCTTCTGCTGCCGGTTCGGAACTCGAACGTTTTCTGACCACGCAGTGGAATCGCTACTTCACTGCCGTGACATAGCCCGGACACGAGTCGATCGAACCCGGTCTGGCCGCGAGTGCGCCCCGCTAGAGTGCGGCCATGCACAAAGTACCTCGCGCGATTCGGGCACTGGGCATCAATGCGGTGCGTCTGTACAACCGCCTCGAAGTGTCGGTCGCGCAACCGGTTCCCGACGAGCCCGTGTTGTTCGTGTGCAATCACGGGTTCGGCGGAGTGATCGATCTGAACGTCTTCGCCTTCGCTGCTGCGTACGACGACCTGGACCTGTCCAGGGAAGTCATCGCGTTGACGCACCAGATCGCGTGGACCCTGCGTGCAGGGAAGTTGGTCGAGCCGTTCGGTGCTCGGCCTGCCGCTCGACAGAATGCTCTCGACGCATTCGAAGAGGGACACAATGTCCTGGTCTTCCCCGGGGGTGACCTCGATGCGCTGAAGTCGTGGCGGCAACGCAACGAGATCGTCTTCGCGGGACGCAGCGGCTACGCCCGTCTGGCAATGGAGGCCGGGGTGCCGATCGTTCCGGTGGTGACCTCGGGAGCGGGTGAGTCGCTGCTCGTCCTCAGTAGCGGAAAGCGCATCGCCCGAGCGCTTCGGCTGCACAAGACGTCCCTCCGGGTCAAGACGGTGCCGCTGTCGATATCCATTCCCTGGGGTGTCAATGTCGGGGTGGTCGGGTTGCTTCCGTATCTCCCACTACCGACGAAGCTTCGGACGTCGGTCCTGGCACCGATGCGTCCCGAGCCCGACGAGTCGGCAGAGGATTTCGCGCACCGCGTTCACTCTGCGATGCAGGCAGAACTCGACGAACTGACGAAGGATCGCCTGCCGGTGATCGGCTGAGCTGTCAGCCCGGTCCTTCCCATCCGCAGGCTTCACAGGAGGCATAGATGCGGCTGTTGGTCGGTCCGACGGCCGGCGAATCGATGACGTTCTCTCCCAACGTGATCTGTTCGCAGATGGGACATATGCCCCGGTAATCGAGGTTGAAGCTGTAGGTGAGCACTCGGACTCGATCCTGTACGTCGAATGCCGCTACCGTGCGTGTCCCGGTCGAGCAGCATGTGTCCTCGGCAGGAAGGTCTGCCGAGGTTCGAGTCGCCGTTACCCCGCGCTGTGTACCCAGGGCCGGCCATCGACTGCCGCTTCTTCGTGATCGAACTTGTCGACGTGAGCGACAGTAGACCCCGAGCCCCGGGCTCGTCGATAGCAACGGAGTTCTGGTCGACGGTGTGCAGCGCAGCGTCGACCGCGTGGGAGGAAAGGCCGTAGGGTCGGTGTCACGCCGCTCGTTCAGCGCACACAATGGTTCAGCGAAACCGAACCGACCTGCGAATCGTAGGTCGAGAAGGTCGAGTCTCATGACCGACACACCTATCCACGACGAACTGCAGAACTTCATGAAGATGAGCACGCGCGGTAGTGACCGGAAGGTCGAACCCGTTGCCGTATCGGTTCCCGTCGAGGTGTCTGCGCACGCGCCCGCGCGACACCAGAGAGCCTGACGGCATGGCCACCGCACGAGAGAAGCAGGACGAGGCCCTAGCCGCCTACCGGCGAGCGAAAGATCGCGAGCAGGAACTCGCCGATGTGCGCGGACAGTCCGACACCGAAGTTCCGTTGCTCGTAGACCTCGACGATGCCGAGATGCGCGGTGCGATCGAGGCGGACATATCGGCGCAAGAGGCGCTGAGCGTCGCGCTCAGGGCCGCGGACGACTGACTCCGGTCGGCTACGGGAGCGGCTGGGACGTGGGGTCGATCGCTGCCTGAACTCCGCCGCTGTAGGACGTCGGAAGCTCGCGGCCACACAGTTTTTCGGCCTCGTCGGCGGAGATACCGAGCGCTCGCAGCACGCGCTGCGTCGTGTCGTCCACGGTCGCAGCTTCGTCGCGCTCGGGTTGGGCGAGCAGCAGTCGCCCCAACGACAGCAGTGAACCGGCCACGATCGCGAGTGCGACATCCGCGTCGTCCACATCGAATCGGCCTTGTTCGGCGGCTGATTCGATATCACGGCGTGAACGCGGTGCCAGGCCGCCGGCTGCTGCGAATGCCGCGGCCTCGGAGTTGAGCAGTACAAGACTCAGTTGCGGTTCGAGGCGGAAGAGTCGTCCGGACAACCGGAAGGACTGGGTGAATTTCTCGACCGGGTCGTCCAATCCCACGGTCAGCGAGTCGAGGTAGTCGCCTGTGGATTCGAGGGCCGCGTCGATGGCCGCCTGCCACAGCTCCTCTTTGGTATCGAAGTAGTTGTAGAACGATCCATTGCTGACGTCGGCGGCCTGGGTTATTTCCAGAACGGGCGCGTTGGTGTTGCCGCTCGCCAGGAATCCTTGCGCGGCCCGAACGAGGGCGGCTCTGGTGCGAGCCTTCCGGCGCTCGACACGGTTGCCTTCGGTCACGGTGTGCTCCTGCTCTGGAATGTGGTGAGGGCAGCCTATCGCGAGAAATATTGACGAATTCGTCAAAAATGCTTGACGCGGTGACGTGTGATGAGTGACGATATCGTCAATGTCTGGCGGACGTCGCCGGATCCGTGGCCCATCGAGGACTTGATGACAACCGACGTGTCGATTCCCCAGTACCGCAGGAACATCTACTCCACCGACGCCATTCTCGATCCGTACCCGCACTACGCCAGGTTGCGGGAGCTCGGCCCGGTGGTGTGGCTTCCGGGTCAGCAGGTGTTCGCGATCCCTCGGTATGCCGAGTGCAAGGCAGTGTTGCTCGACGACGAGACCTTCGTTTCCGGGGATGGCGTCGCGCTCAATCCCATCGCCAACCGACTCGGCCGGGGCACGACCCTCAACAGTGACGGCGACGAGCACGCTTCGAAGCGCGCGGTTCTGGCTCACCGTCTGACTCCGCGAGCAGTTCGGAAGATGACGACGGCGATCTCGGAGAAGGCGGAAAGTATCGTCGACGCCGCGTTGAGCAAGCAGTTCGTCGACGGCGTCGACGACCTCGCAACGGCGCTGCCCATGTCGATCGTGCCCGACCTCGTAGGCTGGCCGGAGGATGGCCGCGAGAACCTTCTCCGTTGGGCCGGAGCAACTTTCGACTCGCTGGGCCCCGTCAATCGGCATTCGGCCACCGCGGTCAAGGCCGCCACCGAGATGCTGAGCTTCTCGAAGCGGGTGGTGCGCGAGCGGTCGGTCCTGCCCGGCAGTATGGGCGAGGACGTGCTGATCGCCGCCGACGAGAATCGACTCGAGAAATCGGCGTGCCCGGCACTGATGATCGATTACCTCGGACCATCACTCGACACCACCATCGGAGCGATCTCCGGCGCACTGGACCTGTTCGCTCGACATCCCGAGCAATGGCAGGCGATACGGGAGAACCCGGACCTGATTCCGAACGCTGTCAACGAGGTCGTCCGGTACGAGTCACCCATCCGGGCATTTTCTCGACGGGCTGTGCGTGACGCCGATATCGGCGGATCCAGAATTCCCGCAGGAGCCCGTGTGCTGGTGATCTACGCGTCGGCGAACCGCGACGAGCGGGAATGGGACAACCCCGATGCGTTCGACATCACCCGCGATGCGGCGCGCCAGCTCGGCTTCGGTTCGGGTACGCACGGCTGCGCCGGTCAAGGACTGGCGCGTCTCGAAGCGCAGACGATGCTCCGTGTGCTGGCGCGCCGAGTCGAAAGATTCGTCCCCTCGGGAACGCCGAAAAGGGCCGTCAACAACGTCATTCACCGATACGAACGCCTGCCGCTGAAATTGGTGGCAGCAGAAGGGACACCGCAATGAGAATCGACGTCGACTGGGATCGGTGCGAAGGGCATGGAATCTGTGCCGATCAAGCTCCCAAGGTCTTCAGCCTGGACGACGAGGGCGAGCTTCACTACGCCTTCGATGGCGACGACATACCCGACGACCTTGCCTCCCCGGCACGTTCGGCGATCGGAGCGTGTCCGGTAGCGGCCCTCCGAGAGAGCAAGTGAGCGCCACCGACCGTCGCATCGTCGTCGTCGGAGACTCCATCGCCGGGTGTACCGCCGTCCGTGAGCTCCGCGCCCGCGGCCACCGAGGTCCGATCGTCATGATCGGTGCCGACGTGGACGGTTGCTACGCGAAACCGCCGTTGTCCAAGCATGTGCTCAAAGGTGAAGCAGCCGAGGCACAAACGTGGGATCTGTCGGATCTCGACATCACCTCGATCGTCGATCGCGCGGTGTCGTTGGATACCGAGACTCGGACCGTGACCACGGCCGATGGCACCGACGTGACGTACGACGCCCTGATCGTGGCCACCGGTGCGGCCGCGCGCCGGATAGCCGCCCCCGGGCAGGCCGGCGAGATCGTGTTGCGGACCTTCGCCGATGCCCGTGCACTTCGGCCACGGTTGGACGAGGCGAAGACCGCCGTCATCGTCGGTGCAGGTTTCCTGGGTATGGAAGTCGCGAGTGCCTGCGCTTCTCGTGGTGTCGACGCCACCGTCGTCGACGTCGATCCGCCGCTGCAGCGGTTGCTCGGTTCGTTTCTGTCCGAGGCTGTTTCGTCCCGAGCGGAAGCCGCTTCGGTCGATGTCGTCCGGGTCGACAGTGCGGTGATGTTGATCGGCGATCCAGTGGTCGGCGTCGCGCTCGCGGACCGAACCCTCGAGGCCGATCTGGTCGTCACCTGCGCCGGAGACGTGCCCGAGTCGGGCTGGTTGGAGGGGAGCGGAATCGCGGACCATCGCGGTGTCGGTATCGACGACCGTTGCGCTACAGCGGTTCCCGATGTCTATGCGGCCGGCGATGTCACCTACTCACGCGCTGCGTCGGCTCGGTCGCCGTTCTGGTCGAATGCCGTAGCGCAGGGCAAAGTTGCCGCGGCCTCCGCTCTCGGCGTCGAACCGACCTGCGCGCCCACCGACGACTATTTCTGGACCGAGATCCTGGGGTTGTCCATCAAAGTCGTCGGTCCCCTTCCTCTGCAGGGAGATCCGATCGTCCTCGAGGGGTCCGTCGCCGACGGGTCCGCACTGCTGCGGTGGACTCACTCGGACGGCCGCACCACCATCGCCGCATTCGGTATCAAGAAGCCCGTCGGTGTGCTCCGGCGGTTGGCTCGCGAGAACACTGTCTCCACTACCTGAGGAACGTATTCATGGCTACTGGCTCCACACTTGTACGACGCCTTCCCGAGATCGTCGGATTGGGCCGTGCGGCAATCGGAATCGCCCACATGATCGCGCCCACCCGCGCCAACGAACTCCTCGCCGGGCCCGACGCCGCCGTGGCGACCACGCGTGCTGCCGCCCGCACCTTCGGAATCCGGGAGATCTACATCGGCGGCGGCCTGTACGCGGCCACCAGGTATGCACCGAAGTTGGTGCGCCCCTTGCTGCGCGCCGGGGTGGCTGTCGATGTCTGGGATACCGGTGCCTTCGCTCTGACCGCGTATCTGCCGCAGCGAACACGCGTGGCTGGGTGCGCCATCGCCGGAGGCTTCGTTGTTGCCGGTGTCCTTGCCGAGACGCAGTTGGAACGATAGAAGAGCTCGACCACTCCGTGGCACGGGGTTCGGCAGCTACGAACCCACCGAAATCCGAAGGGCCTGTCGATGCCAGCCGATCGCAACCCCGATGTTCAGAAGTGCCCGGTCGCGTCCGGGAGCGACCACCACGTCCGTTCGCCGGAGGGGCCCAGGACTCGGTTCGGTCGTCAGCGAACGCCTACCGGAATCCCGGTCTATACCGAGGACTTGTACTCGGTCGCAGCGATCGAAGACCCCTATCCCCACTATCGGGCGATGCGCGCCCTCGGTCCGGTGGTGTGGCTGGAGAAGCAGCGCGTGTACGCCCTGACTCGGTATGCCGAGGTCAAGGAGGTGTTGGCGGACGACCGGACATACCGTTCATCGGGCAGTGTCGCGTTGAACCCCGTCGCTCGCAGAATCGGCAACCGTAGTTTCTTGATGTCCGACGACGACGCGCACATCGCGCAGAGAAAGGTGGCTGCTCACCGTCTCACCCCGCGGGCGTTGCGTCCGTTGCGCGCGGATGTGAATGCGTTGGCCGAGAGAGTTGTTCGAGATGCGGTGGCCAAGCAGTACGTCGACGGTGTCGAGGACATCGCGCTGAAGTTGCCGATGACGGTGGTGCCGGACCTGATCGGGTGGCCGCAGCGTGGCAGAAAAGATCTTGTGAAGTGGGCCGGGGCCATCTTCGACATGTTGGGGCCGCTCAACGGCGTCTCGATGAGATCGACGGCCGCCAGCCTGCGGATGCTGTATTTCGTGCACAGCCTCGCCCGTAGACGTGACGTCGTTCCGGGGAGCATTGCTGAGGAGATGATCGAGCACATCGATGCAGGTCGCCTCCGCGCGGCCGATCTGCCTGCGTTCTTGATGGACTATCTGGGGCCGTCGATCGACACCACCGCAAGCGGGATTGCCGCTGCATTGTGGCTGTTCGCCAAGCATCCGGATCAATGGGACCTGCTCCGACAAGATCCGGATGCACTGCTGCCCAATGCAATCAACGAAGTGATCCGGATCGAGTCCCCGTTGCGGGCGTTCGCTCGGCGCGCCGAGACCGATTCGATCATTGGGGGTGTCCCGGTGCCCGCGGGTGCGCAACTACTCGTGATGTACGCATCTGCGAATCGGGACGAGCTCGCGTGGGAAGAACCCGACCGGTTCGACATCACCCGCGATGCTTCAGCGCACGTCGGCTTCGGGTACGGCGTTCACGGCTGCGCCGGGCAGGGACTGTCTCGTATGGAAACCGAGGCGGTGCTGCGTGCTCTGCTGCGGCACGTCGGTCGAATCGAACAGGCGGGTACACCGGAGATCGCCGTCAACAACGTCATTCATCGATTCTCGGTTCTGCCATTGCACCTCGTGCCCGACCCGAAGGGGAAGTAACCGAACCCGCACGTGTCTCGTGCTGCCGGTGCCCCCTCAGGATCAGAACACCAGCGAGCGGGCAGGCAGCCCGGCCACTCCTTCTCTGGCGAATGCTGCCCATGTCCGACGGACCCTGGCGGCCAGCGCCGTCGGCGGTGTGTGGCCGGCCAACATGGGCGCGTCCGACCATGCGTCGCCGAACAGCAACGGCAATTCGATGCAGTGACATGCCCCCAACGGTGCACCTTTCGGCGCCCAGTCGACTCGGTACGACGCGACCCGACCACCCGCGCCGTGCCACATCTTCACCATCGAATCCACGCCGAACAACAAGTTGGTGACGAGACGCACCACCGGAGCGGTGAGCACCGAACTGACAACGCCGAACCTGTTCAGCCACAACATGTTCGACACGATGTCTACGAAGGGCGCAGCATCGTCCCTGGTGTGACCGATCAGCAGTTCGACGCGAGTGGCAGTCCTGCGCAGGGCGGCGTCGGGGTCATCGGACAGTGGCTCGAGGTGAGCCACCGGCCCGAACGGCATTCCGCCTGCGGCACCGAACCTCCGCACGGCCTGCGTCACGGCCCGCTCTGCATCGAGCACGTCCGACGCAGGTGCGGTGGCCGGGTCCGTGGAGAACCGAGCTGCGAAAGCCTTTCGTGCGGTGTCGTACAGAGCCGAACGCCCCGATCGCAATCCGAGCGGTGCGCTCTGCACGATTGCTCTCGTGAACAACCCCGCGGCCGCGTCGCACGCCATCAGCGCGAGGATGGCATCGCCGCCCGCGGATTGACCGAACAGGGTCACAGTGGTCGGGTCACCGCCGAACCGAGCGATGTTGGTCGACACCCAGCGCAGAGCCTCGATCTGATCCTGAACGCCGATGTTGCTGTCCCCCGAGCCTTTCGGGGTCAGGTAACCGAAACCGCCGAGCCGGAAGGTGACACTGACGACCACGACACCCTCTCGGACGAGGTGGTCTGCATCGTACTTCTCGGCCTCCCCGCCGCCTGAGACGTAGCCGCCGCCGTGCAGCCACACCATGACCGGAAGTCCCTCGGCCGCAGCGGGAGCGGTCACCGACAGCACGAGACAGTCCTCGCTCTGGTCGAGCCGGTCGATCATCGGACCGGTGACATTGTCGAGCCGAGAGGGCAATTGAACGCATGCCGGACCGCGGCGGGTGGCGTCACGCGTCGTCCCCGGGGTGTCGACCGGTCGGGGATTCCGAAAGCGCGTGGCGGTGGCATAGGGGATACCCCGTGCGTGGATCAGCCCGTCGAATTCGACTGCTTCGAGATCTCCGCTGGTCGTGCCGGTGATCGTTCGCCGCGTCGCCCCGGCCGTCATGTCGTCGTTCAAGTGAAGAACCCCCTTATCGAACAGCGCGAGCATACCGTCCGACCGACACGACAGACGTGGCGTCATAATCGGACCATGCGGTCCAAGCAGAAGATTCTCGATGCCACACTCGGGTTGATCGCCGAGTCCGGCTTCGAGGGCGTCACGATCGCGGCAGTGGCTCGTGCTGCTGGTGTCACCCGTCAGACGGTGTACTCGATCTTCACCACCCGTGAGGACATGATCTCCGAAGCCATGATCGGACTCGTCGTCGACGTCATGGGTGGGATACGGGAGAAGGCCGATCAGGCCGAGAGTCCGACGCAGTTCATCGTCGAGACGATCGTCGCCGCACGCCATCTCATTCGGCGGGAACCTGTTTTGAATTCGTTGCTGCGCTCGGGTAGCGCGAACCCGCTGTTCGACGCGGACATGATGGATCGTGCGCTACCGGTGGTACGTCAATTCCTGGACGGATACGCCGAGCGCAATCCAGGATTCGACTCCGCGCAGTTCGACGGTATCGACGGAGTCATCGTGCGGGTCGCGCTGTCGGTCATCCTGTTCGACGACCCTTCCATTCACGAGGACGACGGTCTGCGTCAGTACCTCGAGCGGTGGTTGATTCCCGTTCTGCCACTTGCTTAGCCCGTAAAACTTGACACCCGCGGGTGCTTCTGTCTAGTTTTGCACGGCGCGTACGTGTGGCCCCAGTCTCGGTGCGTGCACATCCGCGACTGTGGGGGGAACGTGTCGAATCCGAACCGTCGGACATTTCTCGGTGCTGCAGCGGTTGCAGGCCTTGCCGCGGTGGCGGGTACGGGCGTTGCCGGCGCAGCCACCGGCACCAGAACTCAGGTTCCGCTCACTCGCGAGGACCATCGCGTGGTCGTGATCGGATCGGGGTTCGGCGGTGGCGTCGCAGCATTGCGCCTGGCCGAGGCCGGCATTCCCGTTCTGATTCTCGAGCGCGGAAGGCGTTGGCCCACAGGGCCGAATGCAGACACCTTCCCCAACGCGACCGCCCCGGACAAGCGGATGCTGTGGTTCGGGTCGAGTCCCAATCTGTTCGGCAGGCCCGTCCCGTTCGATCCGTATGTCGGACTGCTCGAGGCCGTCCCCGGTGACAACATGACCGCGCTGTGCGCCGCGGGTGTGGGCGGCGGATCCCTGATCTATCAGGGGATGACGCTGCAGCCGTCGCAGGCCGTGTTCGAGACGCACTTTCCGGTCGAGCTCGACTGGACGAGGTTGAACGCAGTGCACTATCCCCGCGTCGCGCGGATGTTGCAGCTCGCGCAGGCTCCCGACGAGTTGATCGACACTCCCAATTATCGAGCTGCGCGGGTGTTCGCAGACAGTGCGCGTCGGGCTGGACTGCCGGTGTCGAAGATTCCGATGCCGATCGACTGGAACTATGCCCTCGACGAGACCCGCGGGGTGATGACGCCGTCATACACCAACGGTGCCGGTGCCTTCGGAGTGAACAACGGCGGCAAGCATTCTGTCGATGTCACCTACATCGCGGCCGCCGAAGCGACCGGCCTGGCCACCGTGGCGACGCAGCACAACGTCACGCATGTCGAGCGCGCCGCCGACGGTCGCTGGATCGTCCACGTGGACCGAATCGATTCCGATGGAACGGTGTTGGAGAACAAGATCCTCACCACCGGTGCACTGATCATGGCGGCGGGAAGCCTGAACACCACCAAGATGCTGGTTCGCGCGAGCGCCACCGGGGCCGTTCCCGATCTGCCGGACGAACTCGGGCAGGGCTGGGGCACCAATGCCGATCGGATCTACGTGTGGTCCAGCATCGAGCAGCAATTCGGTGCGCCGCAGGGCGGTCCGGTGGTCTTCGGCAGCTTGAACTGGGACGACCCGCGCACTGCACACACCGTCATCCAGGCATCGATACCACCACTGTCCTTCGATGCCCGCAGCACGATGCTCGTCGGGTACGGAGTCAGCGACGGGCGTGGCCACTTCGGCTACGACTCGGCGCGAGACCAAGCTCTACTGCACTGGCCGGCCAACGGCGACTCCGTCATTCAGGACGGATCCATCGACCCGACGGTTCGTCGCATCGCCGGCACCGGCAGCATTCTCACCGACACCAATGCGTTGTTCCCGTCCACCTGGCATCCGCTGGGCGGGGCCAACATGGGCCCGGTATGCGATCTGGACGGCCGCGTACACGGCCAACGCGGACTGTACGTGCTCGACGGTGCGTTGATGCCGGGCAACACCGCGGCCTGTAACCCGTCCATGACCATCGCTGCGCTCGCCGAACGAGCACTGGACAACATCGTGGCTCGCGACCTCGGCACCGTCATCTGACACCAGGAAGAAAGAGACCGATGCACCCGTATCGCACCATGATTCGTGTTCTCGTGGGCACCGCACTGCTGGCATCGTCGGTGGTCGCGCTCGGAGCCTCGCCGGCACATGCCGATCCCGTCGACGAGTTCTACGTGCCACCTGCGCAACTCGATGACAGTCCGGGTTCCGTCGTTCGTACGCAACCGATGTCGTTGTTCGCTGCTCTGCCCGGGGCAGACGGCGTGTATCCGGCGCAGGCACAGCGCGTCATGTACACCTCCCGCACGCAGGACGGCGCGCCCGTCGGGGTGACGGGTACGTTCGTCGACACCGAGGTCCCGTGGCGGGGTGCAGGCCCGCGGCCGACGATCGTCGTGGCACCGGGCACGGTGGGGCAGGGTGACCAGTGTGCACCGTCGCGGGCCTTCCCGACTTCGATCAACGCTGTGGCGCAACCATTGTCGATCTCGTTCAACCAGGAGCTGTTGTCCTCGGCGCTGTGGGGGTCGATGGGCGCGAACGTGTTCGTCACCGACTACATCGGATTGGGAACGCCCGGTATCCACACCTACGTGAACAGGCCGGAGCAAGCACACGCGGTTCTCGACGGTGCCCGCGCCGCGCTCGAACTCTCGGGGGATCCGGATGCGCCCATCGGCATCTGGGGTTATTCGCAGGGCGGCGGAGCTGCTGCGGCTGCCGCGGAACTCGCGTCGGAGTACGCACCGGAACTCGATCTGAAGGGAACGTGGGCAGGCGCGCCGACGGCCGACCTGCTGGATGTGTTGGCGAAGGTCGACGGGACACTGATCGGCGGTGTGATCGGCTATGCCCTCAACGGTTTCATCGAGCGGGACCCCACGTTGAAGCCTTTGGTGGACGATAGGCTCACCGATCACGGCAAGGCGGTTCTCAACGAACTCTCGACCGAATGCATCGGCGACACCATCCTCGAGCATCCCTTTCTACGCACGGAGTCGTTGACGAAGGACGGCAAGTCGATGCTGGAGAACCTGCGCACCATTCCCCAGGCCGGTGCGATCTTCGACGAGCAACGCATCGGCCGGCGTACACCCGATGCGCCGGTGTTGATCACCAGTGGAATCAACGACGACACAGTGCCCTACGGGCAGGCCCGGCAACTGGCGGAGGACTGGTGCGGTGGCGGTGCGTCGGTCGAGTTCCACAGCAACCCCCTGCCGCCGATTCTGCAGGGTGCGGTGTTGCCGAACCACTTCGGGCCACAGCTGATCGACGGCTACGGCGGAGAAGCTGCCCAGTTCTTGATGGACCGGTTCGCCGATCTCCCGGTGGCAGCATGCGCTTTCGACTGATCGTAGACCGCTGGCGATGGCGAGGGATGCGAGAGTTCCTTCGGCGCAACCGTCTTGTCGGTGCCCTGACCGTCGAGCAACGGGTGAACGACTACCTCGCTGTCGCCGACGCGTTCGGCCTCACCTGGCCACGAGACGAGACGCGTCTGCACGCACTCCTTGTCGGTTTCGGCGAGTCTGATCTCGCTGTGGTGAGCAGGTCGATCCGAGAGAATGCAGTGTCGATGACGCTCTGCCCGGTCATTCCGTTGCGGGCCAGTGCTACCGACTAGGGACGCCTCCCATCGGCGACGCGCGTCGCGCCGCATCCGGTCTGTCATCGACTCGGGTGGTCCGACCATCGTCTTTCAGCCGATCGTTCGCGCCGTCGACGGCGCAATCGAGGGATACGAGGCTCTCTCACGCTTCCCGGACGGCGGAGGCACCACGGAGAGTTGGTTTGCCGACGCTGTGCACTGCGGACTCGGGGCAGCTCTCGACACGTGTGCTGTCATGAATGCTCTGAGGGAGTCCGCTCAGCTTCCGTGCGGATCGTTCCTCGCCGTCAATCTCTGTGCCGCAACACTAGTGGCCGATTTCGCGTTGGTGGGCCACCTCGTGGAGTTCGGGCAACGACGGCACCTGATCGTCGAGATCACCGAGCACGCCGCCATCGACGACGAGGTGGAGGTGCTGGCAGCGTTGGCCGAACTCAGACGCGGCAGCGTCGACATCGCCGTCGACGATGTGGGCTCGGGCCACGCGGGACTGCGGCGCCTGGTGCTGCTCGAACCCGACGTCATCAAGCTCGACGCAACCGTTGTGCACGGCATGAGGGAGAACCGGACCAAGATGGTGGTGGCCGAACTCATCCTGGATTTCGCGCGAAAGACCGATGCGCGCTGCGTGTTCGAGGGAATCGAGACCGACGACGATCTGGAGGCAGCAACATCGATGGGGGCCGACCTGCTGCAGGGCTATCGAACCGGTCGCCCCGCAGCGGTGGATCTGCTCACAGGGAATCGATGATCTACCGGTGGGCGACGAGTGTGCGTCTCAGGCCGCGAGCGGGACGAGCGTTCCCGACTCGACGTCGTTGTATCGCGCTGTGATCTTGTTCAGCTCCATTTGGTAGTACAAACTCTGCAGTCCGAAGACGAAGGTGAGCAGGAGCCCGACGACCGAGCTGCATGTCGGCTGGAGGCCGGCCGCGCGTTGGGCGTCGGCGATGCGGTTTCCGGTGTTGTAGTAGCTGATCAGCGGCGCGATGATCGTCCAGCCGAGGAGGAGCAGGACCAACAGAGGGCCGGCGACGGGTGCGTTCACCTTCCGGCGATCGAAGTCCGCCATCTCACGATGAATGAGGTAGTACCAGACGAAGTGGTAAATGCCCAAGGTGATGAGCGGCAACAGGATCCAGACGACTACGGGATTGCGTCGCTTCATCGCGTTTCCCTGGGCAACGGGGCTGCTCATGATGCTCCCAACATTCGTCGAGCGCGACTGGCGCACGCTGATGGATCGCATGATTCTCCCACGTCGGCCCTGATTGCGTCCCGCAACCGGCGCTCCACTCGACGCCTTCGTGGCGGGGATCCCGCGACCGGCGCTCCGGAGTGGAGCAAATATCGCTCGCCCGAGGCCTCACGTGCCACCACCGTCCGGCCGGGTGCGCCGGTCCGTCAGTACGACGCAGACTCGACCCGGGTCAGCATCTTCACGTGCGGGATTCCCGCTTCCATGTAGTTCTCTCCCACTCGAACGAATCCGAAGCGCCCGTACCAGTTTTCGAGGTGCGCCTGCGCGGAGATCTCGACCACCCCGGGGTATGCCTTCAGTGCCGCTTCGACGAGTTCTCCTGCATAGCCGCGTCCACGACCCGCAGCCGCGGTCGCGACGCGGCCGATATGGACCGTGTCCTCGACGAGGACGCGGAGGGTGGCCAACACCTCGCCGTGGTCGTCCTGGATCCAGAACAACTCCGTCGTCGGAAGTAGGTCCACGCCATCGAGTTCGGCCTCGTCGACGATCTTCTGTTCGTGTACGAACACCGCGACCCGAAGCGCCATGATTCGGTACAGCGTGCTCGGCTCTACGCCTGCAAGCGGAGCATGGTGAAGATTCGACACGGAGGTCCATTTCGTGGAGGGGGCATCGCCGAGCTCGCGCGCTCAGGGACAGGATGATCCTCGCATGTCAGAGCACGAACGCACAGGATCGAATCAGGTCAGTGTTGCGGGTTGTGTTCCTCCCGCAGTTTCCGACCCTGCTCGACGGCCTGCGCATCTTTCTCGTCGTTCTTGTCCGAGACGCGGGTGTCTCGCGGCGGCAGTTGCAGTCGCTTCTCGGCAACGATTCCGGCTTGGAGTTGACGGCCGCGCTCGAGTTCGGAATCGAGTTCGGCTCCGAAGAGCAAGGCCAAGTTGGTGATCCAGAGCCACAGCAGGAACACGATGGCTCCGGCGAGTGAACCGTAGGTCTTGTTGTAGCTGGAGAAGTTCGCGACGTAGAAACCGAACGCGATGGTCGCCAGAATCCACACGATGATGCCCACCGCCGCGCCGGAGCTGATCCACTTGAACTTGGGCTGCTGCACATTCGGCGTCGCGTAGTACAGAATCGCCACGGCGAGCACCACCACGATCAGGACCAGCGGCCAGCGCGCGATGTTCCAGATCGTCAGTGCGGTGTCACCGAGTCCGACGGCGTCGCCCACAGCTTTCGCCACGGGGCCGCTGATCGCCAGCATGACGGCGGCCAGAGCGATGAGTACGAGAGCGACCAGCGTGACCAGAAGCATCACCGGACGCAGTTTCCAGATGGGCCTGCCCTCGTCCACCTCGTACATGCGGTTCATGGCGCGGCCGAACGCGCCGACGTAGCCGGACGCAGACCACAGCGCACCTGCGATACCGATGATCAACGCAAAGCCCGCGGTGGGTGCCTGCACGAGCTGTTCGATCGGTTCGCGCAGGGTGTCGACCGCCGATTGGGGTCCGAGATCGCCGACGATCTGCAGTACACCGTCGACTGTCGCCTGTCCCTGCCCGAAGACACCCAACAACGAGACGATGGCCAGAATCGCCGGGAACAACGACAGCACGGCGTAGTAGGTCAGCGCGGCCGCGAGATCGGTGCACTGATCCCGAGAGAATTCACGAGCCGTCTTCTTCAGGACGTAGATCCACGAGGGTTTGGTCAGATCGGCCGGTGAGTCTGCCTTGCGCGGATCATCGGGGTCGGCTTCGGTGGGTGCGGGATCGGTTGCTTGGTCGGCCATTGTGAGCGCATACCCGGGCACTGTCGAGGAAAACAGTGACGTGTTGCCAGGGGATCGCGCTGAGCCGAACTGAATCGGGTGCAGCTGACCGCGCTCAGCGCGGTCAGCTGCACCCGATTCTCATCGAAATCCAGCCGGAATCGACCTAATCGGCCCTCGTCGACTCCTGCGCGCGCTCGGCCGGCTCCGGTTCGATCGATCGCCGAGACCAGTAGCTGGCGAGTAGTGAGCCCGAGACGTTGTGCCACACCGAGAAGATGGCCGCGGGCAGGGCTGCCGCGGGGCTGAAATGCACCGATGCGAGCGCCGCGGCCAAGCCGGAATTCTGCATCCCGACCTCGATGCTGATCGCGCGTCGGCTGGCGACGTCGAGGCCGCACGCCTTGCCGATGCCGTATCCCACGGCGAGTCCCAGCGAATTGTGCAGCACGACGGCCAGGACGATGAGGGCTCCGATGGACAGCAATGTCGGTGCGCTGGCGGCAACCACGAACAGCACCACCGCGGTTATCCCCGCCACCGAGATCAACGGCAGCGCGTCGAGCATGCGGTCGATCGCAGCGGGAAACAGCAGGCGCAGAACAACTCCCAGTACGACGGGAATCAGCACGATCTGCAGGATCGAGACGAACAGCCCGCCCGCATCGACCGGCAGGAATTCGCCGGCGAGCCACAGCACGAGCAGCGGCGTGAGAATCGGAGCGAGCAACGTGGACACCGACGTCATGGCCACCGACAGCGCGGTATCACCCTTGGCGAGGTAGACCATCACGTTGGACGCAGTGCCGCCCGGAGCCGAACCGACCAACACCATGCCTGCGGTCAGCGCAGCAGAGAGGCCGAGCACGTTGGCGATTCCCAGACCGAGCAGCGGCATCGCGACGAATTGTGCGGCCACGCCGAGCAACAGTGCCCACGGTCGTCGGGCGACCACCGCGAAGTCGGAGAGCCGCAACGTCATTCCCATGCCGAGCATGATGATCGACAACAGCCACGGAACGGCCGGAGTGCCGCCGCTGAACGTATCGGGAGTGATCAGGGCCAGCGCACCCGCCGCCACGACGATCAGGGCAAACCACTTGCCGGTGAACTCGCTGACGGATTTCAGCTTGGGCACGCGGAGTCTCCTGTGCGGTCGGGGCACTCCCCAGGGCGGGCGCGCAACCCACCGAGCGTAACCGCAGCCTCGACAGGCAGGTCTCCACGTCACAGGACTCTCGAATAGAACAAGACCGAGCGGCCTTGTTCTGGCAGTATCAACCTTTACGTGAACCGCTGCCGGCCACAACCGAAGGACGACGAACGCATGACGTCACCGTGAACAAGCTCTCGACGGTGGCATTGCTGATCCTGCTGGGCGCAGCCGGGACGTTCAACGGGATGTCGTTGACCTCCGACCCCAGTGGGCGGTCGTTGGGCTTGAACGTCGGAATGCTGCCTAGTTGGCACACCTGGGACTACCGCATCTCCGGGTTGTTCGTGCTGTTCTTTCTCGGGCTCGGACCGTTGATCTGCGTGGCTGCCGTGCTCGTCGACGCGTCCGAAGCTGCGGTGTACGTGGCGTTGGTGGGGCTGGTGACCATTGGGTGGGTGGTGTGGCAGATCGTCGTACTCGACATCCACGCGCCCCGCGCTCAAGTCCCGCTCACCGTGTTGGGGGTCGCGCTGGCTGTCCTTGCGATCGGCCAATTCCGCACACGTGCCCGCGATCGCAGCCGGCAATAGAGTCACAGACCGACAGCTCCGAGCAGTGCTGACCCAGGATCGACGACCGCCACGATGGCTGCGATCAACAGCAACGCCATCACGATGGTCATCGCGGCGCCGAGCGATCCGAGAACGACAAACATTCGACGACGTGCGCTGTCGGTCGCGTCCGCCGATCGGTACCGACGGAACGCGATCACTGTTCCGGTAGCGACTACCGCGATCACCACGGCGGTCGCGACTATCACTGCCCAGTTGTAGTGGTCGACCTGTGTCAGCAGCTCGAGCAGAGGAGGCCTGGTGTCTTCGGTCTGCACACCGTTCTCGATCAGCGACTGCGCTGCCCGCCCGTCGGCGTTGTCATCCGAGAGCATCGGAAGCAGCGCGACCACTGGTGCAACTGTGGACTGAATGTTCAGCACAGCCAGGAATACCGAAAACATCGAGAGCACAGTCGCACTGGCGGCAGCGATCGTGTATCCCACGACGGCTGCGAGAGATCGTCGCCACAGAGTCGCCGCGAGCAGACCGAGAACGACGGTCAGCAGAACCGAGATGACGATCTTGATTGCATGCCACTCGAACCAGTAGTTCACCATCTCCGCCAAGCCGGGAGGATAGGTGCGAACACCGCTACCCCAGTATTCGACCAAGCCGCGGCCGAGCAGCTCACTCATCACGGATTGGTCCTGGAACTGCGGATAGCGTCCGCGTAGCAACGCGGCTGGGCCGAGTACGAACGCGGCCACCAACGCCGCTCCGGCGCATGTCAACACAACGATCGTGCTGCGGCTTCGGTTGACGGACACATTCATCGGACGAATCACGGGTGAGAGTCAATCACCGGGTACCCCCGAGCGCATCCATCTGCAGTACTACATCGCGACCGTCGAGCTGCAGTTGTTGCATTGAGTAGAGCGCCAATTACTCAGGAGTCGACGTCCGATTGCCGACCGCGTCGGACTCTGGCAACAGTCACCCCGGCCAGGATCACCCCAGCGAGCGTGAGGAAGTCGGATTCGGTCAACCCTCTGTCTGCGTCGACCACGTACAACACTGCACCTTCGATGGGGGTGTTGAAGAACAGCCACAACACCGAGACAACGCTCAGCGATATCGCTGCGGACCACGAGGGCTTGGCCAGACACCATGCGGCTGAGGCGAACACTGCGTTCATCAGAACGAGTGAGTGGAACGGATCGGTAGTCGGCACCGGTACATCATGACCGAATGCGGACGGTCAGGTTCTAGTCTGGTTACGTGCACAACGAGAATCGGGGCGAAACCAACCGCGAACTTCTCGAATTGCTCCTGACGAGTGTCGCCCTTGTTGTCGGCGGTGCCCTGGGTGTTGTGGGGGCCGTGTGGGCACTGAGAGTGGCACCGGATCTTCCGTCGATCTTCGCTGTGCCGGTTCGAGATCGAGGCGCGAGTGCGCCTGATGTACCTGTAACTTATTGGCTCACCTGGTTGATTCCGCCGATTGCCGTGTACGGCTGCTACGGAATGATCGTGTGGGCTGCGCGCCCGTCGATGTGGGTGAGCGTGTGCGCCGCAGGATCTTTCACTGCGGTCTACGGACTTCTGGCCTCCTTGTGGATTTCCATTGATGTGGGCGGTTTTTCGCCGGGTTAGACGAGGACGGAATCGTCGGATCCGTGGTCGATCGTGAGCAACGGCACGTAGCGCCCCGAGCCTCGGTCCCTGCTCGACCTACCGATCTGCCCTTCTCGTTCTACCGGCACTCAGCGGCCGAGGCCGTCCTGACGGCGAGGAACCGAACCGAGGTCGGTGACGGCAACCTGGGCGTCGGTGACGGCCGTTGTCACCGGTTGGCAACGGGCCGACGCGGTGGCGAGGGCGAGGACCGCAGAGACCAGCGCGGTATCGTGTGCCGTCGTGATCGGGCCGGAAGCGTCCGCAACGGAACCGCCGGACAGCTGCTCACCTGCGTCGATGCCGATCCCCTCGATGACGTCGTTGACGGCTGATGTGCATTGGCCGAGCACCCCGAGGGCCCAGTACAGGTCGGCACCGACCAGAGGTGCTCGAGATGCGGATGTCGTCGCTCGGCGTAGGTGATCGCGTGCGTCGGCGAGTTCGTCGGTGAGGGGATGCCCGCAGCCGTCGGCGGTGGAGCTGCAGTGCTGTCGCGTCGTCATGCCGAGATCCGTCCGTAAGGGAGTAAAGTGGTCTTATCCGG
This sequence comes from Rhodococcus sp. 15-2388-1-1a, assembly GCF_002259145.1. Taxonomy (NCBI): domain Bacteria; kingdom Bacillati; phylum Actinomycetota; class Actinomycetes; order Mycobacteriales; family Nocardiaceae; genus Rhodococcus; species Rhodococcus sp. 15-2388-1-1a. The sequence goes on along the minus strand of NZ_NPFP01000013.1, from coordinate 11,227 downwards.
TTACGGTAGCGACAGGAGGTAAGGGGTGCAAGCCCTTTTGGACGATTACACCCAGGGTGCCGCGTTCGCGACGGAACTGGTGAACACGTCGCCGACGGTGTGGGTGGTCGCCGGCGACCAATTGAGCGACCCCCGTGCCCTGCAATCGTTTCTCGTCGCGAACGGCGTCGACACGGCAGTGCTCGACGAACGCGATCTGGAAGAGGTACGGGCTCTTCGTGAGCGCCTGCGACCGATCGTCGACGCCCCGTCACCGGGTGAGTTGGTCGACCTCACGCATGAGCTGCTGTCGACGGTTCCGCATCACGTCGAACTCGTCGAACTCGAGGGCAATGTCTGGCGCTGGCAAGCAACAACCGAGGGCATCGTCACGGTGGCGCAGGAATTGGCCGTGTTCACGGGCTACGCCCTGCTGAGCGCTCTGCGCATGCTCGGGTTCGAGCGATTCCGCGCGTGCGCGTCACCGACGTGCAATGGCGTGTTCGTCGATGTCAGTCGTGGCGGCCGTCGTCGCTATTGCATGCCGGACCTGTGCGGCAACCGAATCAACGTCGCCAATCATCGCCAGCGCAGAAATGCGCTCGGCGACAAGTGATTACACCCTGTTGGTGACGCCGGAGATCAGGTCGATCAGTCCATAGGGCGATTGTTCCCCGAGGCACAGGTCGAGCGTTTCATGTGCCTCGATTGCCACCGCTGCACTTCGGGCGAACATGGCCTCCTCGAAGTCGGGCAGAGCTGCGTCGAAGTTGTTGCGGTTAGCGGCGATCGCGCGACCGAGTTCGGCACCGTCGAACATTGCCAGATTCGCGCCGTCTCCGGATGGAGGCATCAGGTGCGCGGCGTCGCCCAGAAGTGTTACTCCCGGGGTGTGTTCCCAGCGGTGGTCATTGGGCAGCGTGAAGATCCTCCGGGGAACCAGCGCGGTCTCCCCGTCGGTGATCAACGCCGTCAATTCCGGTGCCCACCCATCGAACTCGGCTGCGACCGTTGCTTTGGCGGAAGCCGCATCGGTGAAGTCGATCGCGTCGATCCAATCGGCGCTGCGGTTGAGCTGAACGTACGTGTGCAGGATGCCGCCGACTTCACGGTGCACGGTGAGCCCCTTACCCGGGCTGAGGGCGAACAGTGCGCCACCGCCGACTGCGCGGGCGGTGGCGGGGTGACGTGCGTCGACGTCGTGGAGGTAGGTCTCGATGAAGACGGTTCCCACGTACTCGGGCGCGGCGGCGGAGAGCAGGGATCGGACTCGTGACCACGTGCCGTCTGCACCGACGAGCAAATCACTGACTGCTGTTCTTCCGTTCTCGAACTCGATTTCGTGTTGCCCGTTGCCCAGTGGGCGCACGGAGGTGAGCTTGTGCCCCCACTGAACGGTGTCGGCCGGCAGTGAGTCGAGCAGAATGCGTCGCAGGTCCCCGCGCAGCACCTCCGGTCGACCTCCGGTGCCGTCATCGGGTTCGTCGAACAGAGCCTCGCCGTTCGGGTTCAGTACGCGAGTCGCTTCGCCTCCCTCGTGAATGATGGCGCGGAACTGCGCGGTGAGCCCGGCCGCGGCAAGCGCGATCTGCCCGTCGTGCTCATGGATGTCGAGCTGCCCGCCCTGTGTGCGGGCTTCGGCCGTGGCGTCGGCCTCGTACACCGTGGCGGCGATTCCGTGAACGTGCAGTACCCGTGCCAGAACCAGGCCGCCGAGTCCTGCACCGATGATCGTGATGGATGTGCTCATGGATGTCTCCGCCCGTTGTTGGAACACTGTTCCAAGCAAGAATGGAACAGTGTTCCAAGGATGTCAACTGGGGCAGAAATGGGTGTGGTGGACTTCGGCCGGTTCAGCCGCGGTCGATGCCCGCCAGGATGATGTCGAGACCGGCCTGAAACTGCTCTCGGTCGTCGTGGCGGGCGAATTGCGACGCGATCCGGGTGAGGAACGGATAGTCGCCCGTTTCCGTCACCGCGACGCGTGTGGAGTCGAGAAATGCCGAGCGGTCCGTCACCGTGGCGGCCAGTTGCATGCCGGCATCGCGCTGACTGGCAACCCCGATCGCGTGGAACAGCAGCACGGAAGCGGCGTCGAACTGCGCACTGTGCGGAACTCCGTGTGCGTCGAGTTCGGTGCCGATGCGGTCGAAGAGATGCAAAACGGCAGGCTGCCACTGAGCGGCGGAGAGTTGCGTGGCCACCCATGGTCGCGTGGTGATCAAGTCGAACACTCTCATCATCAGTCCGCGAACACCGGGTTCTGCCGCACCGTTCGCGGGCGATGATTCGAAGACCGATGCCATGACGGTTTCGGCCGATGCCGCGAGCAGATCATCCCTGTTGCCGACGTGGTGATACAGCGCTCCGGGGCCTGTCGACAGACGTGCGGCAAGGGTGCGAAACGTCAAAGCGTCGGTGCCACCCTCATCGAGCGTCTCGATCGCTGCCTGCACGATACGTTGTTTCGACAGAGCATCGGAACGTCGAGCGGATGCCGGCTTCCTGTTCGTCATGCGCAGATCCTGCCACAACTGGAACGTTGTTCCATGCCTGATGCGGGCGATTCCAGGTGGGCCGAGTCGTGCTCGTCCCGTAGGGCAGCGCACGCCATGTCGATGGGATTCCGCGACACAGCCGCAGGGCTCATCTGATGTATGTCAGCGTGGCCATGACGTCCGCAGGGATTGTCCGGTAGTGCCCGAATCCCGCTGCCCGTCGGCAGCCGTCGAGCTCGAAGGATATGAGGGAGCGGCCCGAGCCGTCCGGCCTGCGCAATTCGGTCGACGCGACGCGGGTACTGCTCTGATTACACGCCGGCGCGAAAGGCGCGTCCACAAGGGATCGGATGACCGATGCGCTCTGCGCTCTGCTCAGCGTCGTCAGCGACCCGGCCACGGAGATGCCGGCGTCCGGTGGCGATTCGACCGTCGAAGCCGGGACCGTGCACAACTGCAGTTTGTCGACATCGTCTATCGGAGTCACCAATGATGGAGGAACCGGACCATCGGACGACTGTTCGCGTTCCACAGCGGCAGCCACGTCCTCGGGTGTTGTGTTCTCGAATCCGCCTACGTACGGACTGGATTCGCACATTGTGGTGTAGCGATCGTCGTAATCCGTCGTGTGAGACGACCGGGAGACCTCGGTGAGATCGGCGAGTGCTTCGATCGGCGTGTTCTGCAAACCACACGGGCTCGCGGGCCATGCGGGACGGAACGCCTCGCCGGAGTCGTTCACGAACCACAGACCGACTGGCGGATCCATCGCGTACATGCACGACGCCATGACGCCGTCGGGAAAACGCTCGGAATCCGCGGAGAATGCAGAGTCCACGGCATCGATGTTGCCCTCGAGCCGTACCGAATCCACTGTCATCGAGCCGGATTCGTCGGTACCTCGCTCGCATCGCACAACCGCGACCGGCTGGAATGTCGCCGGCGGGTACCCCGGCTCCGGGGCATCGGACGTCAGCGCTGGATCCCACGGCCCCAATCCGGTCAAAGCCGTGTAGATGTTCAGGGCCAGACAATCGGGGGAGGAGACAACCTTCGCTGTCGGGGGCCGATAGGACACGCTGTCGGTAAACGGGTTCAGATTGCTACACGCCCATGCGGTCGCGACAACGAGCCCCATCAGGAGTAGGCACAATCCGACGCGACTCATGTCGAAAGAGTAGTCGCACAGAACGCTTCACCCGAGGCCTCGGGCGTGGGGATTCCTCCACGGAAAATGCCGGAGTGGAGCAAAAACTGCTCAGCTCTGCGAACCCCGCACCACGTCGTATGCCGGCTTGGCGCTGAAGTCCGAGCGCAGTAGTCCGTAGTTCTGTTCGGAATCGCCGGGGTTGGTTCCCGAGTCACGCAGGGAGTGCACGAAGACCGGGCCGACGTAGGGCAGCGACGACGCCTTGGCCAGGCTGGAGCCGATGATCGCGGCCTGTGCATCCTCGGTGACGGCCATGGGGCCGTTGCCGGTCGGTGCGCCCAGTTCGGTGATCCAGATCTTCTTGCCGCCGTCGCCGTTGGCTGCCATCGTGCCGTAGGCCTGATCCACCTGTGCCCATTGACCATTGGGATCGTTCTCGACGGTGAAGGGGAAGGTGTAGGGGTGCATGGCGACGGCGTCCATGAATCCACCCGCTCCGGCGGCGTACATCTGCTGCAGGAAGGTCACCGGCGCGACGGTCCAGGCTCCGGCGTTGATCGTCGTCGCCAGTCCGGCACTCAGCACGGTCGCTCCGGCGTCGGCGTTGTGGATCGCGGGGTAGGCCGCGCGCAGCATGTTCGTGTAGCGGACGGCGTCGACGGGTGCGAAGAAGGTGGGGATGTTGGGCTCGTTCCACACCTCGTAGTGGTCGACGCGCTCACCGAGGTGCGCCGCGGCCGCGCCGGCGAATGCGCCGAAGGCATTGGGATCCAACGGAACTGCACCGGGTAGTGGCGAAGCGATGCCGCCCTGCGCCCATCCGGGCGTTCCACCCAGCACGGCCAGCACCGAGTAGCCCTGCGCCGTCGCCGCGTTGATCACGCGATCGGTGTTGCCCCAGTCGAATACACCCGGTGCTGTCTCGATTGCCGCCCAGTTCAAGACCACCCGTACCCACGATGCACCGATGTCGCGTCCGGCACCGAGTTCGTTGTTCAGGGTGGCGTCGTCGAGCGTCAGAAACGGTGCGCCGCCAGTGAAGCCCAGGCCGGCAGGCGGTGCCGCGTGCGCAACGGGCGTCGAGAGGCCGACGGCGATCGCGGCGGCTGCGGCAACGGTGAGCAGACGGGAGCGGAGGGTCATGGCGATCATCCTAAGGTGCTCGTCAGTGGTGCGCTGATCAGTGCTTCGACGGTGGAATGGGGTACACGGTCGTTCCAGCGGGCGGCGTTGAGCTCATAGATCCTTTGGCCCGCCTTGATGGCGGCGGTACGGTCGAGCAGGTAGCGCCGACATTCGGCCACGAACTCTTCCGCGTTGTCGAACGTGGGCAACTCGAAGGTGGAGTCGAGCGATCCGACGGCCGCCGAGGTTCCGACGACGGGCAGTCCCTTGCTGGCTGCGTCGAGAATCTTGACGCGCACGCCGCCGCCGGTGTCGACCGGGGCGATCAGCGCTCGGCAGGTACCGAGGAACTCCTGAAGATCGTCGACGAAGCCGAGATCGCGAACTCCGGCAGGGTAGACGGGATCCTTGGCACCCGGGGCCTTCGCGCCGATGATGCACAGTTCGGCACCGTCGATGCCTGCGGAGATCGCCGGCCAGTATTCGAGTGCGATCTTGAAGGCCTCCTGGTTCGGCGGCCAGTCGCGAGTTCCCATGAAAACCAGTCGTTTCGCGGTCGTGGACAGGTCCAGCTGCGGCGCGGGTTCGAGAGTGAGGTCGATCCAGCGCGCGCCCCGAACCCCCTTGCTGCGGTACATCTGCGCCTCGTCGGCATCGTAGGTCCCGACGGCATCTGCTGCACGGGCGACCCGGATCTCGTCGTGCAGGATGCGTGGTGCTTCGAGGCGACCTATCAATCCGCGCGTCACCTTCCACACCTGCGACTCGGTGTTGACGGTGTTGATCGCGAACGGTGACCCCAGCTTGGAAGAGCGGAGGAAGGATTCGGCCATGTAACTGTGTTCGGCCACATACACATCGGAGACGGACGCGTCGATGGCATCACGCAAGGCATCGACGTCGTAGCGTCCGTGCACCACCGAGCGGGTCGGCCGAACCGACTTCACCAGCAACCCCACGTCGACCTTCGGCTTGGGGACACGTATCACGTCGGGGGCCACGTCGGTCTCCTTGGACAGGCAGATCGAACGCACCTCGTACGCCTCGCGGGCGAGCTGCATCATCAAGCGAGACAGTGCGATATCGCCACCGTGCTCGGTGACGGGGTCTTTGGACAGAAGGAATGTCGCACGTCTCATTGGGGTACCTCTTCTTTCACCGGATTGCGATACAGGGCGCGCATGAACCAGACGAGCAGTACGGCGTCGGTGATCACCGACGCCACGGCCGCCCCGACGGCACCGAAAGGGAACAGGCACAGGACGAGAACCATCTTCAGCGGTGCCAGCGTCGCTGCTGCCATCACTCGGGTGCGGTCGCGGTGCTGCAGGTAGAGCACCGTAGTGAACACGTGGTTCATCACGCGCATCACCACGAACAACGACATCACCACCAGTGCCCCCGCGATCTGTGGGGACGCCGGCGTCAGGAAGAGCAGGAGACCGGCAACCAACAGCAATGAGCCGGCGGCGCAGCCGAGCACCGCCGTGTGCTTCAAGGCCGGTCCGGCGCTGACGAGTCCGTCTGCGGCGCGCAGCTTCTCGTGGAAGGTGTTGCCGAAGGCCTGACCGATGAAGGCAACCGCCCAGGCCGTCACTGCAGCGACGGAGTAGTAGCCGGCAATGGTGGAGTCGGTGAGGAAGCCGAGCAGCAACACGTCGCCTTGGATGTAGACCGCGTTGGCGAGGTTCTCCGAGAACAGCATCGACATCTCGCGCCAGGATCCGGGGACACTCGGCGCTGCAGCACGCGTCCGTACCGCGGCCATCACCGCGATGACGAAATACGGTGCGGCGTAGAGCAGGCTGGCAACGGTCAGCGTGGCATCGGGAACGGCGAACAGGTACGCCGTCGCGAGCGCGATGGACGTGGCCTGGCGTGTTGTGTCCAATCGCTGGGTGAGGTCGGGCCGGCCGTCGCGCAGTGCCCTGCTCTTGTAGGCATTGAACACCAGCTCGCCGCCGCCGATAACCAGGGCGAACCAGGCGATGTAGTTGACCTGTACCAGGCACAGCCCGCCGACGATGAGAACCGCGCCGGCGAGCACGCGAGTAGTGCGCTCGCCCAGGAACTCTCGTTCGCTCACACGAATCGAGCGCACGGTGAAGGGATGATCCAGCGGTGCTGCGATGATCGCGGCGAGGGCGAAGGCCATCGCATACTGGCCGTAGTCGGAGATCCCCAACTTGGCAATCAGCGCGATGGTCCACAGCAGGCCGATGCCGCGGCCGCCGTAGGTCCACAGAGCAGCGATTCCGGCCTTCAGCAGATTGGCGTTCATTGCGCCGCCCACACGGAGACGAAGTCCTCGACGACGAGGTCTGCGGTGTGAGAGATGCGCAGCGCCTCGACCTCGCGTCGAAGTTTGCCCAGCGCAATCGGATCGGTGATGAGGTCGGCTGTGGCGTCGGCAAGTTCGGCGACACCCCCGTCGACCACCAGGGCTCCGCTGTCGGACTCGGCGAGAGCGCCGACCTTCAGGCAGGTCACCGGAGTCTGATACGCGATTGCCCGCGTCACGACCGAGGACGCGGGGAATGCATCTCCGTACACACTCCGTTTGCCGTAGGGCAGGACGAGTGCGCGGATGGAGGCGAAGAAGGCGTCCTCGTCCGGTCCGTTCACCTCGCCGAGAATGTCCACACCGTCGACGGGGTCGAGCAGTTCGGTTCCTCGTCCGGCGATGCGGATCGCGATGTCGCGGGGGAGGCTGTCGCGGAGCTGCTGGATCTGGTCGAAACCTTTGCCGCGATAGACCAATCCGAAGAGTCCGACCGCAAGCGGCCGCTCCTCGGCTGGGGTGATGTCGGGGCGCGCGGGAACGAAGAGGGCACTGGCCTTGGCTGTGGCGTCGGGATATTCGCGCGCGAGTGAGTCGGCACCGGAGCGGGTCAGAGCGAACAGTGTTCGGTTGCCGGCAATCCGGCGTTCGAGGGCCCGCCATCCCGACCGAAGTGGGTAGTGCAGGCCGTGATTGAGCACTTTCTTGCCCGCGAGGAATTTGGTTCGTGCGGGCCACCAGACCAGGCCGGGCGGGTCGTGCACCGTCGCGGTCACAACCGGGTCGCCGGTGAGTCGGGCGGTTGCCCAGAACGGCATGACCGAGCCGCCGCTGAGTTCGCAGTGCACGATGACGCGGCCCGGATCGGAGTCGACGAGTTCTTGAATTGCTGTGCGGTGACGAAGAATATCGCGCACCGAGTGCGATCCTGGTCCCTCGTGGCGATACTCGATCACCTCGGCGAAGTGTGGCCGAACGGCATCGGCGAAGTCGTCGGCATAGTCGCCTACGCCACCCACTCCGGATCGGGGGGCGACGTAGACGAGTCGGCAGTCACGCAGGATCATCAGTAGAACAGCGGCCGATACTTGGGGCGGTAGGCGAGTGCCTTGGGATCACGCATCGCTCGTACCTTTGCGGGCACACCGGCAACCACCTCGAGTTCGCCCACATCCGAGCGCACCATCGAGCAACCACCGACGACGGCACCGCGGCCGAGGGTCACACCGCTGAGAAGCGTGCTGCGACTGGCGATCCACACGTAATCGCCGATGACACAGGGCTCGAGGATCGGTGTGAATTCGGGGGAGTTGTGATCGTGGTACCCGCCGATGATGTGGGTGTCGCTGGCAATGACGACGTTGCTGCCGATGGTGATTCCGCCGCGGGCGTCGAGCATGCACCGGAACCCGATGGCGCAGGCGTCACCGATGGTGAGGCCCTCGGGATCGAGGATGGTGGTGCCGCGGAAGATCGAAGTGTCCTTGCCGATCGTCGCACCGAAGGCGCGCAGGAAGTTCTGCCGAATCCAGTGCGACGGAATGTAGGTCACGATCATGTTGAAGCCGAGTGTGCCGATGCGATTGCGCAGCTTCCGCTTGAACGTGATGTCCTGCATCTTGTAGTTCGACACGTCGTAGATCTCGTTCTCGGGCTTTTCCACCGCTGTCATGCTGCGATCTCCTCAGTCATGTCGAATTAAACTGTGGTCACGATCATTTGATCGAAGTGCTTGGCGGGTTGCTGCCGCAACACGTCCTGGGCATGGCCGTGGATGGCCGCGCCGTGCTCGAGCAGTAACTCCCACAGGTAACCGCAGTCTTGCCCGGTTACTTCGGTGACCAGCGCTGCTCGGCGCTGATCGGTGTTCACGCTATCGCGACTGTGTTTGCTGATTGTTCGGCGAGATCGTGCTGCACCATCATCGAAACTAGTTCGGGGAAGGTTACTTTCGGCTTCCAGCCCAGGGAAGTCAGCGCCTTCGTGGAATCGCCGACGAGCAGATCGACCTCGGCGGGCCGGAAGAAGCGCGGATCGATCTTGACGTAGCGTTCCCACTCCGTGATGTCGACCGCGGCGAAGGCGTGGTCCAGAAGCTCCCGAATCGAATGCGTCTCGCCGGTGGAGATGACGTAGTCGTCGGCTTCGGCCTGCTGCAGCATCAGGTACATGGCTTCGACGTAGTCGCCGGCGAAACCCCAGTCTCGCTTGGCATCGAGGTTGCCCAACGAGATCTCGGTCTGCAGCCCGAGGGCGATGCGCGCGACAGCCTGGGTGACTTTTCGGGTCACGAATTCCGGTCCACGCCGGGGTGATTCATGATTGAACAGTACGCCTGAGCTGGCGTGCATGCCGTAGGACTCGCGGTAGTTGATGGTCATGTAATGGCCGTAGACCTTGGCGACGCCGTATGGCGATCGTGGCCAGAGCAGCGTTTCCTCGCGCTGCGGTACCTGTTGAACCTTGCCGAACATCTCCGAGCTCGATGCCTGGTAGAAACGAACCTGCTTGCCAGCCACCTGCTCGTACAGCCGCGTCGACTCGAGCATGTTCAGCACTCCGCCGCCGGTGACATCGGTGGTGAGGCGGGCGTTCTCCCAGGAGTACGCCACGAAGGAGACGGCTCCGAGGTTGTAGACCTCGTCGGGGTCCGCCACGGCGAACGCACGCATCAGGGCCGACAGATCAAGGAGGTCACCGTGCAGGATCTGAACCTGGGGTAGCTCCCGTTCGACCATGGCGGCCTTCGGATTATTCTGTCCGCGAATCAAACCGAAGACGGTGTACCCCTTACTGAGAAGCAGTTCGGCGAGATACGGGCCGTCCTGCCCGGTGATTCCTGTGATGAGTGCGCGTTTTGTCATCGCGACGCCGTCCTCTCCCTATGGCCTGTGTGGATTTCGGATGCTGCGGAAATGAGTTCGGCAGCGAAGCGTTCCTCGCTGAACTGCTCCACGTGTGCCTGAATCTTCAGTGGTTCCCAGGCCGTCCGTTCGAGAGCGGTGACCGCGTCGCGAATCGAATCCGGTTGTGGCTGATCGAAGTACACCCCTGACACGCCTTCCTCGACTGTGTCGAGAAAACCGCCCCAGCGGAGCACGGCGCTGGGCTTGCCGTGGTAGCCCGCTTCGATGGGGGTCAATCCGTAATCTTCATAGCTAGCGGCGATCAAACCGTTACACCCTCGGTAGAGCCAGGTCATCTGACCCGACGTCAGATCACTGAGCATGAGAACGTTGTCGGACTTCAGCTTTCGCAACCGGTCGGCCTCGGGTCCGCGGCCGACGACGATCAACTTGCGGTCGGTGCCGGCGAATGCGGCCATCACCTTGTCGACGTTCTTGTACGGCAGCAGTCTGGAGATGCAGAGGTAGTAGCCGGCATCGTCGAGCCAGGTGGCTGCCTCGGGGATCGACTCCGGCTGCGCGGTCTCGACGGTGAACGGGGCAGGTACCACTGTCGACGGGATGCCGTATGCGTCGGTGATGCGCTGCTGTATCACGGTGGAGATGGCGAGGTAGCGATCCGCCGACAGTGCCGCTCGCCGGTCCCACCGGCGCAGCGGCCACGAGAGCGCCTTGAGTGCAACACGTTTGGTCGTGCTACGGCTCTCGCCCAGATACATCTGCGACTCGTACAACCAACGCGCAGGTGAATAGCAGTAGACGAGCTTGCGGCCGGAGGTGTGGAAGCCGTGGGCCCAACCGCTGGTGCTGGTGAGCACCACATCGGCGTCGATCTCGATGGACGAGGACGCGAAGGGTAGCAGTGGAAGTGCGGCACGATGGTTCTTCCGCAGGAAGCCGACCCGGTTCAGTGCCGACGGGCGAACGTCGAGTTCGGAGAATTCGGGGAACGTCGTCGACGGCTCGAAGAGCGTGGTGTGGATGGGGGCGTCGGGGAAGGCGCGGGCCATGGCGAGGACGACCTTCTCGGCACCGCCTCGTTGGGTGAGATAGTCGTGCGCAATCGCGACGCGGAGGCCGTCGGTCATATTGCCGCCCGAACTACTGTGGATGTAACCAGCTGTGACACAACACTATCCGTCTTCATGAGCTACCCATCGTGTCGGTCCGTACTCGAGTGGAGCTAGTGCGGCGCGCCTGAAGTAGTTGGGCGGTTTTGTTTGGTTGAATTACTCATGCGCGCCGCACCGTTGTTGATCGCCGATTCCGACCGTGCCCAGCTCGAGAA
>NZ_NPFP01000030.1:0-78699 GCF_002259145.1 Rhodococcus sp. 15-2388-1-1a | reverse complement strand
GTCGCGGTAGCGCAGTGCGCCACCGTCCTTGTCGGGTTCGGCGATGTCGGAGGTGAACGCGACGACACCTTCGAGACCGGAGACGAAATCCTCGGGAACTCGTTGAACAGCCATGGCCTGTGGACTCCCTCGTCGCAACTGCACCCGGCTCAGCGCCGCATCCGGGCGTACTTCGTCAGAACCATAGCCGGGATCTACGCGGGAGTAGCGTCTGGGCTTGTGTCTGCAGATGAACAGCGCCTGGCGAACATGCGGGTGGACTACGGAGAGCCCGAGGACCTCGACGTCGATGCTCTGGCGGGCGGGTGGTGTGCGCTGGCGGAGCAGTGGTTGTCCGACGCGATGGCCGCGAATCTGCCCGAGCCCAACGCCATCGTGTTGGGGACGGTCGACGAGGCCGGTAGACCCGCCACCCGCACCGTGTTGTGCAAGGACTTCGACGCAGACGGGGTGGTGTTCTACACCAACTACGACTCGGACAAGGGCCGTGCGCTCACCGCGACACCGTATGCGTCGATCACGTTCCCGTGGATCGGAATTGCCCGCCAGCTCACTGTTCGCGGCCCGGTGGTGAAGGTCGACGCCGAGACCACCGAGGCGTATTGGCGCACGCGGCCCCGCGGCTCCCAGTTGGGAGCATGGGCGTCCGAGCAGTCGCGTCCCGTCGGCTCGCGGCAGGATCTGGCGGCGCGACTGGCCGAGGTGACCGCGACGTTCGACGGAATCGAGGTGCCGGTTCCGCCGAACTGGGGCGGTTTCCGTGTCCGACCGGAGACCGTCGAATTCTGGCAGGGCCGAACGAGCCGCATGCACAACCGAATTCGTCTGACGGTGGCAAGCGGTGTGATCGAGCGTCTGCAGCCGTGAGCGGATTGCGCGGCATTCTCGCCGATACCACTCCGCTGAAGACCCCGGCCTACAAGCGGTTGTGGTTGGCGAACATCGTCACCGTCATCGGGGCGCAGCTGTCCATCGTCGCTGTGCCGCAACAGGTTTTCCAGATCACGCTGAGCTCGGCCTATGTAGGCCTGACCGGCGTGTTCGCGCTGGTGCCGCTCATCGTGTTCGGTCTGTGGGGCGGGGCGCTGGCCGATGTGATGGATCGCCGCACCCTGTTGATGATCACCACCTGCGGTCTGATCGGAACGTCGGCGCTGTTCTGGCTGCAGGCGTTCCTCGACCTGAACAACGTGTGGATCATCCTGGTGCTGTTGGCCGTTCAGCAGGCATTCTTCGCGGTGAATCAGCCGACGCGCAGCGCGATTCTCCCGCGAATCCTGCCTGCCGAGCAGCTGCCGGCCGCGAACTCGCTGAACATGACGGTGATGAACTTCGGCGCTATCGCCGGCCCGCTCAGCGCCGGCATCCTCATCTACTACATCGGGCTCGAGACCCTCTATCTGATCGACACAATCGCGCTGTTCGCCACACTGTGGGCCGTGATTCGGCTACCGGGAATTCCGCCGGCGAAGTCGGGTCAGCGAGCCGGGTTGCGTTCGGTGTTCGACGGTTTCGCCTACCTCGCGACGCAGAAGGTGTTGCTGGCCTCGTTCGTCGTCGACATCATCGCGATGGTGTTCGGTATGCCCCGTGCGCTCTTCCCGCAGATCGCGCACGAAAGCTTCGGCGATCCGGCGTCGGGCGGTCCGGTGTTGGGCATGCTGTTCGCCGCGATGTCCGCGGGCGCGGTGGTCGGTGGCGTGTTCTCCGGCTGGCTGCCCCGAGTACGACGGCAGGGTCTGGCGGTGCTGATCTGCATCGTCGTGTGGGGCGCGGCGATGATCGGCTTCGGTCTGGCCGTAGGCGCGGCGACCGACGGGGCCACCACCGTCGCCCTGTGGTTCGCACTGGCGTTCCTCGCCCTCGGCGGCGGAGCCGACATGATCTCTGCAGCCTTCCGCAGCACGATGTTGCAGCAGGTCGCCACCGACGAGATGCGTGGTCGCCTGCAGGGTGTCTTCATCGTCGTGGTCGCCGGTGGTCCGCGCGTCGGCGACGTGCTGCACGGCGCAGCGGCCGCGTCCGTCGGTACCGCGGCCGCAGCGGCAGGCGGTGGAGTGCTGGTCGTCATCGGGGTCTCGATCGCCGCGCTGGCTCTTCCTGCATTCATCCGGTATCGCGTGGGTGCGGTGGTAAAGAATGGCACCCATGGCTGACGCGCAGACGTATTCGTTGACGAGTGGCAAGTATCGGGCAGACATCGCTGCCGTCGGAGCAGGCCTTCGGGTGCTCGAGTACGACGGCGCCCCGCTGACCGAGACGTGGGAGACGGGTTCGAAGCCGCCGTTGTCGGCGGGACTGGTGTTGGCCCCGTGGCCCAATCGAACGGCCGACGGCACGTTCACGTTCGAAGGCGTCGAGCATCGGTTGGAGATCACCGAGCCTTCGCGGGGCAACGCCAGTCATGGATTCGTCCGACGTGTGGCGTGGACTCTCGTGGAGCACACCGACAGTCGCGTCGAGCAGAGTGTGGACATCGGAACGCATGAGGGTTGGCCGTTCTCGGTGACGGTGACCGTGGTGCACGAGCTGTCGGCCGACGGGCTCACCGTCACCGCGTCGGCGAAGAACACCGGTGATTCGCCCGCGCCGTACGGGATGGGTTTTCACACGTTCGTCAGGGTGGGAGACGTGCCGCTCGACGAGTGCACGCTCGAGCTCTCGGCCGGGACGCGGCTGCCGCTCGACCCGGTTCGCAATCTCCCCGTGGGCAATTCGGTCCCGACGGCCGATACCGAGTACGACTTCCGGCAGCCGCGAACTCTGCAGGGCGTGCAGCTGGACACTCCGTTCAGCGCGTCGCTGCCCGAGGCCGACGGCCGAGCGAACCATGTTCTTCGTGGCCCCGACGGCACCGCGACCGTGCTGTGGACCGACAGCAGCTTCGGTTGGGTCCAGGTGTTCACTGCCGATCCCGCCAACGATCAGGCCTATCCCGATCGAGGACGGGCGTTGGCGATCGAGCCGATGACGTGCCCGCCCGATGCGTTGAACTCCGAAATCGATCTGATCGTGCTGGATCCGGGGCAATCCTGGTCCGGCACCTGGGGAATGAGGTACGAGAAGTGACCATTCTGGTGTGCGGCGAGGCGTTGGTCGATCTGGTTCCGGTGCACGAGGGGCCGCTGCTCTCGCCCAAGCTCGGTGGCGGCCCGTTCAATGTCGCCGTCGCGATAGGTCGACTGGGCTCGCCCGTGGCGTATCTCTCGCGGATTTCCCGCGACCCGTTCGGCGAGCAGATCCTGGCGAGTCTGCGCGACGCGGGAGTGGACACCACGTGGGTGCAGCGCGGCGACGAGCCGACGACGTTGGCGATGACCACGCTCGCCGAGGACGGCAGCGCCGAGTATTCGTTCTACGCCGACGGCACGGCCGACCGCCTCGTTGCCGATCCCGGCGATCTGCCCGACGAGATCAGCGTGCTCTCGTTCGGCACACTGTCACTGCTCTACGAGCCCGGTGCCTCGATGTACGCCGGCCTGCTGCACCGGGCCCGGGCGGCAGGCAAGCTCACGATGCTCGACCCGAACATTCGGCCCGCTGCCATCGACAGCACCAGCGGAGACATCACCGCCGACGGGTTTCGCGACCGCTTTCGTTCGTGGTTGCCCAGCATCGACATCCTCAAGGTGTCCGAGGACGACTCGCATTGGTTGGGGCTCGGAACCCAGGGCACAACGGTCGACGACTGGCTCGCGGCCGGGGTCACCGCGGTGGTCATGACGCGCGGCGGCGACGGAATCTCGGTGTTCACGGCGCCAGGGGAGACGTCGAGCACCGGAGTTGCCGTGGCCGAGGAGATCTCGGTACCGGGTGTCGCGGTCGACGTCGTCGATACGATCGGCGCTGGTGACACCGTGCACGGCGCTCTGCTCAGCTTTTTGCAGAAGGAGAGCATTGTCACATCGAACGCGGTGAAAGAGATGAGCAAGCAAGATTGGCAAGAAGCGCTCGAGTTCGCCGCAAAAGCAGCGGCAATCACGGTTTCTCGACCCGGTGCCGACCCTCCCTGGGCGTCCGAGGCGTCGAGAGACTAGTTTCACTATCGACGTTAGAACTGTCCGCTTCAAGTACGTGTCCGTTACACGAGTTCGAGAGGGACCATTCGTGCCCGCTGAGAATGATGCCAAAGCCACCCTCACCTATCCCGGTGGCGAGTACTCCATGTCGATTGCCGAGGCCTCCGAGGGCAACAACGGCATCGAGCTGGGAAAGTTGCTGGCCACCACCGGCTACACGACGTTGGACGGCGGGTTCGTCAACACCGCGTCGACCAAGTCGGCCATCACCTACATCGACGGCGACGCAGGCATCCTGCGCTACCGCGGTTACCCGATCGAACAGCTCGCGGGCAAGTCGTCGTTCATCGAGGTCAGCTACCTGCTGATCTACGGTGAGCTGCCGTCCGAGGATCAGCTCGAGAAGTTCACCGACAAGATCCGTCGACACACTCTGCTGCACGAGGACCTCAAGCGGTTCTTCGACGGCTTCCCGCGCAACGCGCACCCCATGCCGGTGCTGTCGAGCGCCGTCAACGCGCTGTCGGCGTACTACCAGGATTCGCTGGACCCCAACGATCCGGAGCAGGTCGAACTCTCGACCATCCGCTTGCTGGCCAAGCTGCCCACCATCGCGGCGTACGCCTACAAGAAGTCCGTCGGCCAGCCGTTCCTGTACCCGGACAACTCCAAGAGCCTGGTCGAGAACTTCCTGCGCCTGACGTTCGGTTTCCCGGCCGAGCCGTACGAGGTCGATCCCGAGATCGTCAAGGCACTCGACATGCTGCTCATCCTGCATGCCGACCACGAGCAGAACTGCTCGACGTCGACGGTTCGCCTCGTCGGATCCTCGCAGGCCAACCTGTTCACCTCGATCTCCGGCGGCATCAACGCGCTGTGGGGCCCGCTGCACGGCGGTGCCAACCAGGCGGTGCTCGAGATGCTGGACAAGATCAAGGCCGAGGGCGGCGACGCCTCCGAGTTCCTGCGTCGCGTCAAGAACAAGGAAGACGGCGTCAAGCTCATGGGCTTCGGACACCGTGTGTACAAGAACTTCGACCCGCGCGCGACGCTGGTCAAGGAGACCGCGCACACGATCCTCGGCAAGCTCGGCAACGGCGACGAACTCCTCGAGATCGCGCTCAAGCTCGAAGAAACCGCTCTCACCGACGATTACTTCGTCGAGCGCAAGCTCTACCCCAACGTCGATTTCTACACCGGCCTGATCTACCGCGCGATGGGCTTCCCGCCGCGCATGTTCACGGTGTTGTTCGCGATGGGCCGTCTCCCGGGCTGGATCGCGCACTGGCGCGAGCAGAACGAGGACACGACCGGCAAGATCGGCCGTCCGCGCCAGATCTACACCGGCTACACCGAGCGCGACTACCAGGACGTCAGCTCCCGCTAGCTCCCGCTGTACAACAACGCCGCCGGCTCCCATCGGGAGTCGGCGGCGTTGTCGTGGGTGCCCCGAGTTCGCAGTTACGCAGGCAATATGCCCACTCTGTTCGGCGTAACCGCGAACTCGAAGTTATGGACGCTTTTCGGTCGAATTCCGTCCACAACTTCGAGTTCGCGGTCAGGTCATTGCTACCTCGCGCAGCACCTGTCCTGCACCGTCGCTGAGGCGCAACGTATCCGTATCCGTCGGGCCGACCACCAGGTTGCCGCCGACGGGTAGGTCGATGGTGCTGACGAATGCAGACCGCGATCCCCGAGCATCCTCGGTGGCGACGGTGTAGTCACTCGTGGTGGGGGTGTCGGTCGTGAGCGTCATCGATCGCTCGGTGGGGCTGATCTCGGCGACGATCGACGCGCCCGCCGGCAGGCGAAGAGAGGTCGATCGAACCACCCAACCGTCGGACAGGATGGAGATGTCGATCGACGCGTCGCGATCGTTGTCCGCGACGTCGGAGAGCGTGAGCCGCATCGGTGTGTCGATCGAGGCCTCCAGCAACGCTGTGTTGTCGTTGTTGATGAACGCTGACCGTCGGACCCGGTCACTGTCGGACACCGACAAGCTCCATTCGACATCGGTCAGATCGACCGGATCGTTGGTGTTGTCGGTGACCAACACCAAGTAGTCCTGGTCCTGCGCACCGACTTCGGAGCAGGAGGGGCACTGATGAACGCCGGTCATCTCGGCCAGCGGAAACAACTTCAACCGATTGTCCGCGGTCCCGGAGAACAGGTAGCTGTCGTCGGCGGGGTCCGCCGAGGTGGTGTAGTACCACGTATCGGCGGCCGTATCGGTGACGATCATCTTCTCGACGCCGGGATAGTTGTTGTCGTAGATGACAATTCCGCGTTTGCTGTCGCCCAGATCGCGTATCGCGATCGGTGTCACGGCATGGCCGGACGTTCCGTCCTCGGTGTAGAAGGCGAGTAGATAGTCCTGCCCTTCGGCCCACGCGGACGTGAGTCGATCGATCACCTCGTCCACAGGTTCGGACATCTCGGAGTCGGCTGTCGGTTCGACCTCCTGGGTGTTGAAGTATCGCGCGATCACGGCATCGGTCGCGGGGGAGGGACGTGCATCGAACAGTGTTGCTCCGGGGGCGACGAAAGACGAGGTGTCGATCGCGTTGCGGTAGGCCAACCCTGCGACCGCGGCCATTCCGAAGCAATGACCACCGTTCATTCCGTTCTCGAACACCTCCGAGGTGACCCGTCCCATCGGCGAGAGAACGCATCGGGCGCTCTCGGTTCCTGGAGTGCACACGGCATCCCCGAACAGCGATTGCATCGAGGCCGGTGTGAGCCCTTGGCCATGCTCCGCTGTCGGCGGTCCCCAGTTGGGGAAGGAGAAGCCGTCCCGCCGGACGTCGAAGCCGGACGAGGCCACGAGCGTGCCCGAACCGGGGTCCATCTCGGTGAACCCTTCCTGAGGTGAAGAACACGCCGACAGCATGATTGCGACGGCGAAAGCCACTGTGGCCCAGCGTCGGCGGGACGGGGTGGCGGAGCGGAGAACCACGGTCGACTCCTCTTTTTCGGTTGTCAATGCTCGAGTACGACCTTGAGAACTGTGACGATCAAACCGACGACGATGGCAACCAGGCCTCCGAGAATTGCCCCATGCCATTTCCTCTTGCTCGAGTGCCAGCCGCTGGCGGCTCCCAGGACGAGCAGGAACAAGAATGCGAGATCGGAAATGGTGTCGAGTGCGCCGTAGGCGGACCACAGACCGCTCACACGTCCGAGCCCGATGATGATGAGCGGCACCACTGTCAGCAGCAGGAAATGTGCTGAGTGCCAGAGCAAATGACGCCTGTCTGCACCGTCGGGCATGTGGTGGTGGCTGTTCACGTACCCCAACCACGACGAGAAGAGGTGCGCGACGGCAGTCGCGACCATCGGCCCGAGGACCATTCCTGTTGCGTCACCGAAATCGACGTCCGTATCGTCCGCTCCGACCACCATCACGGTCATGATGATCACGGTGCCGTAGATCAACGGTTCCGCGTCCAGCATCGCCCACGTCGATCGGCCTCGTCTCCAGGCGTTGTGGCCTGTATCGGGTAGCGCGCTTCCGGTCATGACTGCTCGCCGAAGACTGCGTGCTTCGGCGTGGATCCATCGAGGCACGCCGGAAGTGGTGTTCTTTTCATCGTCGAAAGTCCTTGTTCGAGAGAAGGAGTGTGTGCGTCATCGCGGATGGGGGCTCGTGTTCTCGTTCAGACGACCTCGTGTTCGGCCGGTGCCATGGGGTCGATGTGGAGTGCTGCGCGAAGGCCCGCCTCGATCGCACCCTCGACCCAGCCCGACTTGAACGTGGTGAAGTCGCCGGCCCAGTGCAGCCGGTCCACGGGCTTCTTCATCTCGTCCAACATCCAGCCGCCGTCCAGAGGTGTATCGCCGAAGGCGGCCTTGATCCAGGGTTGATCGGGCCAGGAGAACTCGCCGATTTCCACGACGTCCTCGATCATTCCGGACATGTCGGCGTTGAAGGTGTTCACGAGATCTCGTGCCCGGGTTTCTTTCGGCTGGGCGAGATAGGCAGTTGCGTTGGCACCGGAAAGGTAGAAGAACGCGTTCCCGCGCCCGCCCGGCTCGTTGCCGGTGATGTCGATGAGTCTTTCCCATGGCCGGTCGGAAGCCGCCACGGGCCAACCCCGCACACCGGAATCCAGCCACGTCGGTTTCGAGGTCTGCAGATACACCTTGACGATGTCGCTCCACACCATGCCGTCGACCACCTGCCGTGCTCGATCGGGTAACGCCGGGCGGATGTCGACGTCCTTCAGGACGGTGAAGGGGATCGTCGAAATGACTTCGTCCCCAGTCCATTCGCGACCGTCCGCTGTGGTCACCTCGACGTCCGAACCGCTCTGGTCGATGACCACCACTCGAGAGCCCATGTGGATGCGGTCCTGGGGGAGCCTTTCGGCGAGGGCGCGCGGTATCCGCTCGTTTCCACCCTGCACGCGGTACAAGTTGCGGTCGCCGAAATGGTATGCGAAGTCGGGAAGCAAACCGAGAACGCTGACTTCCAGTGTGAAACCGCCGGCCTGGGCTGCGACGAGTTTGGCGAAATCGTCCGATGCACCGGCGTCGGCGAGCAATTCACGAACGGTGAATCCGTCGAACTTGTCGGCGGCAGCCGCATCGGGCCACTCCGGGTCGATGACGGTGGTGAAGTCTGCGCCGAGCGGCACGAAGTAGCTCGTGAGCATGGAACTCAGTTCGACGGTGCGTTCGGACTCGAGTAGATCCCAGGGCCGACGACCGAGCTGAGTGTTGTTGCCGCGCAGGCCATCTATCAGGTATTCGGGAGCGCCGTCGTTCATCGCGACGATCGGGAGCTGCAGAGTGCTCACGTAGCCGGTGACCAACGGCATGTTCAGCCGGAAATGCCCTCCACCGCCCTCGGTGAACTGGCCGTTCTCGTATTCGACGGAGATGAGGCGACCACCGATTCGGTCCTGAGCCTCGAGAACCGTCACCTCGTGACCGCGCCGGTGCAATGCAAGTGCGGCAGTCAGACCCGACATGCCTGCACCGAGCACGAGTACGCGTTTCGGGGAAGATGATCCATCGGTACCGGTGGCGCCGCTCGCGGCGTCGTTGCTCGAGCACGCCGTCGCTGACGTCAACCCGCCCAGCATCGCCGCGATCGACCCGAGTCGTAACGCATCCCGTCGGTTGACCTGCACCATCGTCGTCTCCTTCTGAAACGATGGAAGTGCCCCGCCACTTCTCCAGTTCGACAAGCGACATCACACCACGTTTTCACGACGGAGGTGACCCGAAACCGCGTTCCCGCGGTGGTTCTGGTGAAGACAGAAACCTGCTCGACGCAGGATTCGTCACACGATCACACGTCGACTTTCGAGACCGGAAGGTATGAACGGATGCTGTACCGATGGACCCATGCGTTCACACTCGCGAGTAGAATTCTGCGTGTAGTAGTTCGCTGCGGAAGCTCGTCGGGAGTGTGACGCAATGTCGTTGTTGATCGAGCACGTCGGACGGCCGGGCATAGCAAGCTTCGGTAGGCACGTGAAATGTAGCGTCCCAGATCCTGATGCGTTCTTCGTACGCATTCACCGTTGTGACCTGTCGGCACTGACACTCATCCGTTCCCACATGTCACCCGCTGTCCAGACACCGATGATCGAACGCTTTCAGGACATGGTCAGCGTGGCGGTGATGCTATCGGGAAGGACGTCGATCGAAAGTAGATCCAGCCGGGCGCTTCTCGGAGTCGGTCAGGCATTCTTCGACGTCGGCTGGGGGCACCGAGTCAATCGATTCGACGTCGCGATCGACGTCATGAGCGTGATGATTCCTGCCGAGACGGCACGGGAGCGGGGGCTGTCGGTGGATCCGGACCGTCTCACACTCGGCCCGGACAAACCCACCCTCGCGGCGCGAGCATTTGCGCACGTCGTCACTCCATTGCTCGCGGTCGGCAAGGCATCGCGAGAAGAGGCGTCGATACCGTACGTCGAGGCGGCGATCATCGAGCTGACGATGGGTTTGTATCTGGAGGCGCGTGGAGTTCGGGCCTCGGGCAGCGAGTTCCACAATTCCCTCTCGGCTCAGGCTCGAACTATCATCGCGCAGGAGTTCCGTGATCACTCGCTCACCGTTGCTGTTGTAGCAGAACGCCTTTCAGTATCGTTGAGGTCGCTGCACCGCGCATTCGAGGGCAGCGGGACCACTGTTGCTGCCGAAATTCGTTGGCGCAGATGTGACTTGGCGGAGAAGTTGCTCCGCGATCCGCTCCACCGGGCACGCACGAATCTCGATATCGCCGGGGCTTCGGGGTTCGGCTCGACGACGGAACTGCGGCGTGCTGTGACAAGTCGACACGGTATGTCGGTGCGTGAGTTCCGGCATGCAGCATTCAGCCCGATACTCGACGCGCAGCGATAGTCGCGGTGGGCGAGGTCAGGGTGACCGTATCGCCGTCGAGTGCCCATGTCGGGTTGGATGCGACGAAACCGCGGAGCCATTCGTCCTGCATGCCGAGCCCCTGGTCGCAGGCCATCATCGTCGACGCCACGGAACCGTCGTCCGTAGTGCTCAGCGTTCCCGCCGTTCGATCGAGACTTCCCACGAGAGTGTTGCATCCTGCGTTCAGTGCGACGGCATCGGTGTCGGGGGAGATGGAAATCGAGACGGTGGTGCCGGGCATCAGATCGTATCCGGTGATGTCGGCGGTCTCGAATACATCGAATGTCGTTGCGGCCGTAGCGTCGTCGGCACTGGGTGCTGTCGTCGACGGCACGCTCGGGTCGGCGGTGGACGCGGCATCGGGCGAACATCCAGCGAGCACGAACCCTCCTGCGGCGGCACAGAGCCATAGTCGCAGGGTGCCGTGTGGGGGTGGGGTGAGGTGGGTTCGGGTCATCGGTGACTCCTCGCGGTCGGTGTATGGGGTGGAGTTCGGTAGGTTCGAGGTGTTCATGGCCAGTGCTGCACCGGGCTGCTCGACGACAAGGTATTGCCGTAGCGTCCTGCGTGGACGCCTACGGTGACCGTTCCGGATTGCGCGGGTATCGGAGAATCGTTCGCCAGGTGGTGCGCGAGTACCCGCGCACCGATTGCTCGCCAGCCATTGAGCACTGGATCCATCGAGTGGTCCTCGTAGAGCACCGACCCGTTGCCGTCCGTCAGTTCGAGCTGTACGACGCGGACCCGGCCTCGGGCGGTGAGGATATCGAGGCGACGTGCACCGGCGAGCTCGGTTCGGCGATCGGCGTAGCGGAACATGACGTAGCGCAGCGCACTCGGCGTCGTTTCGATCGTCACCGTTTCGATCCCTTCGAGCGTCTTCGCGGACCACCGTGATCTGGTCGGTAGCAGGCGGGGAGATATCACTGACGAAGCTTGGTCGAGAGTATGAGCTCTCCCAGAAATAATGGCAATGATGTGGGCTGATTGACCGATTTGTGGCAGTTCGATGCGACAGTCTGTGCCGGAACGGACGATTCGTGCCAACTTGGCCGGTGTGTGGCCCGGTGCTTGTTAATGTTCGCTCGGAAGTTGGAAAGCGGAGGGACGCGCGCCATTGTTCGATTCAGTCAGTATTGCTGTGTGAGTGGTGAATTCGCGACTCTCCACCTGTCGAAAAGGAAGAAACGAAAATCATGTCCTCGTTCTGGGATTTTCTTTGGTTGGTCATCGTATCGTTCGTTTTCATAGCGTATCTGATATTCCTGTTCACAGTGATCGGAGACCTGATTCGTGACCGGTATACGTCCGGTTGGGTCAAAGCCGTGTGGGTTCTGTTCTTTTTCTTCGTTCCATTCATCACCGCATTGGTCTACCTGATCGTGCGCGGTCCCGGAATGAATCGACGTGTTGCCGAGTCTGCGGCCGAATTCGAGTCCGAGAGCCGGGCGTACATCCGATCCGCAGCAGGATCGTCTCCTGCGCAGCAGATCTCGGAGGCCAAGAGTTTGCTCGAAGCCGGTGTGATCGACGAGGGCGAATACCGAACACTCAAAGCCAAAGCACTATCGGCTTGAATCCGAGACACCGACGTCACCCCCAAGGAGTCCAGCCATGATAGCACTCGGCGTTCTACTCGTAGTCATCGGGTTGCTGGTGAAGATCTCCTCGATGTGGGTGATCGGTCTGGCTCTGCTCGGGGTGGGGCTGATATTCATGATCTGGGGCCTGACCGGCCACAAGGTCGGCGGCAGAGCTCACTGGTACTGAGGTATCGCTCGACTTCGCTGCCCGGCGTCTGCGGAGACACCAACCACTCGTTGTTCGTTGTTGGAGCACACCATGACCACTCGGCTTTCCAATGAGAATGTCGACCGT
Source organism: Rhodococcus sp. 15-2388-1-1a (assembly GCF_002259145.1). Lineage (NCBI taxonomy): Bacteria > Bacillati > Actinomycetota > Actinomycetes > Mycobacteriales > Nocardiaceae > Rhodococcus > Rhodococcus sp. 15-2388-1-1a. The sequence goes on along the minus strand of NZ_NPFP01000030.1, from coordinate 66,421 downwards.
TCCGTCCGCCGACAGATGCCAGACCTGCTGCGCGGCTTTGCGGGTCTCGTCGCCAGGTACTGATGTCGGTGCGCGTCGCTACGCCGCGTCGTTCACCCCGGCCGAATTCACGATCGGCCCACCGCGGTTGCAGGCATCTACACCCCTCGAAGAAAGGAACTTTCGTGTCCAATGACATTCTGTTCGGACCGATCGAATATCTCGCCGTCGAATTTCCCGGTGGTGTGCCGCCGAAAGGAAGTTTCGATGGGCTTCTCGGGATGGTCGATTCCGGGACGGTTCGGATTCTCGACCTCGAGTTCGTTGCCAAGTCGGAACACGGTGAGGTCCGAGTTGTGCCCACGCGCGACATCGAGGGCCTCGCCGACTTCGAGGGGTCCGCGTCCGGACTCATCGACTCCGACGACATCGCGTCGGTGAGTGCGGATCTCGCTGCAGGGAGTGTCGCTGCGGTGCTCGTGTACGAGGAGCGGGTGATGATCCCGGTGATCGAAGCCTGGACCGAAGGTGGCGGCAGGTTGATCACCGAGGGCCACCTCACTGTCGACGATATCGCTGCTGCCCTCGACGAGACGGATACCCACGAGAGCGCGAATGCGCGCACGAACGATCAGGAGCCGGCATGAGTTTGCTCAGAAGGACCGCGAGAGTGGCCGTTGCCAGCTCGGTGCACGGCCGCGTTCAGCGTCGGCAACAGTCGCGTTGGGCTGCTGAAGACCAGGCCGCTGCTGCTCAGCACTCCGTTCAGCCGGCTGTCGTTGCGCCTGTCCAGCCGGTCGTAGCGCCGCCTGTCGCGGATGCCACGGCCTTGTCGGTGGACGTCATGATCGAGCAGTTGACCAAGCTCGGTGAGCTGCATCGCAGCGGGGTTCTCACCGACGCCGAATTCGATGCTCAGAAGGCGCTGTTGCTTTCCAGGCCGAGGGCATGATCGTTGCGCTCGCAGTCAGGACCGCGGTATTCCTCGGCTCGTCGGCGATCGGATTGCTCGTTGCGTCGATTCTGTTGCCCGACATGAACCTTCGCGCATCCGGCTTCATCACCGCAGTGGTCGTATTCGCCGTGGTGCAGAGTGTCCTGTCGCCGTTCGTCGCGAAGCTTGCCGCAGGTAAGGCACCTGCTTTTCTCGGTGGTACCGGACTGATCGCAACATTCGTCGGACTGGCCGCGGCTGCACTGCTCGGCGGACTGTCGGTCAGTGGATGGCGAACCTGGATTCTGGCGAGCCTGGTGGTCTGGCTGGTCACTGCGATCGCGAGCATGCTTCTACCGCTTGTGGTTCGGCGTTTCAACGCAGCCGAGCGAGCTTGATCAGCAGGTTTGCGCTGCATGGACGCCTCGAGTTCGCAGTCGCACAGGCAATGAAGCAACTTTCATAGTCATAACTGCGATCTCGGTGTTCGCTATCATTCCGCCATGGCTGATCGAGGGTGTTTCCGGTGCGCCCCGGCACCCAGGGCCGTGGCCTTGTCCATTGCAGTCGCTCTGTTTGCGGCGAGTTGCGCGGACAGCGGCGACGAGACGTCGAACGAGACGCGGCCGTCGGCATCATGCGCAGCGGCCAAGGATCGCGGAGATGCGACAGGCACGTGGGGTCGAGCCGTCGGCGAGAGCGAGAGAACCGGATTCGAGCGGGTGCTGACCGCGGATTGCAACATATCGAACTCGGAACCGTCCACCTTTTCGAGCTACGACCAGCTGAACGGCCCACGAACACTGGGACTGCACCTACAGACTTCTTGCACGCCGTTCGAGGTGGCATACGAGGAGGACGACGACGTCGTTTCGGTGTGGGTCAGAACGACGGTCGTGCCAGATCCGAACGCGATCTGTGACGGTGACGTCGACGAGCGGCTCGGCACCTACGTCATCGTTCTCGGTCGGGAACTGGGCGACCGCAGGGTCGTACCTGGCTGACGAGACCACTCGCCGAATACGAAATCATGGACGCGATTCGGCCGAATTCCGTCCATGACTTCGAGTTCGCGGCACCGTCAGGCGTCGAAGTGCTTGCGGTTCTTCAACACCGGCAGAGTTTTGCGCACGGCGTCGATCAGTTCGGTGTGGATGTCGATGGTCAGCATTCCGGGAGTGGCATCCAGTTGACCGAGGATCTCGCCGGTGGGGGAGCAGACGATGCTGTGTCCCACGCCCAATGGGGCATTGCCTTCGGCGGCAGCGGGTTCGGCTTGGTCGCAGGCTGCGATGAAGGTCGTCGAATCCAACGCGCGTGCGCGGGCGAGCAAGGTCCACTGATCCACTTTGCCCTCACCCGATCCCCACGACGCCGGAACGACGACGAGTTCCGCGCCGAGGTCGCCGAGTTTCTGGAACAGCGAGGGGAATCGGATGTCGTAGCAGGTGGCGAAGCCAACCCGAACTCCGGCGATATCGACCACCAGCGGGTCCGAACCCGGTGCGACGGTGTCGGACTCGGCGAATCCGAAGGCGTCGAACAGGTGAATCTTGTCGTAGCTCGCATCGATGCCAGGGCCGGTGACGAGCAGAGTGTTGGTCACTCGGTCGTCCTCGGCGGGGGCGAACATCCCGGCGACGACGGTGATGCCTGCGTCCGACGCGATGGAGCGCACCGCGTCGGCCCATTCGCCGTCGAGAGGCTGTGCGAACTTGCGGATGGGTCCGCCGAAGCAGCGCATCGTCGCCTCCGGAAACACCACGAGGTCCGAGCCGGCGTGCGCGGCTGCGCGGGCGTGGGTGTCGACGAGTTCGAGGTTCTCGATGGGGTGTTCGCCACTGGTGATCTGGGCGAGGCTGATGCGAATGGTCGAGCTCACGGTGTGACTCCTGGTTTCGTCGGGTGAAGACAGGTATACATATCGTATGCAGCCGCTGTCGGGGAGGGAGAAGGCGTATCTGTTCGTACGCGATCAGGTGCTGTCGTCACCGGCCGCCACCGGCACATTTCTGAACGAACAAGAACTCGCGACTCGAATCGGAGTGTCGCGCACGCCGGTGCGTGAGGCCCTGCTGATGTTGCAGTCCGAGGGCCTGGTCGAGATGGTCCCCAAGCGCGGCGCGCACGTGCCTGCGATGTCCGGACGGCAGATCGCCGAACTGATGGATCTGCGCGGCGTCCTCGAACGGCACGCGGCCACCCGTGCTCTGCGCGCCGGGGACGCTCCGATCGCGGCGATGCAGCATGCGCTCGAGCAGCAGGAATTGCTGATGAACTCCGACAGTGCGGATGCGCCGAAGGAGTTCATCGACTGGGACGGCACGTTCCATCAGAGTTTGATCGATTCGGCGGGGAGCGATCTTCTCTCCCGCACGTACGCCGGGCTGCGCGCTCGGCAGCTGCGGGTGGGTCTGAGTGCCCTGTTCACCGCAGCCAACCGTCAGCATCGGGTGTGCGCCGAGCACCAGGCCATCATCGACGCACTGAGTGTCGGCGACGAGGGCCTGGTGCACGAGAAGATCGACGCTCACCTCGAGGTCACACTTCAGACTCTGCTGCGCGCGTAGCCTTTTCGTGTTCCTGATTCAGTAGCACGTAGTGCTCGTCCTCGGTGGGGTCCGGGTTGCGTCCCAGTGCCAGGCCGACGAGCGTCACCGCGCCGACGATCACGATGTATCCGGCAATCGGTACCCAACTGTCGGTCTTGTCGAGCAGGTACACGAAGATCAGCGGTGCCATCGCTCCGCCGAACACACCGGCGATCGTGTACGCCAACGAGCTGCCGGTGGAGCGCAGTCGCACGCTGAACTGCTCGGTGACGAACGCTGCCTGTGGCCCGTACATGAACGAGTGGAACGCCAGGCCCACAACGACTCCGAGGATCAGCAGTGGCAGAGATCCGCCGCCGATGACGAGGAAGAAGATCGCGCTCCAGGCAACGCCGCCCACGGCTGCGACGCCGTACACCAGACGCCGGTTGATGCGGTCGGAGACGGCTCCGGCCAGCGGGATCAGGCCGAGCTGGCACGCCGATCCGATCAGAATGGCCGTGAGCACCTCGCTGCGCTCGAAGCCCAGTTTCTGGGTTCCGTAGGTGATGGAGAAGACCGTGAACAGTGCGTAGATGACGTCGGGTGCGACACGAGACATGATGCCTGCCACCAGTGGTCGCAGTTCGGTCTTGAACACTTCGCTGATCGGGGCTTCGGAGCGATCGCCGCTTTCCTGAAGTGCTTTGAACACCGGGGTGTCCTCGAGCTTCAGTCGGATCCACAGACCGAATCCGACGAGTACGGCCGAGAAGAGGAATGCAACACGCCATCCCCAGGACTCGAACTGCTGGTCGGTCAACGACAGCGTCAGGATTGCGAGTGCGCCGTTGGCGAGCAGGTTGCCCGCCGGTGGTCCGATCTGCGCTGCGGAGGACCAGAAGCCGCGCTTACGGGGATCACCGTATTCACTGGAGAGCAGAACGGCTCCGCCCCACTCGCCGCCGACGGCCACGCCCTGGCAGAACCGCATGGTGACGAGAATGATCGGGGCGGCGATGCCGATGGTGTCGTAGCCGGGGATCAATCCGATGGCGAACGTCGTGACGCCGATCAGCATCAGGGTGATGACGAGTAGCTGTTTTCGGCCGATGACGTCGCCGAGTCGCCCGAAGACGAATCCACCGACCGGACGGGCGATGTACCCGACGGCGTAGGTCGAGAAGGCCAGCAATGTTCCGGTCAGTGGGTCGCTGTCCGGGAAGAAGACCAGCGGGAACACCAGCGCTGCGGCGGCCGAGTAGACGGCGAAGTCGTACCACTCCAATGCCGTTCCGGTCAGGCTGGCGGCAAAGGCCTTGGCCAGGCCCTTTCTATCCACCGAAACTGGTTCGGTCATGACGACTCCTTCGTGTGCCTGGGATCACTCTATCCGTTGTACGTGCTCCATACTTGCTGTATACAAGACGTATGCGCAAGGCTTTCGGCGTATCGGAAACAGAAAATTTACGAGGAGAGGGTCCTTACTGATGCTCACATTCACGTTGCCCGACGGCACGACCGAGTCGGTAGAAGTGACCGCGCTGCTCAATGCGGGCTATGCCGGTCGCAACCAGGAAGAGGTGGCGTCGCACATCGCCGAGCTGGCCGAACTGGGCGTACCGGCTCCGACGGTGACCCCGGCGCTGTATCCCATCTCGCCGTATCTGGCCCAGCAGACCGATGCCGTCGCCGTTCAACACGGTCGTACCTCTGGCGAGGCGGAATGGGCTCTGGTGATCCTGGGCGACACGATCGACGACGTGCTGCTCACGGTTGCCTGCGACCACACCGACCGTGACCTGGAAGTTCACAGCGTCGCGTGGAGCAAGAACGCGGCTCCCGACGTGCTCGGCACCGGTGCGTGGCGGTTGAGCGAGGTGGCCGACCGACTGGACGAGATCACCCTGACCGCGTGGGCCGACGGAGTGCTCATCCAGTCGGGAACGCTCGGTGATCTTCTCGCTCCGCAGTACTGGCTGGACGTACTCACCGAACGTGGACTGTTCTCGCGTGGAACGGTATTGATCTCGGGCACCATCTCGATGCACCACGGGGTGAATCAGTTCTCCGACGCCTGGAAAGTGGAGATGACCGACCCTGCAAACGACAACACGTTGACCTGCGAATACAAGACGAATTTGATGCCAGCTCCAATCGGTTGACCGTCACGACGTAAAGTCGAAGCGGAATATGCCCAGAGCTTCACAGCCGGCGTCGGCGGGCCGGCATCAACCGCAGGAGACTTCAGTGACGAAGCCAGTGATCGAATTTCAGGCCGGACCGGCACCCTTGGACTTGGTGACGGTCGACCTCGTCGAGGGTGACGGCGCAGAGGCAGTTGCAGGCGGCACCGTCGAGGTGCACTACGTCGGAGTCGAGTTCGATTCGGGCGAGGAGTTCGACTCGTCCTGGAACCGCGGCGAATCCATTCAGTTCCCGTTGCGCGGGCTGATCCAGGGTTGGCAGGACGGCATTCCCGGAATGAAGGTCGGCGGACGCCGTCAGCTCACCATTCCGCCGGAGCTCGCCTACGGCCCCGCAGGCGCAGGCCATCGCCTGTCCGGCAAGACCCTCGTGTTCGTCATCGATCTGCTCGACGTCAAATAACTGCAGGTCCGGCAACGGCATTGCGTACCCGCTCGGCTTCGCGGGTTGCCGAGGAGTTGGCAGTTCCCCCTCGGGAACCCGCGAGTTTGGCGTGAATGTGCTCGGCTACCGTCACCGGTTCGTATCGGGCCACGTCACCTGACTCGATGCACGACGGCAGTGGCGCGATCACCGCGTCGAGGTTGCCGTCGTGGAAGAACGCGGCAGAACGCCTGCGCTGGATCGTCGCGTCGGTGATCGGCGGACGCACCCGATGCAGCGTCGACATCCAGCGATCGTTGGTCAGTCTGGCCGTCAGATCTCCCAGGTTCACCAACATCGCTCCGTCCGCCGGTTGCACGTCGTGCCACCGTCGATCGGTCCCGAGAACCTGAAGACCGGGTACTCGATCGGCCCACAGCACCGTCACCAATCCGTAGTCGGTGTGTTCACTCATGCCGGTGAGTTCGGCGTCCGGCACCTGCATTCCGGGTTCGAGCGCGTAATTGTTCATCCGCAGGGTGTCCAGCGATCGATCGGTGATGTCGGAGAACGTATTCGGTGACACGCCGAGTGCGTCGGCGAATACCGTGGTCAGCGTCCGGGCCACGCGTGCTGCCTCCGCGAAATACTCGTCTACGGCGCGCTGGAACCCCGCAGTGTCGGGCCAGGTGTTCGGTTCGCCGGTGCCGACGTTGAAGGCCTCGAAGTAATCGTTCATGCCCGACGCCGATTCGACTCCCAGACTCAGGCTGAGCGATTCGCTCTTCGGAGCGGTGTAGCCCCGATTGCGTTCGGGTGGGCAGATGTAGGCCCGCTTCGTCGCCGAGTCGAGTCCGAAGAACGAATCCATCGCCGACGCGAGTCCGGCCACGGTGTCCTCGGGAATGCCGTGTCCGAGAATCTGCATGAAACCGACTGTGCTGCAGGCGTAATCGACGTCCTCGGCGACGCTGCGGCGGGCGGTTCCATCGGCCGTCGCGGTGGGATCACCCAGAACGTACGGGGAGATGTCGATGGTGGGGACGAAGAAATCCGACGACGTGTGCATGGGTACATGATCCTCGGCTCGGATGGCCCCGTAGGTTTCTCCCGCGTAAAGACTGCCGTACGTCAGCTGTCCTTCAGCTCCAGCACCAATCGGGCACCGCCCAGCGGACTGTCGGTGAACCAGGCCCGCCCACCGTGCAATTGGGCTTGCTGCGCCACCAGGGCTAGGCCGAGCCCCGAGCCGCCCTTGGCTGCTCGGGTGCCACGCTCGAACCGGCCGAACACCGTCTCTCGTTCGTCGAGGGGAACGCCGGATCCGTTGTCGTCGATCAGGACACGTACGGTCGCGCCCTCGCGTTCGGCAGTGATGACGATCGACGTCGCGTTGCCGTGCCGAACGGCGTTGCCGATCACGTTGTCGACGGCCAGTCGAAGGCCGGTCGGCAGTGCGCGCATCGTGATCTCGGAGTCGGCCGCGTATTCGACGCGTATGTCGAGTCCGGGATGCAGCCGCTGCGCGTCCTGGGCTGCGACGTCGCAGATGTCGATGATGTCGGTCTCGACTCTGTCGCCCTCACTGGACAATTCGCCCGATGCCAGTCGTTCCAGGGCGGTCAGCGTCGTCTCCACTCGACCCTGCGTGCGCTCGAGATCGCCCAGGATTTCCTGCTGCTGCGCCGGCTCGAGGTCGAGGGTTCTGAGCACCTCGATGTCGGTGCGCATCGCAGTCAGTGGGGTCCGAAGCTCGTGTGCGGAGACGGCCGCGAAGTCGCGTGCGGTGTCGAGCGCGGCATTGGTGCGGTCCTGTGCCTCGTTCAGTCTGGTCAGCATGCCGCCGATCGCAACGGCGAGCGCATCGGCTTCGGTGACACCGGTGCGGGTTTCGGGCGCGGTCGGTGGTTGGGCGCTGACCTGCCGGGTCAACGTCACCAACGGTCTGACGGCCCTGCCACCGAACAGCCAGCCCAGGCCGGTGGACACCGCGATCGCGGCTAGTCCCAGCAGGAGCACCTGCTTCTGTTGCTCGTCGGTGACCTGTTGCGCTTCGATGGCCGGCACGCCGATGGAAATCGAGATGGACGAGACCGCGGTCGATACGGCGGTGTAGACCCGGAAGCGTTGCCCGTCGACGTCCACGGTCTGCGACCCCGTATCGAGCGCGGGTAGCCGCGTCGGTGTGGACGCGACGACGATGTCGCCACTTCGGATGGTGACGGCGAACGCTCCGGAGAGCTGATCGAGGAAGGCTTCCAGCGTCGTCGAGGTCGGGACCAGCACCTGAGATGCCGTCGTCAGTCGCTCGTCGAGTTGATTGACGTTGTTGCGTGAGATGGCGACCGAGGTGACCACGGAGAGGGCCGCGACCACGAGGGTGGCGCCGAGGGTCGTGGCGGCGGCCACCCGGGCGCGCAGCGAGAAGCTCATGCGGTGTCCCGGACGACGAAGCCGACTCCGCGGACCGTGTGCAGGATGCGCGGCGAGCCGTCTGCCTCGAGTTTGCGTCGCAGATATCCGACGAACACGTCGACGACGTTGGTGTCGGCGACGAAGTCGTAGCCCCAGACCAGTTCGAGCAGTCGTTCTCGCGTGAGAACGACGCCCTTGTTGCGGGCCAGGATGGCCAGCAACTCGAACTCGCGCTTGGTCAGGTCGATGTCGGCTCCGCCGCGGTGGACACGATAGCCGGGGATGTCGACCACCAGGGTTCCGACGGCGACGGCCGAGTTCGGTGCACCCGAATCTGCCACCGGCACAACCGGACCGGTGCCGCGGCGACGCAGCATGGCCCGGATCCGAGCGACGAGTTCGGCCAACACGAACGGCTTGGTGAGGTAGTCGTCGGCACCGGATTCGAGTCCGGCGATCCGATCGTCCACCGAGCTGCGAGCACTGAGCACGCAGATGGGAATGTCGTTTCCCATGGCACGCAGCGCGGTCACCACGCTGGCACCGTCGAGCACCGGCATGTTGATGTCGAGCACGATGGCGTCGGGGGTGGAGCGCGACACCACGCCGAGCGCCTCCGCGCCGTCCGAGGCGGTGATGACGGTGAACCCGGACAGGCGCAGTCCGCGTTGCAGCGACGACAACACGTCTGCGTCGTCGTCGACGACGAGAACGGTGGCGGGGGTGCTCGGCGATTCGGTCACCGGGCCAATGCTATGCAACCCAGCTGTCGACGGTGGTGCGGCGTTCCTCGGGTGTCTTGGCGAAGAAGTCCTCGAGGGCACTGCGGCGCCCGGTGTCGGCATCGAGTGACCACGCCAGCGCGGGTGCCTTGGCGTAGAGCTGCTCGTAGTACTTCTCGAAGGTGCAGGTGCTGTCCACCAGTGAAAGAGCGCCGGGGAAGGGGCGTGTGTTCGTCATGGTGTTCTCCTTATCTCTTCTGTGTTTCCCAAGGTAGAGCCCCATGTTGCGGCCATGGTGAGTCGTCGTTGGCGGTTCTCTGAGAATCGAACGAGCGAGGGAGGGATTGCTCGGGGCGGGGGTGGGTAAGACTGACAGCATGTCGATCGTCTGGTTTCGCCGTGATCTCCGTCTGGGGGATCTGCCCACCCTCACTGCCGCTGCCGAGTCGGGAGATCCGGTGCTCGGACTCTTCGTGCTCGACGATCGTCTGCTGAAGCCCTCCGGCGGGCCGCGCAAGGATTTCCTGTTCCGCTCGCTCGAAGCACTCGACGAGCAACTCGGCGGGCGGCTGATGGTGGTGCACGGTGACCCCGAGACGGTGGTCCCGAAGGTGGCGAAGGCGATCGGCAGCGAGGACGTGCACATCAGTGCCGATTACGGCCCCTACGGGCGCGAGCGAGACGCGCGGGTCGGCGAGAAGGTGACCCTGGTCGAGACCGGATCTCCGTATGCAGTTGCCCCCGGGCGGATCCTCAAGAACGACGGGGAGCCGTACAAGGTGTTCACGCCGTACTCACGGCAGTGGATGGACCACGGTTGGCGCGGTCCGGCGGACACCTCGGCCGACTCCGCCGAGTGGATCGACCCGGACGAGGTCAAAGGTGTTCGACGCGTGAAGATTCCCTCCGAGAAGGAGGCCTCCGACGCGGCAGCCGGTGAGGCGGCGGCTTCGAAGCAGTGGAAGGAATTTCTCGACGAGGTCTCGGTGTACGACGACGAGCGCAACCGTCCCGATCTCGACTCGACGAGTCGGATGTCGGTGCACTTGAAGTACGGAACCATTCACCCGCGAACGATGCTCGCCGACCTGGGCAAGCTCCGCAACGAGGGCGCGGCGTCGTATCGTCGACAGATCTGCTGGCGAGACTTCTACGGCGACATCCTCTTTCAACGTCCCGACAGTGCGCGTGAGAACTACGTCAAGAAGTTCGATGCGATCGAACTGGACTCGGGCAAGCACGCCGACGAGCTGTTCGAGGCCTGGTGCAAGGGCGAGACCGGCTTCCCGATCGTTGATGCCGGTATGCGGCAGTTGAACTCGGAGAAGTGGATGCACAACCGAGTTCGCATGATCGTCGCGTCGTTCCTGGTCAAGGATCTGCACCTGCCGTGGTGGCGGGGAGCCCGGTACTTCATGCAGCATCTCGTCGACGGAGATCTGGCCAGCAACCAGCACGGCTGGCAGTGGACCGCAGGAACCGGTACCGACGCCTCGCCCTACTTCCGAGTGTTCAATCCCATCACCCAGGGCGAGAAGTTCGATCCCACCGGCGAGTACGTACGACGCTGGGTGCCGGAGTTGCGCGGTGAAGAAGGAAAAGCCGTGCACACGTTGAAGTTCGGCCGACCAAAGGAATACGTGGATCCGATCGTCGACCACAAGCACGAGCGGGAAGTGGCGATCGCACGCTTCAAGGCGCTGTAACACCTCACCGCCGTGGCCGCTATTTTTTGCGGGACAACCCGACTCCCACCAGGCAGATCACTCCGCCGACCACGGCGAGGACATGCGGAACCTCGCCCAGCAGCAGCCAGGCCAGAACGATCGTGATCGGCGGGACCGCGTACGTGGTGATACCGAGCTTGCCTGCGTTCATTCGCGTCAACGCGTAGGCCCAGGTGCTGAACGCCAGTGCAGTCGGGACGAGTCCGAGGTAGATCAATCCGCCGGTGGCACCGGCCGACGCGGCCCCGAGGTCGTCGAGCAGAGCCGGTGCGAACGGCAGCGTGCAGACCATACCGATGGTGCATGCCATCCACGTGACCTGAAGTCCGGGGACGGTGCGCAGCACCGGCTTCTGGCTGAGCACTCCGATGGCATAGGTCACCGCGGACACCAGACACAGCGCGATGCCGAGGAAGTCGGCGTCCGTCTTGGTGGTGGACGTGGTGGTCACCGCCGTGACGACACCGACCATGACTGCGCCTGCGAACGCGATGCCCGCACCGATCACCAGCCACCTCGGAAAGCCCTCGCCCAGAAGCAGACCTGCGAACAGGGCAACCAGAATCGGACCGATCTGAATGATCATCGACGTCGTGCCGGCGTCGACGCGTTGCTCGGCGGCATTGAGGGCGACGTTGTAGATGCCGAACCAGAAGACACCGATACTGACGATCTGCAGCCACTGCGTGCGGTTGGGCTTGACCCACTGTTTTCTGACCAGAACTATCGCGCCGAGCGCGAACGATCCGATGAGCAATCGCCCCAATGCGAGCGGGCCTGCCCCGAAGGATTCTCCGACGCCGCGAATCGCCACGAATGCCGAGGCCCACGAGACCACCGTGATGGTGACCGCACCGAGGGCAAGCCAGTCGACGGCAGGGCGGGTGTCGAGATCTGTCATGAGCACGACGCTATCGCGCGGGACATCCCTGTGGCGCGCGGGTTTCGGCCATGGTTGCTCGTATTCCCGCCGCCTATCTGCCGAGCAACTTCTCCAACGCATCGAGTACTGCCGGATCCTCGATGGTCGACGGCACGCCGTACTCCTCACCGGCGACGATCTGCCGCATCGTCTTCCGCAGGATCTTGCCGGAGCGGGTTTTCGGCAGTGCTCCGACGATCGTCACGTCGCGGAAGGTCGCGAGTGCGCCGATCTGATCGCGCACCATGGCCACCAGTTCGGTACGCAGTTGATCCTCGGTGATGGTCTCCCCGGCCTTGAGCACCACGTAGCCGCTGGGGCGCTGGCCCTTGAGGTCGTCGTGGATACCGATGACGGCGCACTCGGCAACCGCCGGGTGACCGGCCAGTACCGCCTCCATCGATCCGGTGGACAGGCGGTGTCCGGCCACGTTGATGACGTCGTCGCTGCGGCCGAGCACGTAGACGTACCCGTCGGCGTCGATGTACCCGGAATCGCCGGTGAGGTAGTACCCGGGGAACGTGTCCAGATACGAACGCTGAAAACGTGATTCGTCGTTCCACAGCCCCACCAGAGCGCCCGGTGGCAACGGCAGCTTCACGACGATGTTGCCCTCGGTGCCTGCGTCCACCGGTGCTCCGGTCGCGTCGAGGATACCGACCTGGAATCCCGGCACCGGCACCGTCGGTGAGCCCGACTTGATCGGAAGTGGTTCGAGTCCGCGAAGATTGGCGCAGATCGCCCAGCCGGTTTCGGTCTGCCACCAGTGGTCGACCACGGGGCGGTTCAGGGTTCGCGAAATCCACTCGTACGTATCGGGATCGAGGCGTTCACCGGCGACGAACAGCGTCTCGAGCGACGAGATGTCGTACTTCTCGAGCTCGGCGGCGTGCGGGTCGACCTTGCGAATGGCTCGTAGTGCCGTCGGCGCGGTGAACAACGCACGGACGCCGTGATCCTGGATCACCCGCCAGAACGCGCCCGCATCGGGAGTGCCGACGGGCTTGCCCTCGTAGAGAACCGTTGTGGCACCGGCGAACAGCGGTCCATAGACGATGTACGAGTGCCCGACGACCCAGCCGACGTCGGACGCCGTCCACATCACCTGACCGGCACCCACGTCGTAGATGTTGCGCATCGACCACGTCAACGCGACGGCATGACCGCCGTTGTCGCGCACCACACCCTTGGGCTTTCCGGTCGTGCCCGAGGTGTAGAGGATGTACAGCGGATCCGTCGCCTGCACCGAAACCGATTGGGCGGCGGTGGCGTCGGCGATGAGGGTGTCCCAGTCCAGCCAATCGTGGCCGCCGGGGATACCGTCGCGGGCCTTGACGATCACCGCGGGGACGGCCGCGGTCGTGAGAGTCAGGGCGCGTTGCACCAGCGGGAGGTATTCGATGACGCGGCCCGGCTCGAACCCGCCGTTGGCGGTGATCAGCAGGACCGGCTCTGCGTCGTCGATTCTCGCTGCCAGCTCCTTGGCTGCGAAGCCGCCGAACACCACCGAGTGCACTGCGCCGAGCCTGGCGCACGCGAGCATGGCGACAACTGCCTCGGGAATCATCGGCAGATAGATCACCACGCGGTCGCCTCGGGAGACGCCGTTGCTGCTGAGCACTCCGGCGAAACGGGCAACCTGATCGAGCAGTTCGGCGTAGGTGTAGCTGCGGGTGAGGCCGAGCATCGCCGAGTCGTAGATCAACGCGGTCCGGTCGCCGTGCCCCGCGTCGACGTGCCGATCGAGCGCGTTGAAGCAGGTGTTCAGATGGGCTCCGGGAAACCAGTGCGAGCCGTCGAACGCAGTGGTGGGAGGGGTGTCCCAGTCGACTCCCGCTGCAGCGTCGAGCCAGAATTGCTCGCGGTTGTCGATGCTGTCGTCGAACGCCTGCCGATACTCGCCACTCATGTTGTGGAGCGTAGTTCGGGGCCGCGTGGTGCGGGCCGGGTTGCGCACTACCGGCGACGACCGGCGGAATCCCGTCGACCGGCGGTCGTTGCGTGCAACCGTGCCCGGTGTACGTCAAGATTGCGTCAACGCCTCTGTCTGAGCATTTCGCGGCCGCCGTAGAACGCTGCGCTGGCCGCGAACATCCCCGCTACCAACAGCAGCCATCGCATCGCGTACGGCTCCTGTGTCTGACCCGTGGCGGCCTCGTAGGTCTCACTCCCGTGGGCGAAGATCCCCGGTGCGAAGAGCAGCAGGCTCAAACCCGCCCCGAGCGCGGGTATGCGCACCGCGTTGACGAACCTGCCCAGACGACCGACCAGCGTCCGGTCCAGCGCGGCGTACAGCGGAAAGAGGATCGCATCGTGCACCACCGCTGCCCCGACGAACCAGAGACCGATGGACTGCCACCACGTATCGGTGTTCCACAGGGCAGGGAAGCCGATCGTCAGGACGACCGCGCCGGCCAGGGCGAGGCAGCAGGCCGTGACCGCGAGATGCATCGGTCCTGCGCCGTACCTGGCTCGAAACGTTGTCATGCTCGCTCCTCGAAGAATTCGACGGACTCGATCCACTTGGTGGCGTGCACTCCGGGTATCGCCGGCATCATGATTCGAGCGGGGTAGCCGTGATCGAGTGACAGGTCGGCCCCGTTCACTTTCAGTGCGAGAAGTGAATCCGGATGCATCATCTGGTGTCCTCCGAAGGTGACGCGGTTGAACGACCCGACGGGTTCGAGCGACCGCACCTCACCGGTATCGACGGCATCGACACCCACGAGTGCCGCCAGATCTCGGAGCGGAACTCCGGTCCACGTCTGCACCGTCGACCAGCCCTCTACGCAGGAAATCGGGAGTTCGACGGTGTGCAGGTCCATCTGCTCGAGTTGAGCTCGGGTGAGTACTACCTCGGTACCGCCGGCCAGTACCGTCAGCCGCCACGCATCGCCTGTCTGCGCATCGGTGACGCCTGCGGACTGCGCGGTGCGGTTGATCTGGAAGTCGTTGGGGCCGTCGCCGTACGAGCGTCCGCGAGGCAGCAGTATCGCCGCTGAGCGCAGTGGTCCGCCCGTCGTCTGCCCAACGCTGAGGACCGCGACGAACAGTGCGCTGCCGCCCACGAGGGTGAGAGCTCCGCGTCTGCTGATCGTCGCCGGAGCGGGATCGGTTGCAGCAAGACCGGATTCGTCGTCGGCATCGGGTACCGTGTCAGCCACTCGAATGCGCATCAACTCCAGGAACGGTCGGGTTCTCAACGCCGTCACCATGGTCGGAAGCTTGAGCGCCACGTGGGCGAGAAAGCCGGCGACGAACACCCAGGCGCCCCAGTAGTGCGCGGTGTAGAAACTGAAACCGAAGATGTAGTCGTACTGAATGTTCAGGACGCCGGTGATGATCTCGAAGAGGATGCCACCGACCAACGCCAGCAACGAGATTCGCTCGAGAAGGTGCGCGACACTGCGAACCGGGGGCATCTCGATCAGTTTCGGGATCACCGACCACAGCTTGGTCAGCACGATCGGCACCATGACCAGTCCCAGTCCCACATGCAGGCCCTGGGTGAGCCGATAGAGCCAGGCGGGCTCGGTCGGCCAGTCGAACGACGGAATTCGTAGCCACCCGACGTCGCCTGGCATGGCCTGGCCGAACTGTGGGCCATATGCGGCCCAGGAGATGAATCCGGTGATCGTCACGATCGGCAGGGCGACGAGCAGGACGGACGCCAGGACCGACGTGAACCAGACACCGCGGATTGGGCTACGGAACGTGGGAAGTCGTTGCATGCTGGTTCCCGTCTCCAATTTTGTACCCAGTAGTACAAACTGTGAGGTCGAGGTTAGCGCACTCGGGGTCCTTTCGCCAGGGCTGGTGTCGGCGTCGGATCAGGTTGCGCGCCGACGCAGCGCGGCGACTGCTGCGTCCAGCGTGTCGCGCAGAGGTTGCACATCGCCCGCGATGCGGGCGATCAGCATTCCGCCTTGCAGTGAGGCGATCAAGGTAGCGGCCGCGGCGGCGGGATCGGTCGCCACGTCGAGTTCGCCTCGGTCGATCATGCGACGAAGTCCCTGCTCGAGTGGTTGCTCCCAGCGTCGGAACGCGGCGTTCAGGGTGGGAACGAAGGCCGCGTCGTTCTTCAGTTCTGCAGCGAGAGAACCGAGAGGGCACGAGAACGGGCCACCTGGTTGTTCGTGATTTCGCACGATCTCGGCGGCCCATGCGTCGATGTCCTCGAGGCTGTCGATGTGGGCCAGGCGTGGCTGGGCGGCGAGGACGCGCTCGAGCTGACGTGCAATAACTGCCTCGACCAGGTCCGACTTGTCGGAAAAGTAGTGGTAGAGCTGCGACTTTCCGGTTTCGGACGCGGCGAGTACGTCGTCGAGAGTGGTCCCGGCAACGCCATGGGTGTACATCATGGACGCTGCGGCGTCGACGATCGCAGCTCTCGTTCGTCTGCCCTTGGCCGTTCTCGGCAGCTCCTTGCTCACGGGTGCTCGGCTCCTCGGTCGATGCTGTGAACAGCGAGTTCCACGAATACTCGTCCGTTCGATTCGATGGTTCGACGGGCTCGAAGGCCCGCGGTCACCGCCAGCGCGCGCAGCGAGCTCACGCCGACGCTGGCCCAAGTGAACCACTCGCCCACCGAGTCGCCGGTTTCCCATCGGACCATTCGGTTCCGATCGTCGGCATCGGGCGTGGACTCGACTTCGACGATGGCCGTCCCACTCTGGTGCAGCAGCGCACGAACCGTCGCCAGGAGTGCTGCGGGATCACCACCGATGCCGATGTTGCCGTCCGCGAGTAGTACGTGTGACCAATGGCCGGCGCGGGGGAGTGCCGAGAATATGTCCTGTTCCACGGCGAATCCGCCCCGTTGATTCGTGATCTCCACGGCGACCGAGGATGTGTCGACTCCCAGAGCGGGAACGCCGGCTCGGGTGAGCGCTTCGGTCAAACGCCCTGGTCCACAGCCGAGATCGAGGGTGGGGCCGGTGCAGAAAGCAATCGATGCTTCGTCCGCCCGGATGTCTTCGGCCGTCGAATGGACTCCGCCCATCCAGCGCGCGATCGGAAGTTCGGTGCGGCGGCCGTCGTAATCGGTGATCCACGAGGGCAAGCCGGCTCGGCCGCGGCGATAGACGTCGTCTGCAATCACCCGATTGAATGTACCAGTGAGTACAGTGGGAGGCGCCGCGAGACGAAGTCCATCAAATTTTCTGCCGGTGCCGTCAAGATTGCGTCAACACCTCTGTTCGACGCCACCGCGCGGCGCAAGACTTCTTCTCATGACACTTCTCGACATGCTTCCGTCCCTCGGTGCCGCATACGTTGCGCGGTGCGATCCAGCGCTCTGGCCTGCAGATACGCATTGCGTCTGTGGCCGCATCACGGTCGACGGCGTTGCGCTGGAGGATCTGGCCGATGCGCAGGGCACTCCGGTGCAGTGGGGCTCGATTCTGGTGACTCGGGTGCGTTCGGTGATCGCAGGCGAGGTGGGCGTCGACGCCGAGTTCGCGGATCTGCGCCAAGCCGTGGTGGTCAACCGGCATTCGGTGGGCCCGGTGGTCAAGGTCGATGTGCACGGCCCGGGTCGACGCTGCGTCAGTCCGGTGGAGTTGCCCGCCGACCTACGCGCGGGTGACGTGGTAGCGCTCGTGACCTCGCAGGTGCACGAAAACTCGTAGCAGGCTACGGCGGGAGTGGAGCCTGCGGAACGACCTATTGGGGGCGCCCGCTCACGTGCGGCGGAGCCGCACAGCCGAGATTGCGGTAGCGGCCGAGTCTGTTCCGAGTCCGGGTGGCGGGATCGACGATCGACAGCGCATGCAGTTCCCGGACGATGGCGTCGGCGATGCGGCCGGAGAACGCGGCGGGCTCGTCGGCCGCATCGGGGAGTTCGGGAACGATGGCGTCGACGATGCCGTCGCGCAGGAGGTCGACCGACCTGATGCCTTGGGCCTCGGCCATGTCCGGGGCGTGGGCGGTGTCGCGGTGCACGATGGCACTGGCACCCTCGGGCGGAAGCGGTGCGAGCCAGGCGTTCTGGGCGCACAACACGCGGTCGGCGGGAAGAAGCGCGAGTGCTCCACCGCCGGTTCCCTGGCCGAGCAGAATCGAGACGGTCGGGGTGTCGACGGTGACGAGATCGGAGATCGATCGGGCGATTTCGGGTGCCAGGCCACCTTCTTCGGCTTCTCTGGACAGTGCAGCGCCGAAGGTGTCGATCACCAGCACCAGCGGTAGGCGTAGTTCCTCGGCGAGGCGCATGCCGCGTCGCGCCTCTCGCAATGCCGCCGGACCCATCGTGGCGGTGGCGGAGCTGCTGCTGCGGTCGTTTCCGAACAGCACGCAGGAGATCCCTCGAATTCGACACAGCGACAGCAGGATCGACGTGTCGGCCTCGCCCTGACCGGTGCCGCTGAGCGGAACGTGTTCGCTGGCTGCGTGTTCGATGAGTTGTCGAATGCCTGGCCGATCTGCGCGACGCGACGACTGCACCGAATGCCAGGCAGACTGCTCCGGTATCTCGGCCGGCTCATCGCCGGTGAGATCGGGCCACACGGTGGCGTCGAGAATTACTCGAAGTGCGCGAATCAGTAGGTGACGCAGGTGATCCAACGGCACCACGCCATCGATGACGCCGTGCTGGTAGAGGTTCTCGGCGGTCTGGACACCGTCGGGAAATGGTTTGTCGTACAACGCCTGATAGACGCGTGGTCCGAGGAACCCGATGAGAGCGCCGGGTTCGGCGACCGTGACGTGGGCCAATGACCCCCAGGACGCGAACACGCCGCCGGTCGTCGGATTGCGCAGATACACCAGGTACGGCAGGTGCGCCGCCTTGTGCGCGGTGACGGCGGAGGCGATCTTGACCATCTGCACGAAAGCCAACGTCCCCTCCTGCATACGAGTGCCGCCGGAGGTGGGGGAGGCAATGAGCGGCAGGCCCTCTGCGGTGGCGCGCTCGATCGCGGAGGTGATGCGTTCGGCCGCCGCGACGCCGATCGAACCGGCGAGAAAGGCGAACTCGCAGGCGATGATCACCACGCGTCGGCCGTCGATGGTGCCCTCGCCCGTCAACACCGACTCGTCGACCCCGCTCTTCTCGCGAGCTTTCGCCAGGTCGCGCTGATACGAGTCGTTGGGGTGAACGTCGACCGGCTCGGAGTCCCAGGACACGAACGATCCGCCGTCGAGAACGGAGTCGAGAATCTCGGCGGCGGATGTCCGTGGGCTCATGGAAGAACCCTAGCGAGAAAACGCTTCCTTCCACGAGACGGTCTTGCCGATCCGAAGAATGGAACGCTGGTAGATCTTCGCTGCGCCCATCGCCAGGATCGCGGTGGTGATCACCATCAGGACTGCCGAACCGACGATCTGTACCGGCGAGGTCACCCCGGCAGCGATGCGCAGCGGCATCATGATCGCGGAGAACGGGGGGATCCAGCTCAATGTGTTGGCCAGGGTGCTCTCCGGATCGCTGACGGAATAGAACGCCGCGAAGAACATCGCCATGATCAGGATGAGTAGCGGCATGGTCGTCGAGTTGACGTCCTCCTGGCGCGAGACCATCGAACCGCCGGCCGCGTAGAGCACCGCGAAGAAGGCGAACCCCAGGATGAACCACGCCAGCGTTGCCGCGAAGACGCTCACCGCGGCACCGGTGACCGTGAGTACACCTGTGCCCAATCCTGCTCCTACACCTGCGATTCCGTACAGGGCGAGCTGCAGGATGCCGACCGCACCGATACCCAGGATCTTCCCCCACAGCAACTGCAGGGGGCGGACGGTGGAGAGCAGCAGTTCGACCACACGCGAGGACTTTTCTTCGACGACGCCCATCGCGACGTACATGCCGAAGCCGATGATCTGTGCGTACAGCAGGAACACTGCGGACAGGGCAAGAGCAGTCCGCTGACCGGCCTCGGGGTCCGGCGGATCGATCGCGTCGACGGTGACCGTTGCGGCACTTGTTGCTGCCCCGAGCGTGTTCTGGTCGACACCCTGCTGCGCCAGTGCAGTATTGGTGGCCTGCGTTGCGACACTGCCTTCGACGACGGCGCGCAACGTGCCGGTCAGATCGGACTCGGTGACAGCGGTGTACGCACCCGCGGTTCCGTCCGGAACCAACGCCACGTCGAGATCTCCCGATTCGACGCCGCTGCGTGCGGCTGCTGCGTCGGCTACCTCGCGCACCTCGACCGGAGATCCGACTGCGTCCCCGGTTGCTTCCACCACGGCTGCGATGGACTGGTCTCCGGCGATGCCGACGACGTCACGCTCTTCGTCACCGCTGCCGGAGAAGATCGAGAACGCGATGATGCCGCCGACGATGACGGCCAGGATGATCACGTTGCTGATGACGAAGCTCTTCTTCATCACCTGAACGGTGAACTCGCGCTTGGCTATCAAGGACACTGCGCTGAAGGAGTTCAGTTGGGAGCTCATGCCACTACCGCCTCTCGGAACAGGTCGCTCAGGGAAGGTTTCTGGATGGAGAATTCGTGTACCGGACCGGTTGCCAGTGCGGCCCGCAGGATCTCCTGATCGTCGGCCCCGGGTGCCAGGCCGAGGACGGTGACGCCGTCACCGTGGCCGAGCGTGCTCACCCCGGCGATGCCCGACGCCCATCCGGGGGCAGCGTTCGGTGCATGGACGCGCAGTTGCGCATCTCCCGAACCGCGTAGCTCGTCGACGGTTCCGACGGCCTTCATCGAGCCGGCAGCGATGATGCCGACACGGTCGCACAGGCGCTGCACCAGATCGAGTTGATGGCTCGAGAACACCACCGGCACTCCGGCAGCGGCCTTTTCGCGCAGCACCTCGCTCATCACGTCGACGGCGATGGGGTCGAGTCCCGAGAACGGCTCGTCCAAGACCAGCACTGCGGGATCGTGCACCAGCGCGGCCGCCAACTGCACGCGCTGCTGGTTACCCAGGCTCAATGCGTCGACAGTGTCGTTGACGCGCTGATCGATTCCGAGACGTTCGGTCCAGCGAATCACCGCTGCCTTGGCGTCCTTGGACGAGAGTCCGTGCAGTTCGGCCATGTACGCAAGTTGCGGACCGACCTTCATCTTCGGATACAGTCCGCGCTCCTCGGGCATGTAGCCGATGGTGCGGCGGACGTCGAGGTCGACGGGCTTGCCGCCCAACAGAACCTGGCCGGAGTCTGCGGACAGAACTCCCAGCGCGATGCGCATCGTGGTGGTCTTGCCCGCGCCGTTGCTGCCGACGAAGCCGAACAGCTCGCCCGGCCGGACGTCGAAGCTGAGGTTGTCCAGGGCGATCTTGTCGCCGTATCTCTTGGAGACTGAGTCGATCGTGAGGGTGCTCATGGTGCCCTTTCGGTCGTTACTTCGGGTCGAAATCTTCGGTGTCTTCGAGTTCGGGGTCGGGGGTGATCCACGCGAGAACGACGGCCGGTGCGCATCCGCCGGCCAGCAGAGCAGCGAGCGTCCACAACGCTCCGGCGTACGCCAGGTTCTCGTTGTCGTACGTTCCCGACAGCACGATCAGGACCAGAACTGCCACCATCACCAGGGCCTGAGTGACGGTGAGGCCGATCGAGCGGGCTTCGTTGCGCTGCTGTACTTCCCACTCGTCGAGTGCGCCCACCGGTGCATCGCTGTGGCGACGTGACACTGTCTGCAACATCGTCCACGTGACGAGAAACATCACGGTGGCCGGGACCCATGCGATCGGTGCCCACCGGGAGAACAGTGACCACACGGCGATCACCAACAAAGTGAGCAAGGACGCCATCACGAAGACGGCGAGAATGCGACGACGCTCTTGGGTGCGCCAGTTCGGAAGCCAGTGACGGGTTTTCGCGTCGTGCTCCAGGAATCGTCGAGTTCGATACGCCTGGTAGCGGGTGAGGAGGTCGGAGCTGGGTGTGGTCATCGATCCTTCTCCCTTCGGAAGAGTTCGGCCGAGAGTGGTCCGAGTTCGGTGCGCGAGAACACCGCTTCGATCGGCAGATCGAAGACGTCGCAGATGCGCATCGCGAGGTCGAGACTCGGGTAGTGGTCGCCCCGCTCGAGGGCTCCCACCGTCTGGGGATTCACTTCGACGAGTTCGGCCAGTTGCGCGCGGCTCATCTTCCGTTCTGCCCGCAGAACACCCACCCTGTTGTAGATCGGGAGCGCGGTACCGCGCTTGATGGGGCTCATGACAATGAAGTGTTGTATAAACCCAACGATGTGTCAACCAGTAATAACGATTTTGTTGATGCGCCTACAGGCTCTGCTGTTCGCGAGCCGCCACGACCACGGCATGCATGGTCGTTAGAAATTCGTCGATCGTTGCCCGCTGCTCTGGTGTGAAGCGTGCGAGCTCGTCGACGGCCCGACCGATGACGGGGCCGAAGAACGTCGTGCCGAGTTCGGCTGCGCGTGCGGTGACCCGTAGGAGTACCCGCCGGCGATCGGCTGGGTCGGGTTCGCGTGATACCAACTCGCGCTTGGCCATTCGATCGATCAGAGCCGTGACCGACGCGGATTCCAGGCTCAGCTGTCCGCCGAGCCAGCCGGGTGTGGCGCGCGTTCCGGCTCGGTCTGCATCCAGTAGGCAGATCAGCGCGCGGATGTCTGTCGGGTGAAGCGCGTGCTTCTGAGCGAAGTCTGCGCCGAGGAGATCGAGCTCGACGGTCAGTGCTCGCAACTGATGCACGGCGGCGACAGGTTCGGTCATGTGCTGATCCCTCGGGAGATGCTGGACGAGTGGTCTCTCCATTGTCTACTATCTCGATCATCGAGAGAAGTGAGGGTTGCAATGTCGCTGGACGAGTTCTTCTCCGCCTACGACCGGGTGCTGCAGAAGTGGCCGGCTGATACCCAAGCCATCGACGTGAACACGGTGCACGGCACCACGCGAATCAACGCCTGCGGACCCGTCGACGGCCCGGCGCTGGTGCTGCTCCCTGGGGCGGGTGCCACGTCCACCGTGTGGTTCGCAAACGTCGAGGCGCTCTCGCAGCGGTATCGGGTGTACGCGGTCGACCTCATGGGTGACGTCGGGCGCAGCGTCCCCGGACAGCAGTCCATCGACTCGGTGGACGAGCTGCTGAACTGGGTGACGGCGGTGTTGGACGAGCTGAAGCTGCCCACCGCGGCACTCTGCGGACATTCCTACGGCGCGATGATCGCCCTGGCGTACGCCCTGCGGAACGCGACCCGAGTCGATGCACTCACGCTACTCGACCCCAATGCTTGCTTCGGTTCCATGAGTCCGCGATACCTGCTTCATGCCCTTCCGATACTGCTGTCTCCCAACGAGACACGGCAGCGACGCTTCGTAGGGTGGGAGACCGATGGCCTGGAACTGGATTCCGACTGGCTCGACGTCCTCGCGCTCGGAGCCGCACATTTCCCGACGGCGAAGACCATCGTCCCAAAACGGCCGAAGCCTGCTGCGTTCGAGGGCTTCAATGTGCGCACAACCGTGGTCCTGGCGGGGAAAGGGAAGGTACACAACGCATCCAAGATCGAAGCGGCAGTCCGAGCCGTATTACCTGACGCGCGAATCGCAATACTCGACGGAGCCACGCACCACACGCTGCCGATGCATCCGGCCGCCGAGGTGAACGAAATCCTCCTGAGCTGACGTGAATCGGGTGCAGCTGACCGCGCTCACCGCGGTCAGCTGCACCCGATTCGCGTGACTACAGTTCCGACAACTGCCCGTCGGTCATCGTCCAGTGCCGAGTGCTGCGGACCGTGTCGAGCATTCTGCGGTCGTGTGTCACCAGCAGCAGCGTGCCCTCGAAGTTCTCCATGGCCCGTTCGAGTTGTTCGATGGCAGGCAGATCGAGGTGGTTGGTCGGCTCGTCGAGTACCAGCAGGTTGACTCCGCGGGCCTGCAGCAGGGCGAGTGCCGCGCGGGTTCGCTCACCGGGCGAGAGAGACGACGCCGGCCGCAGTGCGTCGTCGCCGCGCAGGCCGAACTTGGCCAGCAGGGTGCGGACCTCGGCGTCGGGCCACTCGGGAACCGCTGCGCTCAGGGCGTCGGACACTGTGCCCTCGCCGACGAAATATGCTCGTGCCTGATCGATTTCACCGATCGCCACGCCCGAACCCAGCGAGGCCGTGCCCTCGTCCGGGTCCAACCGGCCCAGTAGTACCGACAACAACGTCGTTTTGCCGGAACCGTTGGGCCCCGTGATCAGAATTCGATCGCCCCAGTCGATCTGCGTCGTGACCGGGCCGAAGGTGAACCCGGATCGCCGCACGACGGCTCCGCCCAGAACTGCGACGACGGTGCCGCTGCGAGGAGCGGCCGCAATCTCCATCCGCAGCTCCCACTCCTTGCGGGGCTCTTCGACCACCTCGAGCCGCTCGATACGGCGCTGGGTCTGACGGGCTTTCGCGGCTTGTTTCTCGGTGGACTCGGCGCGGGTCTTGCGGGCGATCTTGTCGTTGTCGGTAGCCTTCCGACGCGCATTGCGTACCCCCGACTCCATCCAATTCCGCTGCATCTGCGCCCGAGACTCCAACGCGGACTTGGTGTCTGCGAACTCGTCGTACTTCTCCCGAGCATGCTGGCGGGCGATCTCTCGCTCTGCGAGATACGACTGGTAGTTGCCCTCGTACACATCGATGCGACGCTGCGCCCGGTCGAGCTCGACGACTCCCGTCACCGTCCGCGCCAGAAACTCGCGATCGTGACTGACGACGACGATGGCGGCCCGCGTGGCGACGACGAACTGCTCCAGTTGCTCGAGGCCGGCCAGATCGAGGTGGTTGGTCGGCTCGTCGAGCAGCAGGATGTCGTAGCGAGCGAGCAGAATCGCGGCGAGCCCGGCCCGGGCAGCCTGCCCACCGGACAGCGCCGTCATCAACGCAGACCCGTCGACGTCGAGACCGAGATCCGCGAGCACCTTCGCCGTGCGCTCCGCCAGATCCGCGCCGCCGAGTGCCAGCCACTTCTCCAGCGCGGGGGTGTAGAGGTCCTCGTCACTCGAACCGAGAGCCTCGGCGGCGGCGTTCATCGCAGACTCTGCCGCCGTGACCCCGGTGCGCCGACCGAGAAAGTCCAGCACCGTCTCCCCGGCAATGCGCTCGGGTTCCTGTGCCAGGTAGCCGACCGTGGCGTCGGGCGGGCTGGTGTAGATCTCACCCTCGTGATCGGCCGTCTCCACCCCCGCGAGCAACGTCAACAACGTCGACTTACCTGCACCGTTGGCCCCGACGAGCCCGATCACATCACCCTCGGTCACCGTCAGATCCAGGCCGGAAAACAGGGTTCGATCGCCGTGAAAAGCGGCGAGATCATCGATACGAAGCGTTGCGGTCACACCGAAACACTAAGGGGCGGGAACAACACCACCCCACCCACCGTTGCCATTCGTATGACGTATTCAGCCGAGACCAGTACTGTCCCGACCATCGTGCTCAACGACGGCACGTCCATTCCCCAGCTGGGGTTCGGAGTGTGGCAGGTGCCCGACGACGGTGCCCAGGCCGCCGTGACCGAGGCATTGAAGGTCGGCTACCGCAGCATCGACACCGCCAAGGTGTACGAGAACGAAACCGGCACCGGCCGGGCCATCGCAGACTCCGGCATTGCCCGTGACGAGCTGTTCGTCACCACCAAGCTGTGGAACGACGACCAGGGCTACGACTCCACGTTGACGGCGTTCGACGCGAGCATGGATCGCCTCGGACTCGAGTACCTCGACCTGTACCTCATTCACTGGCAGCAGCTCGACCGTGACAAGTACATCGACACGTTCAAGGCTTTCCAGAAGCTCAAGGCGGACGGCCGCATCGGCTCCATCGGCGTCTCCAACTTCACCATCCCCACCCTCGAGAAGCTGATGGACGCCGTCGGTGAGGTGCCGTCGGTCAATCAAATCGAACTGCATCCGCGCTTCATCCAGGAAGAGCTGCGCGCCTTCCACACCTCGAAGGGCATCGCCACCGAGGCCTGGAGCCCGCTGGGCTCGGGCACCGTTCTGGACGAGCCGGCCTTCGCGCCCATTGCCGAGGCGCACGGAGTCACCCCGGCCCAGGTGATCCTGCGCTGGCACATCCAGCTCGGCAACGTGGTGATCCCCAAGTCGGTGACCCCGAAGCGCATCGCGAGCAACTTCGACGTCTTCGGCTTCGAGCTGAGCAACGACGAGATTCAGCAGATCAACGCGCTGGACTCCGCAGACGGCCGCACCGGCCCGGACCCGGACAAGTTCAGCAGCTGACCTGTCACGTTCCAGGCACGTCGGGGGCCTAGTCTGTACTCATGTCCGATTCGCTCGCAGGCAAGACCGTTGCCCTCACCGCCGAGCGACGTGCAGACGAATTGGCCACCATGCTCGAACGCCGCGGCGCGAACATCGTTCACGCCGCGGCGATTCACGTTCTGCCCCTGATCGACGACTCGGAGCTGAAGTCCGCCACCGAGGGCATCGTCGAACGCCCGCCGCAGATCGTGGTGATCAGCACCGGCATCGGTTTCCGGGGCTGGCTCGACGCGGCCGCCGACTGGGGCATCCGTGATGATCTCGTTGCGGCTCTTGGGCATTCGCGGATCATCGCCCGAGGGCCCAAGGCGCGCGGTGCCATTCGTGGTGCAGGGTTACGAGACGAGTGGTCCCCGGCCACCGAGGCCTCGCAGGAAGTCTCCGATCATCTCGAGGCCGAAGGTGTTGCCGGCGCGGACATCGCGGTTCAGCTGCACGGGGTGATCACCGAATGGGAACCGACGATCCACTTGAGCGATGCACTGATCGAACTCGGGGCACACGTGCGGCCGGTTCCGGTGTATCGGTGGATCCGCCCCGTGGATCAGGCTCCGCTCATCGACCTGCTGTCGCAGATCATCGAGCATCGGGTTCACGCGGTCACGTTCACCAGCGCCCCCGCGGTCGCGTCCCTGCTCTCGACCGCAAAGGACAACGGCCTGCTCGACGCCTTCCTCGACGCACTTCGCGGCCCTGTCGCCGCGATCTGCGTCGGGCCGGTGACGTCGGCGCCGTTGGATGCGTTGGGTGTTCCGACCTCGATGCCGGGCCGGGCGCGATTGGGCGCGCTGGCGAAGTTCGTGGCCGAGGAGCTCGGTTAATCCAGAGTTTCGAGTAGTTCGGTCACCGCGGCTCGCCCGGCTCGGTTCGCCCCGATCGTGCTGGCGGACGGCCCGTAGCCGAGCAGGTGGACGCGATGGTTCGCGGCGACCCGGGTGGTCAGCTTGCCGTCCATCACGATTCCGCCGCCGTGTCCCCGCAGGCGCAGCGGCGCGAGGTGGTCGAGGGCGCTGCGAAAACCGGTCGCCCACAGGATCACATCGGTGTGCTGACTCGACCCGTCCTCCCACACCACCGAATCTTCCGTGATGGACGAGAACATCGGTTTCCGGTCGAGCGCGCCGCGTTTCCGGGCGGCCGCCAACGACGGCGTCAGCAGCAGCCCGGTCACCGAGACGACCGAACCGGGTGGCAGGCCGGCCCGCACACGTTCTTCGACCATCGCGACGGCCTTGCGGCCGGCATCGTGGTCGAACTCGCTGTCCCGGAACACCGGTGGTCGGCGCGTCACCCAGGTCGTGGACGTGACCTGCGAGATCTCGTCGAGCAGCTGGACGGCCGAGATGCCGCCGCCCACCACGACGACGTGCTTGCCGGCGAACTCGTCGGCGGTTCGATAGTCCTTGGTGTGCACTTGCCTGCCGGTGAACGTCTCGGCACCGTCGTAGTGCGGAACGAACGGCTTCTCCCACGTCCCGGTCGCATTGATCAGCCCCTCGGCCATGACGACGG
Organism: Rhodococcus sp. 15-2388-1-1a; assembly: GCF_002259145.1. Lineage (NCBI taxonomy): Bacteria > Bacillati > Actinomycetota > Actinomycetes > Mycobacteriales > Nocardiaceae > Rhodococcus > Rhodococcus sp. 15-2388-1-1a. The sequence continues at coordinate 38,920 of NZ_NPFP01000030.1, read as the reverse complement.
TCTCGCCTGCCTCGACCCGGAACCGGGGTTCACGATCGCACACGACGGTCACCGTGACGGGGCGTCGAACATGCAGTTCGAAGCGGTCCTCGTAGGCGCGGTAGTAGCGGGGGACGGCGTCGGCGGCTGCGATGGTCTCGGCAGGCTCGTCGCCGAGGGTGTCGGTGAACGCCATTCCTGGCAGGTCGTGCACGCCGTTGACGGTGCTCAGCGTCAGCGAGGGCCAGCGGAACTGCCACGCACCACCCGGTCCGGGCGATCGGTCCAGCATCACGAACCCCTCACCGGCGGTCAGGCCCGCACGATGGAGGTGATAGCCGGCCGAGAGTCCGGCTTGGCCGGCACCGATGACGGCGACCCGAGTCTCGATCATGCAGACCAGTAGATCAGGCCCCGCACTGTCAATTCCTGTACTGGTGGGTAACCTCTGCTCTCGTGATCGGACTCTCTCGTGACGGCGACGTCGTCACCATCGAACTGCAGCGCCCGGATCGACGGAACGCGTTGAACTCCGAGTTGTGCCTCGCGGTGCATCGCGGAGTCGAACAGGCCGAGCGTGACGGCGCGCGGGTCGTGGTCATCACCGGCCAGGGCACCAGCTTCTGCGCGGGCGCGGATCTGACCGGCGATGCGTTCCCCGAGCATTTCGGACAGATCCTCGAGGACATGCTGACCGCGGTGGAGGCGGCCTCGATTCCTGTGGTCGCGGCGGTCAACGGCCCGGCCGTAGGGGCAGGCACGCAGTTGGCGATCGCCTGTGATCTGCGGGTCGTTGCGCCGGGCAGCTTCTTCGAGATTCCGTCGACGCGCCTCGGTATCGCGGTGAGCAACTGGACCATCCGGCGATTGGCTGCGCTCGCGGGCGGGGGAGTGGCGCGCACCATCCTGCTGGGCGGGGAGCGGGTGCACGCAGATCAGGCGTACACGTGCGGGCTGGCCAACAAGCTCGGTGATCGCGATGTCGCGACGCAGTGGGCGAAATCGATCTGCGAGCTCGCTCCGTTGGCGCTGAAGCACCTCAAGCTCGTGTTCAACGACGACAGGATTCACGATCATCCGACGCCGGAGCAGGCCGCAGCGTTCGAGGCCGCGTGGAGCAGTGAGGACATGAAAGAAGCGCGCCGCGCACGAGCAGAGAAGCGCAAGCCGAAGTTCGTGGGCAAGTGATCACCGGAGCGCCCGATGCGGGCGACACCGCCTGGCTGATGGCCAGCACCGCGCTGGTGTTGCTCATGACTCCCGGCCTCGCGTTCTTCTACGGCGGCATGGTGCGCTCGAAGAGTGTGCTGAACATGATGATGATGAGCTTGTCGGCGATCGCAGTGGTGTGGTTGCTGTGGTTGGCGTTCGGTTTCTCGATGGTGTTCGGCGACAACGTGATCGGCGGGTGGATCGGGAACCCGTTGCAGTACGCCGGGTTCGAGGGATTGTTGGGTGGGGTGTACACCTCGGCCGCAGGGACGGTGTCGATTCCGTTGGTGGGAACCGTTCCGGCGCTGGTGTTCGCGGCGTTCCAGGCGGGCTTCGCGATGGTGACGGTGGCATTGATCTCCGGGGCCGTCGCAGACCGCATGCGGTTCGTACCCTGGGTGCTGTTCGCGGCGCTGTGGTCCACTCTCGTGTATTTCCCGGTGGCGCACTGGGTGTTCTCGCTCGACGGCCTCACCAGTGAGTTCGGTGGGTGGATCACCAACCGGCTCGGTGCCGTCGACTTCGCCGGTGGCACCGCGGTGGAGATCAACGCAGGCGTCGCCGGGCTGGTGTTGGCTCTGGTCGTCGGCAAACGTCGGGGCTGGCCGCGAGATCCCATGCGCCCACACAACCTTCCGGCCGTCATGCTCGGAGCCGGGTTGCTGTGGTTCGGCTGGTTCGGTTTCAACGCGGGATCGTCGTTGGCCGCGGACGGTGTCGCCGCGGTGGCGTTGGTGAACACGATGGGTGCCGGAGCGATGTCCATGGCGGCGTGGCTCGTCGTCGAGAAGTGGCGGGACGGCCATGCGACGTCGTTCGGCGCGGCCTCGGGCGTCGTGGCCGGACTGGTGGCCATCACACCGTCGTGCGCGGCGGTCACCCCTATCGGTGCCGCGGCGATCGGCATCGCGTCGGGTGCGCTGTGTGCTCTGGCCATCGGCCTCAAATACCGCTTCGGGTACGACGATTCGCTCGACGTCGTCGGTGTGCACCTCGTCGGTGGCATCGTCGGCACACTGATGATCGGACTCGTGGCCAGCGCCGAGATGCCGGCAGGCGTCGACGGTCTGTTGTACGGCGGCGGGCTTCATCAGCTGTGGGTGCAGGCGATCGCGGTGGTGGCGGTGTTCGCCTACTGCGCCGTCGTCACCACCGGCATCGCATTCGCGATCAAGGCGGTCATGGGAGTGCGCGCCGACGCGCAGCACGAAGCCGACGGCCTCGACGAGCACGAGCACGCCGAGTCCGCCTACGACTTCGGAGTGGGCCACGGAGGCAGCAACAAGCCTGGTCTTTTCGGCAAGTAGGGGCAACCCGTACGCGCCCTTTGGAAACCGATCGGTCGCTGAAAGTCGTTCTGTCCCTTTCGAGTCGATATGATCGATCGTTGTTCGGATCGACCCCGTTCGTTCATCTCGGGTTCGCCTCACTCGCGTGTTCCACCCATAGTTTTTCGCTGCTCGGCATCGAGTGATGGACACGACGAAAGACTGAGGAACATGAAGCTGACTCGATTCGCGGCAACGTCCGCATTGGTCATTGCAGCGATGACGACCGCCATGGGCACCGCCTACGCGGATCCGGCACCGGCTCCCGCCGCTGCCGTCGGGTGGAACGTCACCCAGGCCGGCAACCAGGTCCTCGTCGACACGACGGCCGGCACCCTGAGCAACGAAGACAACCACCTCGTGGTTCGTGACGCCACTGGCGCACTGGTCGACTCGGTTCCGCTGGCCATTGCCGCCGACGGATTCTCGCACCCCGTCGCCGCCGTGATCGACGGTAACCACGCCACCCTGACCGCCGATGTCTCGCCTGCCGCGGCAACGCCGGTCTCCGCCTCACTCCCGGGTCTGCAGCAGGTCGACCTGCCCGCCGCAGTCTCCGGCGTCAAGGACAACATCAGCCTCTCCGCATCGATCGGTGGATTCCTCGGAGCCGCAACCGGTCTGGTCACCGGCTGCTTCCTCGGAGCCATCGCTGCCGGCACCGTCTCCGCGCCTGCACTGCTGCTCTTCGGCGCTGCACCGGTTGCCGGATGCGTCGGCGGCGCACTGCTTCTCGGCTCGGGTGCTTCGCTCGCCGGTACCGCCATCGGCGGTCTCGGTGCCATTGCCGGCAACGCAGGGCAGTTCATTCAGCTCCTCAATGCTCCCCCCGCCGTCAAGAAGTAATTCTCTTTCAGTGCTGTGGCCCGCATCGGATTTCCGTTGCGGGCCACAGTCGTCGGCAGGTTCTCGTGGCTAGCGAGCCAGCGCAAGATCTCCCACGTGAGCACGTCGAGCGGCCGTCACGAGTTCTACGATGGCCTCGGCCACCTCGTGGGCTCGTTCCAGAATCACCATGTGCCCGGCCTGCGCGACGCGCACCAGGTGAGCGTCGGGCAGGTGTGCGGCAAGGGTTTCCGAGTGTCGCATCGGTGTCATCACGTCGTCGGATCCGCAGAGCACGAGGGTGGGAATCGAGGCGAGAGCGGCCAGGCCGGCCACCTCGTCGAGTCCTCGGAACGCCCCGAGGAAGCCGGCCATCGTCACGATGGACGTCTCGCCCAGCATCGCCGTCGCCAGCGTCACCACCCTCGGATCGACTTTTCGGGATCCGCATCCCGCTGTCCTGACGATGGGTGCACACACGCCACGACTGAGTCTCTTGGCACCCGACATCAGGCGAGGGGCTCGTCGCACAGCGGCCTGGAATGCCGACACCGCGGGATGCGCGAGACAACTACCGAGTCCGTCGTCGGTTATCCCACCCGCCGACGTCGCGATCAAACCGACTCCGATCAGGCGCGTGCCGATGGCCTCCGGGTTCTGACGGGCGTAGGACAGCGCCGTCATTCCCCCCATCGAATGGCCGACGACGACGAACGGTCCGGACGGGACCACCGCGCGGATGACGTCGGCCAGGTCCTCGCCGAGTCGGTCGATGGTGCAACTCTCCGGGGCGGCCGCGCTCGACTCACCGTGTCCGCGGTGGTCGTACATCACGATCCGCACATCGTCTCCCCAGGTGTGCTCCACCTGTCGACGCAGTTCGGTCCACGACTGCATGCGCAGGCAGTGTCCGTGCACGAACACCGCGGTCAGCGGCGCATTCGGATGCCCGAACTCGCGAACCGCCAGCGCGGTGCCGTCGCCGGCAGCGACGGTGCTGCGGCGACCGACCTGATGGGTCTGCTCGCTGGTGATCATGGGCGCTCCGCGGGTGTGAGTGTCACGTGCTGCGACGACGGTGTTGTCGGGTACTTCGCTCCGTCGACACGCCGTGTTACCTGAATCACACATTTCGGTCGGTGTGGTAGCTGCTCGGACCAAGCCGGTTGGGAATCGGCACCGAAGTACTGGTGAGCGTTCAGGAGAGGACGCGCGTTGCCAGTGAGGAGATCGACCATGAGCTTCGGCATGGACAGGCTCGAGGATGTTGTGCCCCGAGCCGTAGCGGGAGATCGACTCGCTCTCGAGCAGGTGCTGGTGCTGATCCAGCCACCGGTTCGTCGATACTGCGCCTCCCGAATCGGAAATCTCGACGTCGCCGCGGACGATGTGGTGCAGGAGGTCTGCCTCGCATTGGTCACCGCCATCCCCAAGTACCGCGACATGGGCAAGCCCTTCATGGCGTTCGTGTACGGGATCGCCGCGCACAAGCTGGCCGATGCCGGTCGCAAATCTGTTCTGCGACAGACGTTCTCGATAGACGAGATGCCCGAGGAGCAATCCACCGATGCCGGGCCGGAGCAGCTCGCGCTCGGCGACGAACTGCGCAGCCACACCCAGGCCTTGATGGACACCCTGCCGACGAAGTACCGCAAGATCATCCTGATGCGAGTCGTGTGGGGTCTGACGGCACCGCAAACCGGCGAAGCGCTCGGAATGACGGCCGGAGCCGTGAGAGTCGCCCAGCACCGGGCGATGAACATGCTTCGTGCGGAACTGTCGAACTTCTCGCTGCTGGCGGCGCGCGCAGCCGCGTGATGTAGCCGCAGAAGCGGGACATTCGGTCCGTAATGTCCTGATCGTCGGAGTGAGTAACAGTAGCTACATCTTCCCAAGACGCCCCGGCAACGTGGCGGTTCTACGTTACTGACCCATGACCGCCGTACAACCAGCGCCGACAGACACCGCGCTCAAAGAGACGCTAGAGGACTACACGCTGCGCTTCGCGCCGCGTAGCTACCGCAAGTGGGGAACCGGTGTCGTCGCGACGTCCGCGCTCGGCGGCATCGCGTACCTCGCGGATTTCGCGATCGGTGCCAACATCGGGATCTCCTACGGAACCGGCAACGCACTCTGGGGCATCCTGGTGTTCGCCGTGGTGATCTTCCTGACGGGACTCCCGCTCGCCTACTACGCCGCCCGCTACAACATCGATCTCGACCTGATCACGCGCGGAAGCGGATTCGGCTACTACGGGTCGGTGGTCACCAACGTCATCTTCGCGACGTTCACGTTCATCTTCTTCGCGCTCGAGGGTTCGATCATGGCGCAGGGACTCGAACTCGGACTGGGCATCCCGTTGCCCATCGGGTACGCGGTGTCCACGATCATGGTGATCCCGCTGGTCATCTACGGCATGAAAGCCCTTGCCAAGCTGCAGGTCTGGACCACGCCGCTGTGGCTGGTGCTGATGGTGCTGCCGTTCGTCTATCTGGTGATCAGCAATCCCGATTCGGTCGGGGAGTTCTTCGCCTACGGCGGCCAGGACGGTGCCGACGGCAAGGGCGTCAACATCGGGTCGGTGATGCTCGCGGCCGGCGTGTGTCTGTCGCTCATCGCGCAGATCGCCGAGCAGATCGACTACCTGCGGTTCATGCCACCCAAGACACCCGAGAACTCCCGACGCTGGTGGACGGCAGTGCTTCTCGCCGGGCCGGGCTGGGTCATCTTCGGCGCGCTCAAGCAGGTTGTCGGCCTGTTCCTCGCCGTGTATCTCATCGCCAACGTCGTCGACGGATCCACCATCGCCAACGAGCCGGTGCACCAGTTCCTGGAGATCTACGAGAACTTCATGCCGGGCTGGCTCGCCATGACTCTCGCGGTGATCCTGGTCGTCATCAGCCAGATCAAGATCAACGTCACCAACGCCTATTCCGGATCGCTGGCGTGGACCAATTCCTACACCCGCCTCACCAAGACGTACCCGGGCCGCATGGTCTTCGTGCTGTTCAACCTCGCGATCGCGCTGATCCTGATGGAAGCCAACATGTTCAGCTTCCTCAACAGCATCCTCGGTTTCTACGCCAACTGCGGTATCGCGTGGATCGCCGTGGTGGCGTCGGACATCGTCTTCAACAAGTACATCCTCAAGCTCTCGCCCAAGGTTCCCGAGTTCCGACGCGGCATGCTCTACAACATCAATCCGGTCGGCTTCGGGTCGATGGCGGCGTCGGCGATCCTGTCGATTCTGGTCTTCTTCGGGGCATTCGGATCGACGATCAAGCCGTACTCGCCGATCGTGGCTCTCGTTCTCGCACTTGTTCTTCCGCCCATCCTGGCGGTGGCGACCAAGGGTAGGTACTACCTGCGACGCACCGACGACGGCATCGATCTGCCGATGTTCGACGAGCACGGAAACCCGTCCGACGCGCTCGTCATGTGCCACGTCAGCGGAATGGAATTCGAGCGACCCGACATGATCGCGTCCAACGTGCCCGGGCCGAACGGGGAGAAGCAGTACATCAGTTCACTGTCGCTGAGTACCGACAAGACGGGGGAGCACATCCTGCCCGAGCAGTAGGCGACTTCGTCGTAGGTGAGTGGAAACTCGTAGTGGGCCCGAGTTTCCACTCACCTGGCGAGTCAGCGTCCTCGGAACTCGGGGTCGCGACGCTCGAGCATCGCGTTGACAGCCTCGGAATGATCCTCGGTGTGGTGTGCGATGGCCTGATAGGCGGCGGAGAGTTCGAGCAAGGATTCCAGACTCTGCTGCTGGCCCTCGCGCAACAACTTCTTCGTCATACGCAGTACCTGCGGTGGGTTGGCCGCCACACGCCGAGCCAGTGCGTGGGCAGCGTCGAGCAGATCTTCGGGCTCGACGACCCGAGAGACCAAGCCCCATTCCAATGCCGTAGCGGCGTCGATGGCCTCGCCGGTGAACGCCATCTCGCTCGCCCGTGCCATGCCGATGGCCCGGGGGAGCAGCCAGGCCCCACCGTCTCCGGGAATGATGCCCACCTTGGCGAAACTCTCGGAGAATGTCGCAGTGGTCGAGGCGATTCGAAGATCGCACATCAATGCCAGATCGCAGCCGGCTCCGATCGCTGGGCCATTGACCGCGGCGATCGTGGGAATCTCGCAGTGATACAACGCCTTCGGGATTCGTTGAATGCCGTGGCGGTAGCCCTGCCGCAACTCGGCCGGGCTACCACCGAACATTCCCTGCTTGTCCCGCATGTGCTTGACGTTCCCGCCCGACGAGAATGCCGAACCGGCACCGGTCAGGATGGCAACCCTGATCGATGGATCCCCGTTCGCGTCCGCGATCGCGGCCTCGAGAGCGTCGATGGTCTCCATCTCGGAGATGGGATTACGGGCCTGGGGGTTGTTCAACGTCCAGGCGACGATGTCCCCGGTTCGCTCGATCAGCAGTGGTGCGTCGGTCATGGCGGGAGGGTCCTCCATCTTCTCGTGCCGCTCGGGTCGTGAGTGGAACCTCGTAGCAGGCTACGAGGTTCCACTCACATGCGGCGAAGCCGCTCAGATGGTGCGCGTCAACCGATCCGCCAGCAATCGGGAGAACTTCGCCGGGTCCTTGAGCTCGGTGCCTTCGGCCAACAAGGCCGTCGCGTAGAGCAATTCGGCAGTCTCGGCGAGGTGCGGATCGTCGCTGCGATCCTCGCGGGCCTTCTTCAATCCCGTCACCAGATCGTGGGTTGGGTTGAGTTCGAGGATGCGCTTGGAGGTCGGCACGAACTGTCCCGACGCCTTGTACATCTTCTCGAGCTGCGGGGAGAAGCTGAACTCGTCGCCGACGACGCAGGCCGGTGATGTCGTCAGGCGCGTCGACAGGCGCACCTCCTTGACGTCCTCACCGAGGGTCTCGGTCAGCCACGTGAGCAGGTCGGCGAACTCCTTGTCCTGCTCCTCGCGCTTGGCCTCGGACTCCTTCTTCTCCTCTTCGGTGTCGAGGTCCACCTCGCCCTTGGCGATGGACTGGAACGACTTTCCGTCGAATTCGGTGACGTTGCCGACCCACACCTCGTCGACCGAGTCGGTGAGCAGCAGCACCTCGAGCCCACGAGCCTTGAAGGCCTCCATGTGCGGCGAGCTCTCGATCTGCTGGCGGGATTCGCCCGTCATGTAGTAGATCTGCTGCTGGCCGTCCTTCATTCGGTCCACGTACTCGGCGAGGGTGGTCACGCCCTCCTCGGAGTCGGTGGACGCGAACGATGCGATGCCCAGCAGGGTTTCGCGATTGTCGCTGTCGGAGATCAGGCCCTCCTTGAGGACCGTGCCGAACTGCGACCACAGCGTCTTGTACTTGTCGGGCTGCTCGCTCTGCAGTTCCTTGACCGTCGAGAGCACCTTCTTGGTCAGGCGTCGACGGATCGCGCGGATCTGCCGGTCCTGCTGCAGGATCTCGCGAGAGACGTTGAGCGAGAGGTCCGCTGCGTCGACGACACCCTTGACGAAGCGCAGGTACTCGGGCAGCAGTTCCTGCGAGTCGTCCATGATGAACACGCGCTTGACGTACAGGTGCACTCCGGCCTTGCTCTCGCGCATGAACAGGTCGAACGGTGCCTGCGACGGAATGAACAGCAGCGCTTGGTATTCGAAGGTGCCCTCGGCCTTGAACGGGATGACCTCGAGCGGCTCGTCCCAGGCGTGGCTGACGTGCTTGTAGAACTCCTTGTACTCCTCCTCGGACACCTCGTCCTTGGAGCGGGTCCAGAGCGCCTTCTGCGAGTTGATCGTTTCCGTCTCGATCGTGACGGTGTCCTCGCCGACATCGCCATTCTCATCAGCTGGGCTCTTGACGCGCTTCTCGACGTCGATGCGAATGGGCCAGGCGATGAAGTCGGAGTACTTCTTGACCAGTTCCTTGATCTTGCGCTCGGACGCGTAGTCGTGGAGGTGATCCTCCTCGTCGGCGGGCTTGAGAGCCAGCGTCACCGAGGAGCCCTGCGGGGCGTCCTCGACGTCGGTGATCTCGTAGGTGCCCTCGCCGGTGGACTCCCACTTGGTGGCCGTGCTCTCGCCGGCCTTACGGGTGAGCAGCGTGACCTTCTCGGCCACCATGAACGTGGAGTAGAAGCCGATGCCGAACTGGCCGATCAGCTCCTCGGAAGCCGCTGCGTCCTTGGCCTCCTTGAGTTTCTTGCGAACCTCCGCGGTGCCGGACTTGGCCAGCGTGCCGATCAGGTCGATGACCTCGGCGCGCGACATGCCGATGCCGTTGTCGCGGATGGTCAGCGTGCGGGCCGCAGCGTCGATGTCGATCTCGATGTGCAGATCCGAGACGTCGACGTCCAGGTCCTTGTTGCGGTACGACTCCAGGCGCAGCTTGTCCAGCGCGTCCGAGGAGTTGGAGATCAGTTCACGGAGAAAGCTGTCCTTGTTGGAGTAGATGGAGTGCACCATCAGATCCAGGAGCTGACGCGTCTCCGCCTGGAATTCGAGCTGTTCGGTACTCAATGTCTCCCCTTCTAGCAGCAAAACCGACGCGAATATTCTACGGCAAGGCTACGGGTGAGCTGCGAAGACGTCGGCGCCGCCTACTGTGGTGGCCGTGACGAAGACGAAGTTCGTTCTGGGAGCCACGGCAGCACTGAGCGGGGCATGGTTGGCGCGTGCGCTGTGGGGTCTGCCGTCGGCCATCGGTGCCAGACGCGTGCACATCACCCCCTACGCCGCCGCGTCTCCGCGCTACCGCGATCGCCGGTTCCACAACTCCGACCCCAGTTCCAGCTACGTACCGGGGCGGGGCGAGAAGGGACAGCAGAACATGTTCGTCTCGCTCGTCACCGAACGCGGCAAGGGCAGGCCGCAGCGTCCGATTCCGTTGGCACCGCCGATCGCGCCGGTGGACGCGGGCGAGCTGGCCGTCACCTGGTACGGCCACTCGAGTGTGCTCATCGAGGTCGACGGCTATCGCGTCCTCGCCGATCCGGTGTGGAGCAATCGCGTCTCGCCGTCGTCGGTGGTGGGGCCCGCGCGCCTGCATCCGACGCCGGTCGAGCTGACCGATCTGCCGAAGGTCGACGCCATCGTCATCTCCCACGACCATTACGACCACCTGGACAAGGCGACGGTGCAGAAGCTGGCGAGCACACAGTCGGCCCCGTTCGTCGTGCCGCTCGGCATCGGTGCGCACCTGCGCAAGTGGCGGGTGCCCGACGATCGCATCATCGAGCTGGACTGGGACGAGCAGACGAACCTCGGCGGCCTCACCGTCACCTGCACCGAGGCTCGGCACTTCTCCGGCCGCGGCCTGACCCGGGACTCGACGCAGTGGGCATCCTGGGCGTTCGCCGGTCCGGTTCGACGCGTCTTCTTCGGCGGCGACACCGGCTACACACCGAAGTTCGCCGAGATCGGCAGCAACTACGGCCCCTTCGACCTGACGCTGCTGCCCGTCGGGGCCTACGACGTGCGATGGCCGGACATCCACATGAATCCGGAGGAAGCGGTCACGGCGCACATCGATCTGACGGCGTCGGGCATCTTCGTCCCGATTCATTGGGCCACGTTCAATCTCGCCTTCCACCCCTGGTCCGAGCCGATAGTGCGACTGCATGCCGCCGCCCAGGACGTCGGAGTTCAGGTGGCGGTGCCGATGCCGGGGCAGCGAATAGACGGCACGCGAACGCTGCACGACGATCGTTGGTGGGCTCGGCTGGGCTGACCGGACCGGGTTTAAGCTGCACGCATGTCTATCGAGGCCGATGCGCAGCGGGATACCGGGCTGACCGAGGCGGATGTCGCCAGGCTCAGGGCCGAGGGAAAGTCGAACGACGTTCCGGCCCGCGCTTCTCGGTCGGTTCGCGACATCGTCCGCGGCAACGTGTTCACCCGAATCAACGCCATTCTCGGTGTGTTGTTGATCATCGTGCTCTCCACGGGCTCGGTGATCGACGGCATGTTCGGGCTGCTGATCGTCGCGAACAGCGGCATCGGCATCGTGCAGGAGATTCGCGCGAAGCGCACGCTGGATCGACTCGCCATCGTCGGGCAGAACAAGCCCCAGGTGCGACGCGAGGGCACCTCGAAGCAGATTCCGCCCGACGAGGTCGTGCTCGGTGACATCGTCGAACTGGGCCCAGGCGATCAGATCGTCGTCGACGGTGAAGTGATCGAGACCGCGAGCCTCGAGATCGACGAGTCGTTGCTCACCGGTGAGGCCGACACGGTGCACAAACTTCTGGCAGCGCAGGTACTTTCGGGCAGTTTTGTCGTCTCGGGCAGCGGTGCGTATCGCGCGACGAAGGTCGGGCGCGACGCCTATGCCGCCAAGCTTGCCGAGGAGGCCAGCAAGTTCACGCTGGTCAAGTCCGAACTGCGTAGCGGTATCGACAAGATCCTCAAATTCATCACGTACCTGATGATTCCGGCCGGCGCACTGATCATCTACAACCAATTGTTCTCCAGCGGTCAGGCTTTGAAGCCGGCTCTCAACGGCATGGTCGCGGCCCTGGTGCCGATGGTCCCCGAGGGTTTGGTGTTGATGACCTCGATCGCGTTCGCGGTGGGCGTCATCAGGCTCGGTCAACGGCAGTGCCTGGTGCAGGAGCTGCCTGCGATCGAGGGCCTCGCCCGCGTCGACGTGGTGTGCGCCGACAAGACCGGCACCCTCACAGAGAACGGCATGCGGCTGTCCGAGTTGGTGCTGATCGACGAGCATGATTCCGATTCCGTCACAGCGGCTCTCGCGTCCCTGGCCCACGACGATCCGCGGCCGAACGCGAGTGTGCAGGCCGTCGGCGAGGCATACCCGGACGCGCCGGGGTGGGTGCAGACGGCCGTGGCCCCGTTCTCCTCGGCCAAGAAGTGGAGCGGACTGTCGTACGGCGAGCACGGAAACTGGCTCCTCGGTGCCCCGGACGTGTTGCTCGACGCCTCCTCCGACATCGCTCGTCGCGCCGAATCCACAGGTTCGAAAGGGCTGCGGGTATTGCTGCTTGCCAGCAGTGACATCTCCGTCGACGATCCGGATGCGCCCGGTGTCGTCACCCCGCGAGCGCTGGTGGTCCTCGAGCAGAAGGTACGCGAGGATGCCCGAGACACGCTGGAGTACTTCGCAAGCCAGCACGTGCAGGTCAAGGTCATCTCCGGCGACAATGCCGTCTCGGTCGGTGCAGTCGCGGGATCGCTCGGCCTGCCCGGCGGCGACGCCCCGATCGATGCGCGTGAACTGCCCGAGGACTCCGAGAAGCTGGCCGACACTCTGGCGACCTCCACCACGTTCGGCCGCGTTCGGCCCGATCAGAAGCGGGCGATGGTGGGCGCGTTGCAATCTCGCGGCCACACGGTCGCGATGACCGGCGACGGCGTCAACGACGTGCTCGCGCTCAAGGACGCCGATATCGGCGTGTCGATGGGTTCGGGGAGCGCAGCCACGCGAGCCGTCGCGCAGATCGTGTTGTTGGACAACAAGTTCGCCACGCTTCCCTACGTCGTGGGGGAGGGGCGACGGGTCATCGGCAACATCGAACGCGTCTCCAATCTGTTCCTCACCAAGACTGTCTACTCGGTACTGCTGGCGTTCCTCATCGGGCTCTCGGGCGTGCTGTCGCAGATCTTCCACTTCGAGCCGATTCCGTATCCGTTCCTGCCACGGCACGTGACGATCGCGGCGTGGTTCACCATCGGAATCCCCGCCTTCGTTCTCTCGCTCGCACCCAACAACGAGCGAGCCCGCAGTGGATTCGTCTCGCGGGTGATGCGACTGGCGGTTCCGTCCGGTTTGATCGTCGGCTCGTGCACGTTCGTGTCCTACCTGCTGGTCTATGCAGGCCCGAACGCCACCGAGACTCAGGTGACACAGGCCAGTACCACCGCGCTGATCACCTTGATCATGATCGCGCTGTGGGTGTTGGCCGTCGTCGCGCGGCCCTACAACTGGTGGAAGATTCTTCTTCTCGGTGGATCGGTCGGTGGCTACCTGCTGTTGTTCGCGATCCCGTTCTGCCGCACCTTCTTCAAGCTCGATCCGTCGAACGTCGGAGCCACCACCAGTGCGCTGATCATCGGCGGCGTCGGTATCGCGCTCGTCGAGGTGTCGAACAGGATCGGCACTGCGCTACGCAATCGGCAGAACAAAACGTAGGCTTTCGGGTGTTCCGTTGCACCCGACCGGCAGGAGAGTTTCATGGGCTTCGCAGACAATTTGAAGGGCATGGTCGACAAGGGCAAGGACCTTGCGGCCGAGAACTCGGACAAGATCGACGACGTCGTGGAGAAGGCGGGGGACTTCATCGATAACAAGACCGGCGGCAAATACGCAGACAAGGTCGACAAGGTTCAGGACGCAGTCAAGAAGGCGATTCCGGACAAGTAGGACCTTTCGGTCTCCCGCATCGGTGATCGTGGCCGTCGGTCGTACCCCAGGGTGCGGCTGACGGCACAATCGTCGGGGTGGACGGACCGATTCTTCTTCTCGTAGTCATCTTCGCGATCGCGGTCGCCGGTTTCGCCAGGCGCATCGATCTGCAGGTCCCGCTCGTCCTGGTCACCGTCGGATCCATTGCCTCGTTCGTTCCCGGAGTACCGCACGTCAGTCTCTCGCCCCAGCTGATCCTCGGCGTGGTGCTTCCGCCGCTGCTGTACTCCGCTGCGTTGGATTTCTCGTTCGTCACCTTTCGGCGCAACCTCGGCCAGATCCTTCGGCTCGGTTTGGTCATGGTGATCGTGACGACGTTCGTGGTCGGCTGGTTCGCGAATCTGTTGATCCCGGAACTGACCCTGGGCGCGGCGCTGGTGCTCGGTGCCGTCGTTGCCCCGCCCGACGCGGTGTCCGCGGTCTCCGTCGGCCGCAAGCTCGGCCTGCCTGCTCGGATGATGGCCATCCTCACCGGCGAGTCTCTGGTGAACGACGCGGCCGCGTTGACTCTGTTCACCCTGGCCGTGGCGTCGGTGACGGGCAGTCGGATCGAACTGGGTTCACCGGTGCTGTTCTTCCTGTACGAGATCGCGGGCGGCGTACTCGTGGGGCTGGTCCTGGCTCGCATCGTGCGGTTCGTCCGCAATCGCATCGCGGACTCGGCGCTGGAGACCGTGCTCGGTCTGGTGCTGCCGTTCACGGCGTATCTGGCGGCCGAGGAGTTGCATGCCTCCGGTGTGCTCGCCGTCGTCACCGCGGGCTTCGTGTTGGGCCGCGTCACCGCCGACGTGTCGGTCTCCACTCGGGTGCAGGAACGCCAGGTGTGGCCGACGCTGGATCTCCTGCTCGAAGCATTCGTGTTCGCCTACATGGGTTTACAGCTGAAGTTCGTCATCGAGGAAGTCCAGCGTGAAGGGCTGCCGGTGCACCACGTGTTCGCCTACGCGTTGCTGGTGCTCGTGGTGGTGATGGCCGTCCGGCCGGCGTGGATCTTCGTCAATTCCGGTCGAAACACAGTGCTTCGCAAGCTGTTCCGGCGATCGTCGCCGGGTGAGGCCGGTCTGACGTGGCAGCAGAACCTGGTGCTTTCGTGGGCGGGCATGCGTGGGGTGGTCACGCTCGCTGCAGCGGCCGGTGTGCCGCTGACCACGGTGCTCGGTGACGAATTCCCCGGGCGTGCAGTGATTCAGGCCGTGGCGTTCGTCGTTGCCGTCGGTACGTTGCTGCTGCAGGGTCTGACGCTTCCGCTGTTGATCCGCCGACTCGACGTCGCAGATCCACTCGAGCAGCAGCGCAACGACAATCAGCGGCTGCTCTCGCAGGCCATTGCCCGTACGGCGGCAGAGGACTACCTCCAGCGCGCGGCGAAGGACGGAATTGCCGGAGTGGACGCCGAGCGCGTCGACGAGGTGATCGAGCGCGTCCGACGCTCGGTGCGCGCTCGGTTGGATGCCGACGAGACCGAGGATCGCGAGAAGCGGATCGCGGCGGCAGGGGCCTTGTTCGATTCGCTGCGGCACAACGTGCTGGTCGCGCAGCGGGCGGCGCTCATCGCGGCCCGCGACTCGGGGGAGTTGGAAGACGAAGCTCTGCGGGCAGTGTTGAATGGCTTGGACGTGGAAGAAATTGCGGCGGAGGCTCGCATCGCACGACGTACACCGTAGGAGCGCAGAGACAGTGAGGTCGACGGGACCGGTGGCCGCCGCGGCACTGGTGTTCGCCCTTGCCGCGTGCAGCACGCCCGCAGCCGAACCCCTCGAACCCGCCCCCACTGCGGTCGCGGCACCCGAAGGCCTCGAACGCGGTGAGATCGTGTCGTCGATGCTGCTGGGACAGGTCGACATCGGTGTCGCCTACCTCGGCGGGACCGCCACGAGGATTGTCTACCGCACCACCGACGGGGTCACCGGAGGCGGCACGCAAACCTCGGGAACGGTGTTCGTGCCCAAGGGGTCTGCGCCGCCGGGAGGTTGGCCGATCGTCTCCGTCGGGCACGGAACCACCGGTGTCACCGACGAGTGTGCGCCGTCGCTGTACCCCAACCTGTTGGGCACCATCGGCCTGGTGACGCCGTTCCTCGAACGCGGCACGGTGGTCGTGGTGACGGACTACCAGGGCCTCGGGACGCCGGGAGATCCCGCCTACCTCGACCGGGACGCCGCAGCGTACGACGTCATCGACGCGGTGCGTGCGGCCCGCAACCTGGTTCCCGACGTCGGCACCAGGTGGGGCGCAGTAGGTACTTCCCAAGGTGGACAAGCAGTCTGGGCGGCAGCCGAACGCAGTGACGACTACGGCGACGGTCTGCAACTGGTCGGTGCCGCGGCGCTCTCTCCGGTGGCCGATGCCACTCGCTTCTTCGCGCCCGAGACCGAGCAGACCGTGCCGCGTCAACTGTTGGTGCCGTATCTCTACGAGGGTCTGCACGCCGTGGATCCGACTGCCGAACGTTCGGATTACATCCGCGGCACGTTCGCCGACAACGTGTCCGCACTGACCGCCTGCAGTGACCTCCTCGGCTTCTCCAAGGCCGACGCCGGAGCCGTCCTCGATCCGGCCGATGCTCTCCCGGACTCCGAGGAGGCATCGGATCGGATGACGCAGTGGCTCGAATCGGTTGCGGTTCCGACTTCCCGCACCGGGGTACCGCTGTTGGTCCTGGTCGGCGAACGCGACGACCTCATCGATCCCCAGTGGACCCGCGACGCGGTGGCCGAGGCCTGCGCACTGGGCGACGACGTCGAGTTTCGCTCCGAACCGGAGCAGGGCCATGCCGAACTGGCCGCCAACGGCACCGGAGTCGACTGGCTCGTCGAACGCTTCCTGAACGTGCCCACCTCGACCACGTGCGCGCGATGACCGCGGCACTGGCAACGATGGCGGTGATCGTGGCCGTGATCGTCTCGGTGATCGCCGTGATCAGTCTGCGCGGGCGACGGGACCTGACCACACCTGCCGAGCGCGCCGTCCACGCCACCCTGCATACCGCCTCGCTGGCGGCCAAGCCGCTGCGCGACGGCCTCGACGCTCGTTCGGCCGCCGCGGCCGCGCCGCATCTGCGGGTGCTGACGGGTGCGGACGCACTGGGCATCTGCGATCCCGACGGTTCGCTGCTGGCCTGGGACGGCCCGTGGGACGAGCTGACGCCGGCCTTCGTCGAGGCGGCGAAACGGGCCGTGGACGGGCAGCGTCGCGTCCTGGTGCGTCTGCCGCTCGGTTCGATCCACGAGGTCAGAGCGCTGGTGGTGCAGCCGTTGGTCGTCGACGAGTCTCCGGTGGTCGGGGTGTTGGGCGCCGCTGTCGTCGCCGAGCCCGGACCGGGCATGCTCGGGGCCATCGCCGAGGTCGCGCGCTACGCCTGCGGTCAGATCGAGCTCGCCGAACTCGACGCGTCGAGGGCGCGGTTGGACCGCGCCGAGGTGCGGGCCCTGCGCGCACAGATCAGCCCGCACTTCATCTACAACGCACTCGGCACGATCGCGTCGTTCGTGCGCACCGACCCGGATCGGGCGCGGGAGCTGGTGCTCGAGTTCGCCGACTTCACCCGATACTCGTTCCGCAACGCGGGCGAGTTCACGGTGCTCGCGGACGAGCTGCGCAACATCGATCGGTACCTGACGCTCGAACGCGCCCGCTTCGGCGATTCCCTGCAGGTCACGTTGCAGGTCGCTCCCGAGGTGTTGGGCGTAGCACTGCCGTTTCTCGCGCTGCAGCCGCTCGTCGAGAACGCTGTCCGGCACGGCCTGTCCGGTAAGGCCGACGGCGGCCGAGTGACGATCATCGCCGCCGACGAGGGCACCGACGCGGTGATCAGTATCGAGGACGACGGTGTGGGGATGGATCCCGAAGTGTTGCGCTCGGGAAGTCTGCACACCGAGGACGCGGCCCATGTCGGATTGGCGAACGTGGACGATCGGCTGCGGGCAGCCTTCGGTAACGATTACGGTCTCGTGGTGGACACCGCACCGGGCGCAGGCACCAAAGTGAGCATGCGGGTGCCCAAATTCAGGCCGGGTGTACGGGCATGACGCAGGCTGCCACCCCCGGCCGTGGGTTGATCGTCCTCGCCGTCGACGACGAGCGCCCGGCACTGGACGAACTCGCCTTTCTGCTGCGCCAGCAGGACACCGTCGCCGAGGTGTTCACCGCGCAGGACGCCACCACCGCACTGCGGCAGCTGCAACAGACCTCCGCGCAACCGATCGACGCAGTGTTCCTCGACATCAACATGCCCGGGCTCGACGGCCTCGAACTGGCCGGCATCCTGTCGGCATTCGCGCGGCCACCCGCCGTCGTGTTCGTCACCGCCCACGACGACCGGGCCCTGGCCGCCTTCGATCTCGGTGCCGTCGACTACCTGCTCAAGCCGTTGCGAGAGGATCGGCTCACCGAGGCACTGCGCCGGGTGTTGCTGGCGCGGCGTCGACCCGCGGAGTCGACGGACACGTCGGCCGACGAGGTCATCCCCGTCGAACTCGGCGGGACCACCACCTTGGTGCACCGGTCGTCGGTCGCGTGGGTGGAGGCCGACGGCGACTACGCGAGGTTGCACACCTCCAACGGCTCGCACCTGGTGCGTATACCGATCTCGGCCCTCGAAAGTCGCTGGGCCGATGCCGGATTCCTCCGCGTGCACCGCTCGTACCTGGTCTCGCTGCGATTGGTCACGGGGATCCGCAGCGTCGGTTCGGGTCTGGTGGTGTGTCTGCGGGCCAGCGGAAACCTCGCTGCCTGCGAACTGCCGGTGAGCCGACGGCACGCCAGAGAACTCAAGGACAGACTGGTTCGCGGGCCGCTGCAATCGTGGTCGTCCCGGTGACGAGGAGTACGCAGTGAGCCAGCCGCACCGACAGCGGGTGGTGCTCTCGCAACGTCGCGGCGCACGGATGGTGCGCACTCGTGTCGAAGTGCAGGAGCAAACCGAGGTCGGCGACGCCCTGGTCCGTAGCCTGGTTCGCGCGCAGCTGTTGCTGTCGGTGCGCCTGGCGGTCATGACGCTGTCGATTCTGTTCGCAATTCCGTTGCTGGGGCTGCTTCTCGCACGTGTCACCGACGTTCCACTGCTGGGAATCGGGCTGTCGTGGGTGGTGCTGGGAGCAGCGATCTATCCGATGCTGTTCGGTGTGGGCTGGATGTACGTGCGTAGAGCCGAACGCAACGAACACGACTTCACCGTCTTGATGGACGATTGACTCGATCGATGATCAGATAGCGTTCACTGTCATGTACAGGCCAAGGGCCAGGAGTATCGCGATCAAGACGACGTCGCTGTACGCGACGAACCGGTCGACGACGGTGCTCATGGGACGTCGGGCACGGTCGCGGAAGACGAGCAGCGCGACGGCAGGTGCAGCGACGCCCAGGCTGGACACCACCACGAACACCACCGCGGCCGTGATCTGGACGGCCACTACCGAGGACGCGTCGACGATCACCGCGACGGCGGAGAGCGCGATGACGGCACTCTTCGGATTCACCGATCCGAGCAGGAACGCAGTGGCGAAAGCCTTGCCTCCGGTGAGGTTTCGGGCCGTCCCGACCCACCCCGGTTCTTCCTGCGCCGGGCCGTTCCGCACCCGCCCGACCAGCTTGCGGACGCCGAGAACGAGCAGAGCGAGACCGAGAGCCACCCTCAGCCACCGCACCCAGCCGGACGAGTCCGACGCCAGGACTGCGGTGTCCACGATCACCAGCCCTGCGGCGGTGACGGCCGCGACGCCTGCCAGCCATCCGGCAGTGAACCGAGCGAGCACGGAACCGGTGTTCAGAGAGCCGAGACCGGCCGCGACAGCGGTCGTGGGCAGATGCGCGAACACAGCACCTGCTGCGAACGGCAGACACGCAGCGACGGCCGCCGATACCGTCATCGGGTCGCGCTCGGCACGTGCACACACTCAGTGTCCCACCGCGAAACCGATCACCACATGAGTTTCGGTGCTGGGATCCACGATCAGGGAATCGCCGTCCAGTGAACCAATCCATTCCGATCGCGACGGTGATCGCGCTGCTGGTGGCCGCCGTGGCCACGGTGGGCATCGGTATCTACGGAGTTCGGCTGGCTCGCACCACCTCCGACTTCCTGGTGGCCTCGCGTACCGTCGGACCACGCTGGAACGCTGCCGCCATCAGTGGTGAATACCTCTCCGCTGCATCGTTTCTCGGGGTCGCGGGTCTGATCGCGAAGTACGGAGCCGATGCGCTGTGGTACCCGGTCGGCTTCACCGCCGGCTACCTGGGTCTGCTGTTGTTCGTCGCGGCACCGCTGCGCAGGAGCGGCGCGTACACGGTGCCCGATTTCGTCGAATTCCGGCTCGGCGCACCGTGGTTGCGGACCGTGGCGATGCTGGTGGTCGTGGTCATCTGCGCGCTGTACCTGGTGCCGCAGTTCCAGGGCGCAGGCCTGACCCTGAACATTCTGCTCGGAGTGCCCGGCTGGGTCGGTGCCCTGGCGGTGGGGCTGATCGTCATTGCGAACGTCGTCGGCGGTGGCATGCGCTCCATCACCTTCGTCCAGGCGTTCCAGTACTGGCTCAAGCTCACCGCAATCGCCATCCCGGCACTGGTGCTGGCCGTGCATTTCTATTCCGACGACCGCGACGTCGGCAGTCCGGCCCCACCCACGGTGACCGAACAGACCGCCGTCGACATCACCATCGATGTTCTCGTACAGGTGGATTCGCCGATCGTCGTCGCCGTGACGGGGACTCTCGACGACGAGAGCGTCGACGGGCGAGTCCTGCTGGACGCAGGTGAACACCGGCTGGGCTCGGGTACGTTGCTGACACTCGACGCCGGATCGCCCGTCCCCGTCGTCGCGGGAGCGCCGACCACCGACCGGGCGTGGGCTATGCCCGGCGGGGGACTGGGCGGAGCGCACCCGCTGTATCAGGTGTACTCGTTGATTCTGGCCACGTTCCTCGGAACCCTCGGCCTGCCGCACGTGCTGGTGCGCTTCTACACCAACCCCGACGGCCGAGCGGCGCGACTGACCTCGCTCACCGTCCTCGCGCTGCTCGGCATGTTCTACCTGTTCCCGACGGTGCTCGGAGTGTTCGCCCGGCTGTACGTGCCACAACTGCTGATCACCGGGGCATCCGACGCAGCGGTGCTGCTGCTGCCCGGCTCGGTGCTGTCCGGAATACCGGGCCAACTGCTCGCCGCACTCGTGGCCGCCGGTGCCATCGCCGCCTTCCTGTCCACGTCGTCGGGCCTGCTGGTCAGCATTGCCGGTGTGCTCAGTACCGACGTCCTCTCGGGCAAGGTCCGAGATTTCCGCGTCGCTGCCGTTCTGGCCGGTGCCGTGCCGCTGGCACTGTCGATCGGCGTTGTCTCACTCGATCTTTCGCGCACCGTCGGGCTCGTGTTCGCCGTCGCCGCATCCACCCTGTGCCCACTGCTGGTACTGGGCATCTGGTGGCGCGGCCTCACCGCAGCCGGAGCCGCGACCGGACTGCTCCTCGGTGGCGGCATCTCACTCGTCGCCGCGTCGATCTCCGTCGTCACCCCCATCTCCGACGGCGTCCTCGGCGGCTGGGCGGCAGCGATCCTCGGCTATCCCGCCGCCGTCAGCGTCCCCGTCGCCTTCGCCTCGATGATCGCCGTCAGCCTCGCCACCCGAAGAACGATCCCGTCGGACATCTCCCGCATCTTCGCGCGACTGCACCTGCCGGAAGGCCTCGACATGGGCAAAGACCGAGAGCGCGAGCTCTGAGACCACTGGGTCATTCCGCAGGCTCCACTCCCGCAGAGCCGCTCAACTGCCATTCTCGACCGCTCGTCGCACACTCCCGCAGCCCATCGTGTGATCGACACCACCTCCTGATTTTGTGACCTGACTCTCATTATTGTTCCGAGTCAGCTACAGCTCACATCTACTTCAGGAGTCCAAGGTGACCGCATCGGAAACCAATTCGCCACCGGACGCGCAAGCGTTCGTCGACATGCAGGCCAGTCCCGAGTTCCAGGAACTCCGACGACGCCTGCGTAGCTTCGTGTTCCCGATGGCCGGGTTCTTCCTGGTCTGGTACGTCCTCTACGTGCTGCTGAGCACCTACGCGGTCGACTTCATGTCGACCAAGGTGTGGGGCAACATCAACATCGGCCTGCTGCTCGGCCTCGGCCAGTTCGTCACCACGTTCGCCATCACCGGCATCTACGTGAAGTTCGCCAACCGTGAACTCGATCCTCGCGCCGCAGCCTTGCGCGCCGAGATGGAAGCCTCCCAGGGAGCCAAGCGATGAATCTCGCGCAAGCAGCAAGCACCACCGTCGGCGAACCACTCGTCAACATCGCGATCTTCGGTGCGTTCGTCATCATCACGATGGCCGTCGTCATCCGCGCATCGAAGAAGAATGCGACCTCCGCGGAGTTCTTCACCGCAGGCGGCGGATTCTCCGGACCGCAGAACGGCGTCGCCATCGCTGGTGACTACCTCTCGGCCGCAAGCTTTCTCGGCATCGCCGGTGCCATCGCCGTCTACGGTTACGACGGCTTCCTGTACTCCATCGGCTTCCTCGTCGCCTGGCTCGTTGCACTGCTCCTCGTCGCCGAATTGCTCAGGAACACCGGCAAATTCACGATGGCGGACGTGCTGAGCTTCCGGCTCAAGCAAGGACCGGTTCGTACCGCAGCTGCTCTGTCCACGCTGACGGTGTCACTGTTCTACCTGCTCGCACAGATGGCAGGTGCAGGCGGACTCGTCGCACTGCTGCTCGACATCTCCGACCGCACCGGGCAGTCCATCGTCATCGCGATCGTCGGTGTGCTGATGATCGCGTACGTGCTCATCGGCGGCATGAAGGGCACCACCTGGGTGCAGATCATCAAGGCCGTTCTGCTCATCGCAGGTGCGGCGTTCATGACCGTTCTGGTTCTCGCCAAGTTCGGCCTGAACTTCTCCGAGCTGCTCGGCAGCGCACAGGCCATGGTGGCCGGATCGGCCAACGAGGCCGTGGCAGCACGTGACGTCATCGAGCCAGGCGCTCAGTACGGCGGCAGTGCCACCTCGAAGATCAACTTCCTCTCGCTCGGTATCGCACTCGTGCTCGGCACCGCGGGTCTGCCGCACGTGCTGATGCGCTTCTACACGGTGCCCACCGCCAAGGAAGCTCGTCGCAGCGTCGTGTGGGCCATCGCGCTCATCGGTGCGTTCTACCTGTTCACCCTGGTGCTCGGCTACGGTGCCGCAGCGATCGTCGGACCCGACCGCATCCTGGCCTCGGCCGGCGGTCAGAACTCCGCAGCTCCGCTGTTGGCCTTCGAGCTCGGCGGCGTCATTCTGCTCGGTGTCATCTCGGCGGTCGCCTTCGCGACCATCCTGGCCGTGGTCGCCGGATTGACGATCACCGCGTCGGCGTCGTTCGCTCACGACATCTATGCGAGCGTCATCAAGAAGGGCAAGGTCGACGACAAGAAGCAGGTCAAGGTCTCGCGCATCACGGCCGTCGTCATCGGCCTGCTGGCCATCGGCCTCGGCATCCTCGCCAACG
This sequence comes from Rhodococcus sp. 15-2388-1-1a, assembly GCF_002259145.1. Lineage (NCBI taxonomy): Bacteria > Bacillati > Actinomycetota > Actinomycetes > Mycobacteriales > Nocardiaceae > Rhodococcus > Rhodococcus sp. 15-2388-1-1a. Next base: position 15,707 of record NZ_NPFP01000030.1, on the reverse strand, counting down.
GGCAGAACATCGCCTTCCTGGTGGCACTCGCGTTCGCCGTCGCTGCGGCCGCGAACCTGCCGACCATCCTGTACTCGCTGTTCTGGCGTCGCTTCACCACCACCGGCGCACTGTTCAGCATGTACGGCGGCCTGATCTCGACGATCGTGCTGATCATCTTCTCCCCGGCCGTCTCCGGATCGCCGACGTCGATGATCCCCGGCTCGGACTTCGCGTGGTTCCCGCTCTCCAACCCGGGCATCGTGTCGATTCCGCTCGCATTCATCCTCGGCATCGTCGGAACTCTGATCTCGAAGGACACCGAGAGCACCGACAAGCAGGCCGAGATGGAGGTTCGCTCCCTCACCGGTATCGGTGCGGAGAAGGCCAGCGCCCACTGATCGATCGCAGCACCGTCGAAAATGCCCGTGTGAGCAAGGCCTCACGCGGGCATTTTCGTTTCAGCGGTTACCATCCCTGCTGTGGCCAAGCTGAAGGTTTCCCTCGACGTCCCGCTGACCCCCGAGCAGACGTGGGCGCACGCGTCCGATCTGTCCGGATACGAGCAGTGGCTCTCCATCCACGAAGCGTGGCGCGGTGAGCTGCCCGAGCAGCTGGCCGTCGGCACCACCCTCGACTCCATCGCCAGCGTGAAGGGCATGCGCAACCGGGTGTCCTGGAAGATCGAGTCCTACGATCCGCCCAAGAAGCTCGAGCTCAAGGGCAACGGCAAGGGCGGCGTCAAGATCGGCCTGAACATGTCCGTGAAATCCAAGGGTGACGGTTCCGAGATCACCATCGACATCAACCTCGGCGGTGCGCCGCTGTTCGGTCCGATCGGTTCCGGTGTCGCCCGCGCGCTCAAAGGCGACATCGAGAACTCGTTGAAGACGTTCGTCAAGATCTACGCCTGACGGTGTAGGAGTGGAGATGCATGCCCGGTAGGCACAGTGCGCCGTCGTCCGCGACGAGCAGCAGAGGACTCGCCAAGTACGGTGTCGTGGCCGTTTCCGTCCTGCTCGTGGTCGGCGGCGGTGTGGTCGTCGCGCAGAAGGCCTTCGGGTCCGAATGCGGCGACCCCGCGTCGTACTCTCTGGCCGCGGACCCGGCGATCGCACCTGTGCTGCAGAAGATCGTCGACGACACATCCGCGGAAAGTCTCGGTTGCGCCGAGATCGAGGTCACGGCGACCGAGTCCGGTCAGGTCTCGGCGGCTGTTGCCAAGGGCGACGATGTCCCCTCACTCTGGATTCCGGATTCATCGCTGTGGGTCGGCAAGACCGTACGGTCGACCGCGACACTGATCGACCTCGCGAGTCAGTCGGTGGCCGCCACCCCGGCCGTGCTCGCAGCACGCAAGGACGAGGTGCCGTTCTTCGACACCTGGCTCACTGCCCTGAAGCTCGAAGGTCTGCGTATCGGTAACCCGTTGGCCAACACCACGTCCGACGCGGCCATCCTGGGCGCGGTGGCCGAGGCCGGATCGGACGAGACCGCCCTCGACTCGGTCGGGACGGCGCTCGTCCCCATCGCTCAGGCTCAGGCCGCCACTCGTGGTGAGGCCGATCCGACGGTACGGCTCGACGATCTGGTCGCCGACGGAGGCGTCGCAGTGGTCTCCGAGCAGGCTTTCCTGGCCTACCAGCAGGACAACAGCGTCGAACTGGGCGCGACGGTGCCGCCGACGGGCACCATCTTCTTGAACTTTCCGCTGGCGGTGACCGAACCCGCAGGTGATCGACACGAGGCCGCGAAGTCCGTCGGGACGGCACTGGCCACGGCCATCGAATCCGAGCTGGGGCAGCAGGCGCTGTCCGACGCCGGCTTCAGATCGGCGGACAACGCACCACTCGATGCCGGTCGTGGGATCGGTGACGTGACATCACTGACCGTGGCCGACCAGCAGGCCGCCGAGTCGACGTTGCGGCAGTACCAGGTCTTGGCTCTGCCCTCTCGTGCGTTGGTGATGGAGGACGTCTCCGGGTCGATGAACTACAGCGCCGGGGCGAATACACGCATCGCCATGACGGTGCAGGCCAGTGAGACCGGAAATCGGCTGTTCCCCGACAACGCGTCGATGGGGTTGTGGGCGTTCTCGATCGGACTCGGCGGCGAATCGCAGGACTACCGTGAGCTCGCACCGATCCGGCGAATGGACGAGCAAGTCGGCAACACCACGCAGCGTGAGGTGCTGTTGCAGCAGACTCGGACGCTTCCGACCCTGGTCGGAGGTGGTACCGGTCTCTACGACACCACGTTGGCGGCGTTCCGCACCGTGCAGCAGGGCTACGACCCCGATGCCGTCAACAGCGTCATCATCCTCACCGACGGCACCAACGAGGACCCTGCCAGCATCTCGCTCGACGAGCTGCTGTCCACTCTGCGAGCCGAGCAGGACCCGTCCAAGCCGGTCGTCATCGTGACTATCGGCATCACCGATGATGCAGATGCCGGTGTGCTGCAACAGATATCGGCTGCCACAGGCGGTACGAGCTTCGTCGCACGAAATCCGGCGGAGATCCCCAACGTCTTCGTCAATGCGCTGAGAAGCCGTTCTGGTCGCTAACGACGGCATCGACCCGAAAGGTTCGCGACGACAACGAAATTCGAGGCAATTCTGGGCGGTTCGCAGGTTTGCCGAACCGAAATATTCGAATAGTCGATTTCGGGCAACTATTTGCCGGCACTGGGTCTAGCGTTCGAGACAGTTCGCAGCGGTCTTCAGACCACGGCAGGTTATTGACACTCCCGGTCGTCCTCTCCTCACCAGCGAACTTCGCTACTTTCCGACCGGAGGACACCCCGTGATACCCGATACTCTCACCACTGCCCAACACGACACCATCTACAACATCTTCTCGTTGGTCATTGCATCGCAGCTCTTTGCGGCTTTGTTCATGATCGCCTGTCTCCCTAGGATTTTGCCCCGGTACAGGCAGGCCATGTGTGTTGCGGCCGTCGTCTGTGGCATCGCCGCGTACCACTACTTCCGAATCTTCAATTCGTTCAACGACTCGTTCCAGACCGACGCGGTCGGTGGACGAGGCACCTACAGCCAAGTTGTAGGAGAGGGGTTCAACGAGGGCTACCGATACGTCGACTGGCTGCTCACCGTGCCGTTGCTCCTCCTCGAGTTGGTCGCCGTACTGGCGCTCGCCCGCAAGCTTCAGACCAGTCTGTTGTTGCGGCTCATCCCCGCTGCGGCGCTGATGATTGCACTCGGGTATCCGGGAGAACTGAGCGGGGACAACGGAATTCGAAACCTCTTCGGAACGCTGTCGTCCATTCCCTTCGTCTACATCCTCTACGTCCTGTTCGTGGAGGTCACGAAGTCCCTCGACAATCAACCGGAACAGGTGCGCAAGTCGATCGGTCAGCTCAGGCTTCTGCTGCTGATCACGTGGGGTGTGTACCCGATTGCGTACCTGTTGCCGCAGTTGGGCATCGACGGTGCCGCGGCCTGGACCGGTAAGCAGATCGGTTACTCGATAGCCGACATTCTCGCGAAGGCTCTGTACGGTCTGATCATCTACCGAATTGCGCGGATCAAGTCCTTCGCTGACGATCCGTCCTTCGCCGCCAGTGAACTGTCCACGAGCGAAGCCATGGAACTGGACCCGAGGCACGAAGAGGATCGACCGATTCCGAGAGGCGCCGCCTGAGTCATCCCAGCCAGTAGCGAGCCGGAGCCCGAGGTTGAGCTCCTGTACGGGTGACCCGCTATGGTATGCACCACACGCAGCGAGGCACCTCGCTGCGTGGAGGATCCGGGGCCCCATCATGTCGGTGGTGATGGGGATCGAAGCAGGGGGAGCCAGCGATGTCGGGACGTCACAGCGGTAGTAGTTCCAGGTTCGGCCGCGTGTGGACCTGGGCGGTTCTCGCTCTGACTGCGGTCATCGTCGTGGTCGGTGGATGGTTCGGAGTGCAGGCAGTGCGCGCGTCCGGTGCGGATTCCTGCGATTCCCTCGACACGGTGTCGCTCGCGGTGGACACCTCCATTGCCGAACCGGTCCAGCAGATTCTGGCGCAGGCCGGCGAGTTCGACCGCGGCTGCGTGAACTTCGAGGTTCGCCCCGAACGTCCAGCCGACACCGCCACCGAGATCGCGGGAACCGAAAACCGCCCGGACCTGTGGATTCCGGATTCGACGCTGTGGCTGCTCAAGACGCTTCGCTCGACCGGTGCCCTGCCCGAGCTGGCCAAGACATCCGTCGCGAACACGTTGCCGGTGCTGGTATCGAAGTCCGACGCGGTGCCGGTGACCGATACCTGGCTCAGCGTGCTCCAGCTTCCCGGTCAACGCATCGGTGACCCTTTGACCAGCAGCGCCTCGAACGCCGCGATCCTCGGTGCGCTGGCCGAATCCGAGGTGGCCATCTCCGACGCCAAGGCCGTGTCCGCTGCCCTGGTCCCGATGGCGCAGGACTTCGGACGGATCGCGAACACTCCACACGACACTCCGGATCTGGTGGCCCTGGCGGCTGCCGAGGGTGGCACCAGCGTGGCCACCGAACAGGCAGTCCTTGCGTACGAGGCCGACAACCCGGGATCGGGACTGACCGAGTCGGTTCCGCCGACCGGCAGCTATTTCCTCAACTACCCGCTGGCCGTGACCGCGCCTGCCGGCCCCGAATACGACCGCGTCAAGCAGGCCGGAGTGGCACTGGCCTCGGTTCTCGCCACCGCGTCGGCCGCCGACACCATGGTCGCAGCAGGCTTCCGAACATCGAGTGGCACACCACTTCCCGACGGCCGTGGCGTCGGGTCCGTGGCGTCGCTCGAGATCAAGAACCCGTTGTCGATCGAGACGACGCTGCGGGATTGGGCGGTGCTCGCGCTACCGCTGCGGACCCTGGTCGTCGAGGACGTGTCGGGTTCGATGGCCGCGAGATCGGGCGATTCCACGCGTATCGCGTTGACCGTGGACGCGTCTGTCGGTGCGAATTCGCTCTTCAGTGATCAGACGCAGATGGGGTTGTGGGCGTTCTCGATCGGTCTCGGTGGTGGCAAGCAGGACTACCGTGAGTTGGTGCCGATGGGTAAGGCCGACGGTACATTCGGCGGAAAGTCGCAGCGCGACGCCATTCTCGATTCGATCCGAGGCCTTCCTGCTCTCGTCGGAGGCGGAACAGGGCTCTACGACACCACGTTGGCTGCGTTCCGGCGGGTCAAGGAGGGCTACGACCCCGATTACGTCAACAGCGTCATCATCCTGACCGACGGAGCCAACGAAGACGAGGGCAGTATCTCCCTCGACCAGCTGCTGGCGTCGCTGCAGAAGGAACAGGATCCGGTGCGACCCATCGTGATCATCACGGTCGGCGTCACCAGTGATGCAGATCCGGCTGCACTGCAGCAGATTTCGGCAGTCACCGGTGGAACGAGCTATGTCGCCGAGGATCCGCGAGACATCCCGGACGTGTTCGTCAAGGCCTTGAACTCGCGCACCGAACGTCTCGCGGGCGAGTAGCTCAGCTCCACAGGAAGCTGATCGCGATGGCCGCAGTGCACGCGAGCGTCACCACGGTCAGCGTCACTGCGTCGGAGGCCTTGAAACGCGCGTCGGTTGCGGTGATCATTCCGGTGCCCCCGCGGGCGGTGATGGCCCCACCCATCTCGTCGGCCCGTCGGATGGCAACCGACATCACCGTCGTGACGATGTCGACCAGGGAATTGTCCGACGCGCAGTTGACGACCGGTTTGGGGCGCAGGCGTCGGGCAGCATTGAGGGTGCGCATCTCCTCGATGAGCAGCGGAAGCGAACGCAGGCTCAGGGCTACGGCGATCGCCCACTCGTCGACCGGCAATTTCAGCTTCTTCAGCGGTGTGCCCAGTTTGGAGACCGCAGGGGCGATGTCGCTCATCGACGTGGTCCAGCCGATCATCATCGATGCGCCGAGCAGTACGAAGATGAACAGCGTCGCGCGCAGATACACCAGCACTGCCGCGCCGCCGATCGGCAGATTGATCAGAGCTCCGACGCCGAACAATGCCCAGATCCACCACGGGGGACGCGGAATTGCGGTGATCGGGACGTGCGCGATCATCGCGGCGATGACCAACAGCGAGAACACGATTCCGAGGGCAGGCCACGTCGGTGCGACGACAAGAGTGATGCTCAGCAGTAGTACGACGACGAGTTTGGTGCCGGCCCACAGGCGATGGATCGGTGAGAATCGGGGGACCTGACGCAGTACGACGGTGGTCACGAGTGCACGCTCCCCAGGATCGAATCGGAGACGATGTGGCCGTCGGCCATCGTGATGGTGCGGCTGCAGACGGTGTCCATGCCATCCACGTCGTGGGAGATGACGACGATGGCGACGCCGCGATCGCGCAGTCCGGCGAGAACGCCGATGATGTCGTCGCGCCCGGGCGGGTCGAGCCCGGCCAGGGGTTCGTCGAGAACCAGCATGCGAGGCCGACGCGCGATCAGCCCGGCGAGCACCACGCGTCGCATCTGCCCACCACTGAGTGAATCGATGTCGCGAGCGGCCAACGACCTGTCCAGGCCGACGGCATCCATCGCGGCCGATACTGTGGCAGAGCCTGTTTCGGGACCGGCAGCGGCAGCGATGTCCTCGGAGACGGTGCGCCGCTGCAGCTGCAGGCGCGAGTGCTGAAACGCGAGCCCGACGTCGCCCACCCGTGCAGTCATCGCCTTGCCGCCGAGCTGGGCGGTGCCCTTGGTCGGGCCGGTGAGGCCGGCCATGATCCAGGCGAGAGTGGATTTGCCCGAACCGTTTCCACCGAGAACGAGTACACCCTCACCGCGTTTGACAGTGATGTCGATGCCGTTCAGTGCTACCTGCGCCCACGGTGTGCGCCGGTTGTACGTGTGCTCGACGCCGCTCAGTTCGAGGAGGCGTTCACTCGAATTGTCGTGCAGCGCAGTGGAATTCTCCGTTCGAGCCTGCATCCACGTGGAGTCGTGCTGCACCTGATAGCCCTCGTGCAGATGCACGACGCGATCTGCGGCGACGGTTTCCGAGACATGGTGCGTGACGAGCACGACCGACATCCGGTGCCTGCGGGGCAGTTCGGCGAGGAGCGAGACCAGATGTTCGCGCCCTGAGGCGTCGATCATCGCGGTTGCCTCGTCGGCGATGAGAAGTGCAGGACGGCGAGCAAGTGCTGCGGCGACAGCGAGCCGCTGCATCTCGCCGCCGGACAGGGAGGCAGTGTCGCGCGCTCCCATGCCGCCGAGTCCGACCTCGTCGAGCAGGGCTTCGACGTCGGGGCGTGAATCGCCGGGCGGCAGTCCCCACACCACGTCGTCGGCGACGCGGGTGCCGAGGATCTGGCTTTCGGGACGCTGCAGCACCACCGCGGTGCCGCCGTATCGTCCGAGGCCGGTCGAGCCGGGCCTGTCCACTGTGCCCTCCGACGGTTCGAGGCCGGCGAGGATCCGCGTCAGTGTCGATTTGCCGGAACCGTTGTGGCCGACGATCGCCACGAACTCACCGATGTCGATGCGGAGGTCGACGCCGGTCAGCGCGGACGTCGTGCTTTCCGGGTAGCGGAAACCGACTGCGGTGAGCGTGACCGGCAGTGGCCCGATTTCGTCGTCGGCGTTCGAAACCAGAGGCTCGGGGGTGGGGATGGTGGAGAGACGGTCGAGGATCGCGGTGAGGATGAGCCACGCGAACAGCGTTCCGGTGACGATGCCGAAGGCGATCGATCCTCCGACCCACCACCACCAGTTGTCGAGCACGGCGGTGCTGCTACTGCGGAGCACATCCGCGGCACCTTGCAGCACCGACGTTCGCTCGAGCAATCGAGAAATGCCCTCCATCGTGTTGCGGAGCGTTTCGAGGAACAGCTCGCGCAACGGAACGAGGATGAGCAGCATCAGCACGGTCAACGCCCCGAGTGCCGGCCCGACGACCATCGAGGTGACGAGAACGCCGAACAGTCCTTGCTTCTTGCGCTTCGCCCGCCCGACCAGGCCGCCCAGTAGGGCGGCGCTGGCCACGGTGATGGCTGTCTGGGTTCCGGCCGCGACGAATCCGACGAGGGTGCCCGCGACCGCGGAGGTGACCAGTGCGCGAGTCCGATACCGGAGCGCGACCACCGACATGGGAATCGCCGCGACGACCTGAAGGATCGCCGCCATCGGTACCAGCACACCGATCACCGTCAGGGCAACGGTGAAGCTGCTCATGACGGCAGCGGTCGCCATTTCTTGCGGACCGAGGGGCCCTGACTTCGGCGTGTGGGAAGAGCTGACGGTCACCGCTCCAGTGTGCCAGCCTGAGATCAGCGGCTGCGCTGGCTCGTGGCAGGCCCTGCTGCACGACGGCTGTGGCCGCCGCCACCGCTGCGCGGCTGACCGCCACTGCGGGGCTGTCCTCCACTGCGCGGCTGTCCACCGGAGCGGGGCTGTCCACCGGAACGGGCCGGGCCGCCGCGTCGCGCGTTGTTACTGTTACGAGGGTTCGCGGCGCGAACTTCCGGCTCGGCCTTCGGCGCGGGCTGGACGTAGCGAGCCTGCTCGCCGACGAGGTTCGCCACTGCGGGCGAGTCGGCGGTGACGCGGACCGGGGTGACCTTGATGTCGGCCTTGCGCAGCAGAACTGCGGTGTCCTTGCGCTGCTCGGGCAGGACGACGGTCACGACGTCTCCGGCGCTTCCCGCGCGTGCGGTGCGGCCGGAACGGTGCAGGTACGCCTTGTGCTCGGCCGGCGGGTCGACGTGGACGACGAGCTGGACGTCGTCGACGTGGACGCCGCGAGCTGCGACGTCGGTGGCGACGAGAACACGGGCCTGGCCGGAGGAGAACGCGGCGAGGTTGCGGTCACGCGCGGCCTGCGAGAGGTTGCCGTGCAGGTCGACGGACGGGATTCCGGCGTCGGTGAGCTGCTTGGCGAGCTTGCGGGCCTGGTGCTTGGTGCGCATGAACAGGATGCGGCGTCCGGTGCCCGATGCGAGCTGGTGGACGAGCTTCTTCTTGGCTTCGACGCCGTCGACCTCGAAGACGCTGTGCGTCATGGCCTCGACGTGCGAGGTGGCCTCGTCGACGGAGTGCGTGATCTGGTTGTGCAGGAAGCGCTTGACCAGCTTGTCGACGCCGTTGTCCAGGGTCGCGGAGAACAGCATGCGCTGGCCCTTGTCCGGAGTGGCGGCGAGGATGCGGGTGACGACGGGCAGGAACCCGAGGTCGGCCATGTGGTCTGCCTCGTCGAGGACGGTGATCTGAACGCCGTCGAGGGTGAGGTGGCGCTGCTTCATCAGGTCCTCGAGGCGACCGGGGCAGGCGACGACGATGTCGACTCCACCCTTGAGCGCGGAGACCTGGCGGACCTGTGAGACACCGCCGAAGATGGTGGTGACCTTCAGCGAGTATGCGGAAGCAAGCGGCTCGATCGCGACGGCGATCTGGGTGGCGAGCTCACGCGTCGGCGCGAGGATCAGGCCGCGCGGGCGGCCGGGCTTGCGGTTGCCGGGAAGCTGGCCTGCGAGGCGAGCGACCATCGGGATGGCGAATGCGAGTGTCTTACCACTGCCGGTCTTTCCGCGTCCGAGCACGTCGCGTCCCTGCAGTGTGTCGGGGAGGGTATCGGCCTGGATGGGGAATGCCTCGGTCTTGCCCTGGCTCGCGAGTACATCCGCGATGGCCTGGGGTACGCCGAGTGCAGAAAAAGTCTGTGGGGTCGTCATAGTGATGAAAAGTGCCTTTCGGGCAGGGTGTTGCACCTGCGGGCCTTCGGGCCGAGATGCAAGGTGGCGAGACTGCCGGTGGGCAGTTTCGATCGCCGTAAGAGAAGCCTGTGCAGGGTGCACATGGACTGCGCGGCCGGAGCCGGGCGGAAGTAAAAGCATTCCACGACGTCTGACGTGCAGCTACGCGCGTCGTTACCGAGTGTAACCGAGTTGGTGCTCGGTCTCTTCCCGCGGCGACCTGTCACGCGGCATCGTCGTCGAAGAGACCGGTGATGATCACGTTCTCGATCCGCGAGTTGTACAGCTCCACCACCGGCATCGGCGGCGCACTCGAGTCGTAGGTGTGCCCGGTGGGTGAGATGAGTGTGTATCGGTGTCGAGCGCCCCGTTTGTCACGTCTCGCCTCGGCCGTCCAGCCGTCGCCCTCTTTCGCGTAATTGCATGCGGCACAAAGACCTGCACCGTTCTGGGCACTCGTTCTGCCGCCCGCGGAGTGGGGTCTGATGTGATCGTGGTGACGGATCGGTGCGTCGCACCACGGGGTACGGCAGGTGCGGTCGCGGAGATCGATGAGGCGTCCCAGCGCGGTCGGGAATGCGCGTGATGTGGACTCGACCGCCGTCAACGCACCGGACGTCGGGTGCGCGTAGAGGCGTCGCAATGCGACGTGCGTCTCACTGTCGAGTGTGTCTCGGATGAGTTGCCGGGCGACGTCGGACGGAATGTCGCCGTAGCCGTGCATGTATGCGGACGTGTCACCGCCGGCGAGGAGGGCGGAATCCGCGATGACGACGTCGACGGTCACCGGTGGGCCCTGTGCTGCGGATGCGCCGGTGATGCGCTCGAATACGAGGTCGGCCATGATCTGGTCGCGGGTGCGTGTGTCACCGCCGGAGTTGATGATGGTGTCGGCGTCACGTCGCAGTGTCGCCCACATGCAGACCATCTTCTCCATCGAGGTGAGGACCGTGAAGAAGCCCATCGATTCGGGTGCGGGACGGGTGCTGGTGCGCCTTGCTGCGTAGGCCTTGGCGCGGCGTCTCACCTGGGAGGCGGCATCGAGTTCGTTGGCGAGTGCGCGGGCGCGGCCCTCGATGGTGCGGTCCCCGGCACCGGCCAGGGTTGCCGGGTCTGCGCAGAGTCGTTCGTCGATGGTGCGGCGATCGTCGACGGTGAGGCACGCGGTCTCGCGAGCGAGAATCATGACCCGCCATTCGTTGAGTTCGCCGGCTTTCAGGCGCGCGAGAGTGTGTGGCATTTCGTGCACCAGCGCGCGAGCGAGTCCCAGATGAGTGCCCCCACGGTTCGGTGATTCGCGTCGGGCAAGACCGATCTGTGACGCAATACCATTGCGCCACTGTGCTTTCGGCTTGCCGCGTTCTTTGCGTTCGTTGCTGATGACTGTTGCGACGGCGTCGGTCACCAGGGCTTGGGTTGCCACGCTGGCGCACTTGACGGTCTCGAGGGCGGAGATCAAATCAATGCCCGCTGCTGCGTCGACAACGACATCGGACGCCTGAAGACGCGCGACGAAACGCAACACTTCATCGGACGTGAGTGGTGAATCTTGTACAGCTGTGACCACGAGTTCCTCCCCAGTACTCGAATGCATGTTCGATGGTACGGGTGTTTTCGGAGTCTGGCAAGTGCTGGTCACGAGATTTCAGAGGTCTGACGACGTGTGACCGACCACATCGCCTGGGTGTTGGGCTAGCGAATTTGTGCGTTGGCCGTGACTGTAAGCGCCTACTGCGGGTTCCGCGGGAGGGCTTGCCGACCCGAACGTCAGGGACACGGAGCTGTCTGAAGGCGCAACGAGTTTCGTAAGCCCCGACCGCGCGGAGTAAAACCCTGACGCCCGGCACTTCCGTAGCCGGTATGCGACGGAGGAGATATTGCTGGACGGACTGGTTCAAGACGCCATCCGATCCGAGCGCGCGGTGGTCGTTGACCCGGAGGTACGCAGGAAGAACGGGCCCGCCCGCCGCAAAGCGACTATTGGCCCGACGGCGATCTGCTTTGGGGCCACCTGTCTGAGGGGTATAGATGGACCGCTCCGGTCAACTCCGAAGCCTCGCTGGCCATTCGTTCGGGCAAGCGCTACGCGCGGTCGGACTGCACGCTTTCGCTAGCACGACCTTCGCCACAAGTTCGCCGTGCCTAGCCTTGGCACGGGGGAGTGTTAAATGCAGGTCTCGAATTGGCTCGGTCACGCGTCGTACGTGACTTCGCACAACGTCTACTCGGACTGCATCGAACGAGAACGAGAGCGAGAAGCAAGCCCCGCTTACCCGCCCTCTCGTGGAACTGGCCCCGAAGCAACCGGGGCCGCAAAGTGCGTCGAATTTGGTGCAGTCCCATCGCAGCTCTGCGGGTTAGGAGGTCTCGACACCGATGTGGTCCCAGAAATCTGGATAAAAAAGTGTTAGCTGGGTCTGCGAGGGGATTCCTTCGGCCAATGCGGCGCGGCATTGCCGCGTTATTTCCTGTCGATGGAGCTCGATTTGGGGAACCAACGTGTAGATGTTTGTCATGTCGACTGTGACAGTCCGATACTGGCCAACGTCGAACGGCAGTGTGTCGGATGATCGCGTGATCTGTACTACGGGTTTCTGGACCGCGTGGCGTAAGGCCAGCTCGTAGTAAACATTTGGGTTTGCAAAACTGAGATCCGCAATCACCAGCGCGGCCTTCGCGATGTGCTCTATAACTTGGCCTGTAATCAATCCAGGCTTGCTGATCTGATCTGCCCGGACCGCACGCAGCCCTAATTCGGCCAGAGCAGGTTCAATTAGCGACCCCAAAACTAGATCTGCGTGCTGCCGTTGCTCTGAATCAGGTGCTCCAATCGGCGAAACGATGAAGCACGTGGAGCTGAGATCGTCCGCCTGCACCGCCCAGCGAGACGCGAGGCTCTGGGGCGATCCGTGGTTCTGCAAAGGTGGCAAGGCGGTAGTTGGCCCATTCTGAGATGTCGGTGTGTCTTTTCCCGCGGATGGAACCGAGTCGTTTGAGGCAACTTGCTCCAGGACTGCATCTGCAGCAACGAGATGCTCAGAACCGGCAATGGTTCTTACTAGACCTACCTCGCGAGCGTTGGCAAGGAAAATCTCGACAGCTTCACTTACTACGTCATCCTCCACACCCGCCGATTTGAACGCGTCCTTCAACACTTCAACAGTTGGCAGGCGGAGACCAACAAACTGCTCAAATACAGTTTTGAAGGGCTCGACATCTAGTATGGCTAATTGGATTTGAGCCGCTACGCGTCTCGCCTCGTCGAGGCCTTTGTCTGAGGCGGACCTCCCAAGCGGAGTTAGTTCCAAAAAGTCCGCGTTGTACCCACCGATCGTAATACCATATTGGCCACTGGCCGTGACGAGGTTGCGGCTAGTCCCGCTGGTTGGAGCCCGATTCAGTGCCTCGAAAAGAGTCAGGCGCCTGACCTTTTGACCAGATGCGTGCTTTTGGATCGCATCTGCCAGGAAGAGCGCCTCTTTAAAAGACGTACCTGGGAAGTTTCTAGTACGCCGAGTTCGCTTCTTTGGCGCGTCGGAATCAATATCGGAGCTGTCGACCGTGGATGCCGAATCGTCTTCTTTGGCATCCGGTTCGGGCGACCGGTTGTCGGCACCCTTCGGCACGTCGGTGGTTCCGTTAGCAGGCTCGGTCACGAGTTAACACCCTTCCAATGCCGCAATCTGCAGCGTTGAATAACCGTATCCGTTGGTGCCGATCCGGTTGTCCGATTCGACTCGTCCGAGGGTGCCGACATCGCGAACCCGCGAAACCCGCCGTGCGTCTAGGCCCGGTTCAGACTGATTCTGGACGACTCGCCGTCATAGGACAAGTACATCTCTCAGCCGTCCCAATTGGCGCTTTCAGTGCCTTCGATCGGTCGGTCTCCTATCCGCGGAAATCGATGGACGAAGGCACTGACCTGCAAACTAACCTGCGGGAGGTGCACCCGCAAGGCGACGTGCTGTCCGCGGACTACGACCCGGATGCGCCGCTGTTTCCAGGGCGGCACACCCGCGCCAGTGCGGTGCCGCAGGCATCGACGTACGCGACCCGGCTGCGATGTGCCGGTGGGACGCGCCCCTGACGTGCGCCAATGTGTACAGGCGATGCCTACAACCCGCCTTGGCCGCGCTCAAGCTGCCACATAGCCGCTGGCACGACCTTCGGCGCGTTTGCGGTGATGAGCCTGAGCGCGGGGGAGCGCTACATGCAGGTGAGCCGGTGGCTCGTGCACGCGTCGTTTGTTACGACCCTGACCGTGTACGACTACATCGCCGAGAACGAGGGCGGGAAGCAAGCCCCGCTCAGTCGCCCGGCTGCACTACGGAGCCAGTTTCAGAAAGCCCCGCCGAACGTTGTCCAGTTTTTTTGAACTTCGGTTAATCCGTTTTCTTGCGACCGAAACGGCTGCTGCTTCGCTTGGGGATATCTGCCGTGGGTGCTGAGGTCATGAAAGCGCGCGCCGCCTTGCTGAAATTCTCACATGCACGAGCTACGTCTTCGGCTTTCGGATCCATCGAGGCGTTTGCTTCTTCAGGCTTCTTAGCCCGATACAGAGCGCGGCTCTTGTTGCATTCGGTCGTGACGACCCCAAGGCAGGCAACGACGCTTTGGTGCACTTGCGTAATTTCAGAATCAAGAGCGTCCTCGGCTATCAGTCGCATTCTGCGGGCGGCATCCGGGATGGCCGCTAACGAGTTGTTAATCTCGATGAAGTTTTTCTGCACTGACGCCGGTTCCCAAAGATAAAAACTGCGTGCAGTCGCCGCGCACACGTGTGCCACAGTTAAAATCTCGTCCGAGAGGTCTGTGACCTTCTCGCGTCGCCACTTCAAGAACTCGCGGTCATCTGCTGCTGAAATGGCGCGGGAGTTCGTTCTGTTACTTAGAACAACACCACGGAACGCGGCGGCAGCGACTAGGGCTGAACCCAGCAGCGGAAGCCAAGGCGTCCACCATGCGCTGGACGCAGCCTGCACGATCTCGATCACCATCATCGGATCAGCGCACGACCTTGCCGGTTTCGAACCAGCCGACCAGTGTGACGGCGAGCATCACAGCCGCCTCTGCCTGCTCCTGCGTCACGCTGACGCTGGAAGGGCCACCATGTCGGTCGCTTTGTCCAGTCCAGAGGAGCCGCATCATTCCAATTAGAACATCGTGTGTTTTGGCATCGGTGTGCTCACGTAGCCCCGGTATGTTGAATTGCCCGCCGCCAGCGATTTGTCCAATCAGCTTGCCAAGCGTTGCGCTGCCGTCGTTCGGGCTGACTACCGGTATCGCCGCGTACTCAACAGCTTTAACCGCGCGTGAGTACGCAGTTTCCGGGTCAGGATTTATCCCAAAAGCCGAGGCCCAGGCTGATTCAAGCCTTCGCCCTGCGTCGCCATGCTGAAATACCGCAAGAGCCGCCTCTGCGACGCCAGACGGCAGCCGCTTTATGAGGCCGGGCCTGCCGTTTCGTTGGCCGAGGGTCCAAGCCGACCCGGCTTCCGTCAGCAGCTCGCCGAGTCGCTGCTTCTGAGCGTCGTGCTTGGTGCCTAGCAAATAGTCCACAAGACGCCACGTCTTCACGGGGCCGCCGTCTGAAAACGCGTTCTTCAGCCACCAGAACGCATTGTCGGTATCGTACGAGCTCGTTCCATCCCAACCGATCGGCACATGCAACTTACGTTCGACTTCGCGAACCAGCTCATTACTGAATGTAGTAACCGAATTGCCGCCTCGCGCGTAACGAGTGAACTCTCGTTTGATCCAGTCCCATAGGGATGTTTGCAGCCAAGGTGGAATGTCGTCTCGGAGCGCGGTAAAGCGCTCCAGCTCTTCGCCTTCAAGCCCGAGGGGGACGAACGGCTGACCGCCGTCACTCGTGTTGTTCGTCACGGAGTGTATCGTACCGACCGGTACCGACAGGCCATGACGCAATGCCGCCAAATCATTATGGCTGTGACAGTGGCCTGCCCCGAGTCCCGCATCTCACCACAACACAGGTGCATCAACGCCTTCACCCGCTTTGAGTCGGGGTGGTGCCGGGGTGGCGG
>NZ_NPFP01000035.1:0-81372 GCF_002259145.1 Rhodococcus sp. 15-2388-1-1a | reverse complement strand
GCCCCCGTCTACACCCCACCGCCGGTAGAGGCACCTGAGTCCGTGGGAGGCGTGGTGCACCCGGGCTCATTCTGCGATGTTCCCGGGCTGCCAGGAGTTACCAATAAGGGCACTGCGATGGTCTGCGGAACCGGGTCCGATGGTCGACTTCGGTGGAAGAGCAGCTGAGCCGCGTCGATTGACGCGGAGGCAGCGTCAAGAGATAGTAATGTCCGATCACGACATTCTCGGGCGAAGGCAGAACAATCAGCTACACGGCGACAGCAACGCAAAACAGCACTCATGAGCCGTTCACGGTCACGTTCCGGCACCCAGCACGAGAGGATCCATCGACTGGTCTCCCCGGCCGTCGAATCCGTCGGTCGATCGGCACATCGGATGAGGATGCTGCTGACGTCTTTGTCAGCCAGCTCAACTCGCTGCTTCAGAAGCAGCGGTGGTGGGACTCGTCAGCTCGCTCCGAAGCAGAGAAGGCGTTCAGCCCCACCGTGATCTCGGCGTTCTACGACAGCGCCGAACCTCGACGCCTCGATGCGTCGGTGGCACTTCGCGACGACCACCTCCCTTTGCCCACCATCGAAGACGACTACCGCCGCGTTCTCATGATCGGAACCACGGGGGCCGGCAAGACCACAGTCATTCGTCAGATGCTGGGTACGGATCCGGATCGCGACCGGTTCCCATCGACGTCGACCGCAAAAACGACCGTGGCTGACACCGAGATCATTGTCGCCGAGGGGCCGTACAAAGCAGTCGTCACCTTCTTTTCCTCTGATGAGGTGACCGATCACCTTCTCGAAAATGGTGTCAGAGCAGCTTTATTGATCCGAAGCGGTGCCGCACCCGACGCGATTCGGTCTGCACTCCTGGATCACGAAAACCAGCGCTTTCGCTTCAGCTACGTCCTCGGCCGAAAGCAGAATGCCAAGGCGGCGGTTCCTGTAGCCGTAGAAACCAGTGAGTTCGATGAGTTCGACGAATTCGAGGAGTCCGACTCTACGCCTGGAGCCAAGCCTGTGTTCGACGCAGAACCAACTCCCCTCGATGGCATCGACCTCGACTTCAGTTCGAGCCAAATCGATGCAGCGATCGAGGGCCTGAAGTTCCTGGTCTCGAGTCACGCTGCAATTAGCGATGACGGTGAAGCCGACGAGGAAGTCGACTCGTGGCTGCGTCAGCAAGAAATGTTTCACGGCATAGTGGACAGCCTCCTGGACGATATGGACAAGAGATTCCGTGTCCAGCACATCGGGACCCTGTCACGCGACCACACGGGCTGGCCCGAGACGTGGCATTTCGAGTCCGACGATCGCGCAACCTTCCTGAAAACGGTCAATCGATTCACATCCAACTACGCGCCATTGTTCGGCCATCTGCTGACACCACTGGTCGACGGCATCCGCGTATCCGGGCCGTTCCTACCGGATTGGACGGACAATGAGCTTCCCAAGGTGGTTCTCATCGACGGTGAAGGACTCGGCCACACCGCGAAGTCCTCAGCCGCGCTCCCGACCACGGTTGCACACACGATCAACCAGGTGGACGCAGTGGTGTTGGTGGACAACGCCCAACAGCCGATGCAGGCAGCACCTACCGCCGCCATCCGCTCTATCTTGACGTCCGGCAACATCGAGAAGCTGATCTTCTGCTTCACCCATTTCGAGGACGTGCAGGGAGACAATCTCACAAGTGCGAGCGACCGGGCGCATCACGTCCTCGCGAGCGTGGACAATGTGATCAGCGCGATTCGCAACGACTTCGGTCAGCGGCCGGAGCAGTCGGTCCGCGAGAGACTTGCCGATAATCGCGTGTTCCTTGCCGGTATCGACCAGCAGCTGAAGCCTGGCAATCGAAATGGTAAATGGTCGATTTCGCAGTTCAAAAGACTACTCGAAATGATCGAAAGAAGTGCAACTGCACCGGAATCAGGCTTGGCAACTCCGGTGTACGAGAGGGCCGCACTCATCGAAGCTATCGAGACAGGAATCCGCCAGTTTCACTACCGCTGGGGTGGAATTCTGGGTACCGCCGAAGTCGAGGAAGTCCAGAAGCAGACTTGGCAAAAGATCAAAGCTCTCTCCAAACGCTTCGCCGAAGGCAGTGCAGATCAATACGAGACGCTGCGACCCAACGCTGAGCTTCGTGAAGCCTTGAAAGAAGAAATTTACAAGGCGCTAGCAAAACCGGCTCGATGGAACGGGCGTCCGCCGGAGACCGCAGAGGACCAAGCTGCGGTGATCGACCACTTTGCTAACAAGATTGCTCAAAGGTTGGTGGATCCGATCCAGAAGCGACTTTCCGAGCTCCCACGCTCGGACTGGCAGATCAGCTACAACTACAGCGGTACCGGATCTACAGTCTTGCGGGCCGCCCACATCTCCCGCGACATTTTTGCCAAGAACGTCACTGTGCACGGGGACGGACAAAACTCGGAATCAACCACTTTTCTGCAGGTCGTGGCTGCCGCACTCGAAGCAGCGGCGGAAGAAACGGATGTCTCGCTCACCTGACAGACGAGCCAGTACCGTCATTCGCCGGGTTTAATCGCAATCGTTGTTCGCAGTTACTTCAGCGCTAAATTGGAGGGAGCGATTCGTCCGTCTCTCGATACTAACCGGGCAACAGCCGGGCACTCATCCTCCCATATCGGAATCCTGCTATAACCAAGGGCCGTTCTTGTTCAGGCAACGCACGCGGGCATCGTCCATTGCACCGTCTAAACGAAATCATCAGACGTGCCATCGCGGTAAATTACTTTATCGACACGAAATCGGCATGTCATATCTCTCAATTCAGTTCCCATAAACCATTGATGGTCGGGCATAAATTGGTTATACTCCAAACCTATT
This sequence comes from Rhodococcus sp. 15-2388-1-1a, assembly GCF_002259145.1. Taxonomy (NCBI): domain Bacteria; kingdom Bacillati; phylum Actinomycetota; class Actinomycetes; order Mycobacteriales; family Nocardiaceae; genus Rhodococcus; species Rhodococcus sp. 15-2388-1-1a. Next base: position 78,523 of record NZ_NPFP01000035.1, on the reverse strand, counting down.
CCATCGCTGCTCGATGTCTTCCCGGGTTCGAGCCCGTCGTTCATCGTGAAGGTCACGACAAATTGAGGTTCTTCGAAGATGTCACAAAACTCGAAGGCACCCTTGACAGCGCGCGTCGGCTTTGCAGAGCGATGGAGCGTGAAACCACAGTCAAAATATACATACGACGAAAATATTCCCGCGTTAGGGTTTTCTGGTTCGAAGCGTTTGTTACGAACTTCCGCGTGAACCAAAGACCTGGCAGAAATCCCGCTTGACACATCACTCGTTTTGTCGAGCGATATGACGTGACCACCACCCTCGATCGCAGCGAGTCGCCGTTCCAAATCCAATAGCCGGCGCTCGACGTCGCTCATATCCATGTTGGATCCTTTCGTCTGCATCATTCTTTGTATCAGCATCAGTTGTCGCTGTTGATGAATCGATAGATCACTCGTACCCGTTACAGAATTCGCCGGTAGGTCCGCCCGTCCGAAACTAGCTGGTCTTCTGATCCGCGGCTACGCCGTGTGCATCTTCTTACCGGAAACTGAACTCACCAACAGGGTGGATTAGATGAGGCAGAACCTAGCGGGACGTCAGCTAGGGACACCGAACCACAAAAATCCACCCCAAACTGATCCTCCTAGACGGTGAGAGCCAAGTTTTGAGCTAGGCCGTTAGCGGTGCGTCTAGCTAGCGATGTGGCGTCTCAAACAAGAGGACAAGGTGATGCAGCTTACGCACTACGAAATGCGAACCACGGCACATGAGTCCGGCTGACATCGATTCAGCACTAAGCATCTCAAGCTGGAAATCCCTCTCGCCGTTCCGAGTCGAAAACCGTTGAATTTATTCAGCAAGCAACGCCACCAGATCCCCAGATTGATCTCGGTGTAAACGGCCTTCTTCGATGAGCGAATCCACCACCGAGCTCATCAGGACTTTCGATTCAGCGGACACCCGCTGACCACCGAATAGTTCGACAACCTGCGACATCAAATTCTTGTCATCGATGGTTACCGACTCCTGCACGATGCGACAGACTGCGATCGAGATCTCCTCTGTCGCAACGTGTAATAGTTTTCGAGCGTTTTGCCCGTGAGCTGGGATCCGAACGCTGTCAACTTTGTTCGAGCCGCTCCGATAGAAGCCTCTTTCGTCGGCACCGTACGGGCTGGCGCGGTTCATAGCCCGGTCGACTTCCGGTTTGATCGCTGCTCCCAACCGCGCGATACCCCAGGCGCTCCGGAAGCGCTCATACAGTACATCGGCGTGAACCGGAGACTCGATGCTGATGACATCCTCGAAGAACCGTTTGGCATCTCGCTTGCCTTCCGGGGTCTTCACATCCCCCGTATCGCCCGCAGGCTGGGAGAAGGCCACGTACTCCGTCGTCCAGTCGCGCGCTCCTGACGTTCTTACTTCGGTGTACTCGACGACCGGAACCGCAGCGCTCGGCGCGTCGCCCTCAGCCCCGGTCGACGCGACCCGGTCGGCACCGCTTATTGCGGCCTGAATGGCATGTCGAAGAACCGCCTCCTGGCCGGAGCGGTCACGCCACCAACTCAGACCCCACACTCGGTAGATCGACCAACCCAGGCTTCTGAGAACCTGATCGCGTAGCCGGTCGCGATCGCGCACAGTCTTGCCGGAGAAATACGCGGCACCGTCACATTCGATCCCTAGAACGTATGTGCCTGGCCGTGAGGGATGTCTGATGGCAATGTCGATTTTGTATCCAGCCACCCCAACCTGAGACACGACGTCGTACCCCCAGCTCCGGATCACAGAGGCGACCTGTTCCTCGAAGGGACTCTCGAACAGCTCGTCGGTATCGACTGCGTCGATCGCCAGTGATTTCGGACCGCGCTCAGCGAAGTCCAGGTAATTCTTCAGATGTCGAAGTGACGGGTTATTCGAATCCGGCAACTCCGACGCACGGAACGAGGCAACAACTTCGACACGTTTACGAGCTCGTGTGATGGCGACATTCAGGCGACGCCATCCCCCGGCACGATTCAGTGGTCCGAAGTTGGAATGCAGCTTGCCCTCCTCAGTTGGTCCATAACCCAGGCTGAAGATGATGATGTCTCGTTCGTCGCCCTGAACGTTCTCGAGTGACTTGACGAAAAAGCCGTCGAGACGGTCGTGTTCGCTGGTGATCCCGTACAGACTCGGGACTGTCGTAGACTGCCTGTCGATCTCGGCGAGAACGCAATCTGATTGCGCCGACGAGAATGTAACGACGCCGATCGAGTCGTTCGGATTGTGCTCCCTGAACCACGCCACACGCTCGGCCACCTTGGATGCCTCGACGGGATTGTCGCGAGTCGAGCCACGACGATAGATACCCCGAACGTATTGCAGCTCGACACCGAGGTCAGGTGCGTCGAACACGGCACCGGGAAAGGTATTCAGGCTGCCGTCATAGAAGCTGTAGTTCGAGAAGCTGATGAGATCCTCGTGACGGCTGCGGTAGTGCCAGTTCAGCGGGAGCGACGTCAACCCGCCGGCGCCCTTGGCAAGGTCGAGCACTGAGTCGAACACGTCGGTCTCGTCATCTTCGTCCGCGTCGAGATCGTCAGCGGTCGAGCGGAAGAAGTCGGTGGGCGGTAGCTGCTTCTGGTCACCGGCCACGATCAATTGGTCACCGCGGTAGACACAGTTCACCGCATCGGACGGAAGAACCTGCGATGCTTCGTCGAAAATCACTACATCGAAACGGAGGTCCGGCGGTAGGAACTGCGAGACAGCCAGCGGGCTCATCATGAAGCACGGCTTGATCTGCTGGACAAGCGATCCTGCCTCTTCCAACAACTTTCGTACCGGCTTGTGACGGGTCTTCTTCTCCTTCTCGCGAGTAATGATGCCAGCAGCTCGGCTGTTGATGTTGATCGGAGCCCGCCGATTGCACTGTTCGATCACTCGCGCCCGCGCATTATTTACCAGTTCGGTATCGAGCGCCCTGAACGTCTCGACAGCTTGAATTCGGTCAGGAGCTCGGTAGTGCTTGAGCCTGCGGTCGTGTCGCGACCGCGAGTCGATCCATGCCTCCAGCGCCGCGTATTCCAGAATTTCGGCGACATCGGTCGGAGACCTTCGAGATTTCCGCAAGGCGGCGAGGACAGACGAATAGCCGGCCCGCTCGAACCACCGAATCTCGGTAGTTGCGTCGCACCACTCCTCCACCTCGCCGGCCGCTGATTCTTCGAACTCACGCAACATGGAACCGAACTCTTCCACTCCCGCGACGAGCTCACGCTCCAGTTCACTGCGGCGCTCGTTCGCGAACAAGCCGAGGAACTCCTCGCGGCCGGACTCGAATTCAGAAACGACATCATCGAAATCCGCGAAGGTGCTGTTCGACTCGTTGAACTGAGCCGCCACCTCGGGCGTTACCGAACCATGCAGGAGGTCTTGAAAGGCCTCGGCATGACAGAGCTTCATCTCATAGTCGTCGAAGTCGCTATCCAGTCCGAGGGTCGGTACACCGAAGTAGCTCTGATCGAAGTCCGGCACGGAACGAAGTTCGTCGATCATGGTAGCGACAGCATCAGCATCGAACAGCATCGTGGTGGCCACCGCGAGCGAGACTGACGAGCCAGCAACCTTGGAAACCTGCTGCACTACTGGCAGCAAGTGCCGAAGGGACCCCAGGCTCGTCGACGCCCATGCCGAATGTTCTTCGAGACTCGAGTTGGGGTCGAATGCCTGAGCGGCGAGGACAGGTACCGACTTGAACAGGGTATGCCAGTGTCGGATGGCATCTCGAGCTTGAGCAGCAACAACGAGCAAGCGAGGATCGGCGACGGCCCCCGCCGAAATCTGAGTTGCCAGGGTATCCGGATCGATATCGGACCCGGCCAAGCGGACGGCCCGACGTGCGTTGTCCAACGCTGCTCTGGCTCGGTCGAATTCAGTGGTTGGACCGTGATACTTCGATCCCAGATTTGCACCGTGCTGAGTCTCTTTTTCGGCAACCTCACGTACTGACGTCTGCCAGCTCGCAGCTTCATCGAGACGGCCGAGCACGGACTTGTCAACGCGACCTGAAATCGTCACGGACTTCAGTGATTTCTTGTCTGCACGTGCGCTGGAGGACCATTTACGGAACCCAGTGTGCACCTCCCGAAATCTCACGTTCAACGCGCTGAGATCGAGATCAAGGGCGGCTGGAGTGAAAACGTCCTTCAAGGACTCTTGACGCCTGTTTGCGTGCTCCACAACCGATTCCAGAACGTCAATGGACTCGCTGATCCTTTGGAGAATCGCGGCGTTCAACCAATTCTTCTCTGGCAGGTCTTTCGCTGCACCGATCTGGGCGAGGTCGGCGATCTCCGTCACGCGTCCTAGACTCGGTGCTCCGAAGGGCAGCCCAAGCAGGGCGCACAGTTCATTGTGCGCCTCGCTGATTTCGGCAAGGGTCGATTTGAGCTCGACTAATTTTGCAATCGTCTCCTCGATCTGCCCTCCCGTCATTTGGATATCGACCGTGTTGTCCGTGTACGTATGCAGTGTCCTGAGTCCAGACCTGTCGAGCTCTCGCCATCGTGGTCCAGCGGACGTGGCCAGCTCGTTGACCCGCTCACGGATGTCGGACGTAAGTGTCCTCGCCGACCTCAGCCGACTGCGAACATCGGGCAGCTCATTCGACGCATACCAGTGCTCAGGGGTCCCGATGCGGGAGTCGAGGAGCTCCAATAGCTTAATTCGCCGCTTCAACCCATCCAGCGAATCCTCGAAGTCGATACCCGTGTCTTCATCGATGGTTTCTGCGCGCGACAGAACAGCATGCGCACTAGCTGCCGCACGACCCGCAATGCGCCCGTACGCCCGCGCATCCTCGCCGTTCAAGTCTGTGCGCAGCAAATCACGCCATAGATACTGGTCACCCTTCTCGACGACCCACCACAGCTTTCCGAGACGTTCTCCGTGTTGTCGAAGTTCGTCGAGGAAATCAGCACTCAACTTTGTCCATCGTGTGTCCGACGACAAGGACACCTCGACGCGTTCACCGAGTTCGATCAACCGGCCGACGACGCTGTAGACGCTTCGTCTCAATAGCGGGTCTACTTCATTCATCGCGGCTGCGAACTCGCCCAATTCATTCCGCGTTCTGCCCAGCCGCGACACATCCTGATCGCCGAAGGTGGATTGCACTTTGAGCCTTTGATGCAAACTTTTACCGAGTTCCTCGGCCACGCCCTTCCTGGTAGCAGCATGGCTGTGGAGCTCGAAGAGAAAATGCTTGAGGTTGGCGTTGTTCAGGCGGTCGCGGACGACGTCCAGAGCGGCCGCCTTCTCACTGACGAACAGGACCGTCTTGTCAGCGGCGATAAGTTCAGCGATCATATTTGCGATCGTCTGGCTCTTGCCTGTTCCCGGCGGGCCGTCCATCACGAAGCTCTTGCCGCTGACGGCTGTCAAGACACAGCGCCGTTGGGTGGAGTCTGCGTCGAGGATGCTGAAAAGTTCCTCGGGAGGCTTCACTTCGTCGAGCGTTTCCAATGCAAGTGGCGTAAACCCGTAGTTGCCTGCGGATGGGGCTTGCGGGCCGAGGGAGAGCAACCGAACAATCGGGTGTCGAGCAACGACGTCTCGGTTCGAGGCAAGGTCTCGATACATCGCCTCCTTGTGAAAGGTAAAGTTGGACAACACTGCTCGTCGCTCGACAGACCATTCTTTCTTGCCAGCGATGAGCGCTCCGACCTCGGCTAGGAAGGTCTCTACTGCGACTACGTCCGGATCGATGTCAGGGAGTGTGACACCGAATTCGTCCAGCTTCAGTTTGAGTGCCGGATTGACGGCGATGTCGTCTTCGGTGCGCGATATCGAATACGGCTGGTCCGCGCCGCTTCGATGCACCCGTACGGGGATCATCAGCAGCGGACTTTCTACCACTGCATCATCTGCGGTGTCAGTCCACCGAAGCATCCACAGTCCCAGGTTCAGCGTCCACACACCTCTGTCGGCATATGCCTGGTTCGACTGAGTGTCAATGCGACGCATCGAGGTCGCAAGGGTCTCCCGTGTCTTGTCTTTCACGAACACAGACCGGCCGATCGTGCGCGACGCCCCCTCGGCGTCACGTACTCGCACTGTCAGGGCTCCACTAGACAACTGCGACAGGAGTGTTTCAGGGCCTGGATCAGCGATCTCCAGCGATCCGACCTTGGTGTGCTTGAAATACACGAGGCGCTGTCGACGGTCCAGCGCCAAGAGATTCTCCCGCCATGACGCGAGCTGGCGATCGAGTCTTGCGGCGAGCTCAGGCGTCAGCGAGCCTGCAGCGTTGTTCGATGAACCCATCAAGCGTTCTCCCTCGCGACTCGGTCTCTCGAGATCGTATCGGTTGGTTTGTACCCAGCCGTGCTACTCGCGACATCCGAACAAGACCACGACGACCCTCGCAGGGTTGTAACGTAGCCGTACCCGCCAGCGACATCTCACCTGACGCCGACCCGGTTGGCGACTCGTCGATGCGTGGGATCCCTGCGGAACCTCAGCCCACAGGCACAGACTTCGAAACCCGCGCGATTCGAAACGAGGAAGACAAACGGGAACCACCACGCTCGCAATTATTCTCGCTGTTGTGGCGCTGGCCTCGGTTGCCGTGGCAGTCGCTATGTATTTTCGGCACAGAGAGACCGATCCAGCTGCATTGGCCTTGAGGCAGGAGGTTCGGGGTGAAGAAGGAGTCGATGTCGGCTTTGGCCAGGGTGTGAGTGGGCTCGTAGAACTTGCACTGAATGGCGGTCAATGCGCCGGTGTCACGGTTGCGTGCGACAAGGTCGATGCCGGTGTCCGGTTTGCCGGCGCGCTCGGGCCAGTCCATCCACCGCCACACCTGGTCATATTCCTGGCTCAACATGGGATCGAGCTCGAAGTACCGCACCATCAGCTGCTCGAACTTGGTCCCACGCTCAGAATTAGACGGTGCATCGCGAAAAGCCTCGATCACGTCGTGCACAGAACCCACGTAAAACCCCAATCTTGAGCAGTTAAGGCAAAGATAGCTTGTTGCCACCATCCGACTAAAAATCCGGACTCACTATCTACGCACGGCCAGACGTCAGCCAGACGCAGTTGCTTGCCGAGTCATTCCTGCACCGGCTTTGCGATCGAAGTTTCACGAAAAATGGCCCGGACACGGTCGTCAAGCTGGTCGTCACTCAGCACTGAGAAGTCTATGAACGCCATCAACCTGCGCAGTCGAGGTACCGAGTCGCGGAGGGCCTTGCGGCGACCGGTGGCTCCGTCGCTTTCGGTCGAGACCCGTGCGATGGCGCGGGCGAGTGGGGTGACACCAGCAATCGAGCGTCGTTCGGTGATCTGGTTCAAGTCGCTTTCCGACAGCTTCCGCAGTAGCGAATAGTCCATTGCTCCATCTACGGATCGTCCGAATGTCATTGCCTGCCACCACAGTCGCGAGAACATGTGCCTTGTCAAGTCAGTCGCTATCCAACGTTCAATGTTCTCGTTGGGGAAGCGCCACTGGGTTACATCGGGCATCGCTACAACCGAGAGGAACGTCCACACGCCTCGATTTGCAGCTTCGACCGAGGTAATCCGCATAGTCCGGTGAACATGCTCGGCCGCCACTCGATCAAAATTGATCAGGTCCGCCTTCGCTACCTCGCCCGGGTAGCCGTGATCGTGCGCAATCGTACGAATAGCATCAACCAACTCTTGTACACCCGACTCGCTGACTCGCCTTCCGCCGCTAGCGGCGTAGGTCATCTGAGGATGCTTCGCCCGCGCTGCACCAGCCATGTTCTCTGGGTCTTCGTCGAGCTTCCGTAGCGCAACCACGCCCGATGCAAGACTGAGCCGAGGCCAGAGGTCTGTCACGAGAGTAACCGTCCGAATCCAATCGAGCGTGCGCCCGCGACAAGAGAGCTACGCAAATCCATGGAGGAGCTCAGGACCGACTCAGCCGTCCATGCGGCAGGATCATCCAGGACGCGCAACGCGAGGCTACGAGCGGCGGCACCGAAGGATTCTTTGTCGCAATCTTCGAGTTCGTCCCAATGAGCCAACGACCACCGAACGATCTCCTGCACGAGATCTTCCTCCATCTCCTGGATCAGTGCGAGCTGTTCGTCCGTGTGGTTCTTTTCTTTCTGCACGGCCTTGACGAGCTTCGTGTCCAATGGGTTGAGCAATAACAGCAACGCACCCATGGCAGGCTCATCAGGGCTGGGCGGCATCCGAAGGTGCCAACTGGCACCGTTATCGATGCCGAATGCCTCGAAGTCGACCACTTCCGTCGGAAACATGGCTTCGGTTCCAGTCAGCCTCAGCGATTGCTCATCGCTCCACAGGATGCTTCCCGCGTGCCGGGCCTCGCCAGGAAGCGGGCTCAACCTGTCGCGCTCCAGCACCAATCGCCGAGTCAACGAAATAGTGGCACCCGCAAATTGCGGATCGATCTCGATGATTACCTCGAAGTAGTTCTCTGACAACGACACACGCACCGAAGGCCCGACCAGATACGTGTCCAACGCTCGCCACCCGAAGTGGAAGGCCAAGGGCGACCCATCGTCGAGCATCGACTGCGCACGTACGACTGCTGGATCAACCTCGATCGTGCAGCGCAAGCGAAGCTCGGAACGGTAGTCCCAGTTCTCGATGGCGTCGCCCAACGGCTCCCATTCACCGTCGACCGATCGGAACCACGTTGAAGGTTGCACGGTATCCACGGCTGGAACCAAGTACGGACGAACATCGCTGACTGCCATCAGCCCTCGTCCTCGACAGTCAACGCAATGCGCACTACAGCGTCTTTAGGAGGCCTGATGGAGACCGTCCATTTCCGGCTGTCCTCCCGAGCGACAGAAATGCTGCGACCTACTCGCTGTTCTCCGTTGGCAGCGTCGGCCCACCCCAAGACCACTGGAGGCTCCAGTGTCCCCGGTTGCTCCGTTCCTCCCTCGATGACCACGAGCGGCTCCGCGGTTACCGTTTTCGAGGTCGGCCACAGTGGTAGTTCGATTAGGGCAGTTACCAGAGCCTCACCGTTCACCACTACGAGAGCAGGCCCGTCCACAATTTTGGGCTTGGCCGCTGAACGCCCACCAGAACGACCGGACCGACGGCTCCCGCTCCCCTCAGACGAGCCGGCTCCATCGGCTGATGCCCCGGCAACCAAGCCGGACAGCCGTCCAGCTAGAGGAGCCAACGCCGCTTCATGGTGTAACTCCGGGTCTATGTCCGGAACAGATGGCTTGAGGTTGCTCTTCAGGAAGCGCGCTCCCAGCCGAACAACACCAAGTGCGGCTCCGTGGAGCCCACTTGTCACCCAATCGTCGTGCGTGGGTGGCTCCGCGTCCGAGAAGCAGCTGTCGGCATCGACGCCGGCTTTGAAGACTGCACCGTACTGAACTGCCTCATTCGGGTGTGGTTCGCCTGCAACATAATCGACTACAAGATCAGCTTGACGCATTCGCGCACAATGATGTGCGGACCCGCTGAATGGCGCAGCAAGCGACATCAGGTAGTTGTTGGTGATCGGTGCCATCGACTCAACCATTGCAAACCGACCGATTTCCTGCGGCTTGGCTTTCCGGACTGGCACGTCGTACTCACCGGCACGCGAGAGCTTTCGGTAGGCATCCACGAAGGGCTTCAGTTCGATAGTCCGCGCCGGATCTGGAATGTCTACCGGAAAGCCCTCGAATTTGACCGAGCACCTCAGCCGGTTGTTGTCCCCGTCTATCATCCGAGGCCACAGATTCCACAACATAGTCGACGCGATGTAGTCAGCCGCGCCCTCCGGTGTGCGTGGCTCTTCCATGTCGCCGTTGCGAACTGCGCCAAGGTCGACGTCGACGATAGCGACGGTGGTCCCCGTCTGACCGGGCGCAAAAGACGGCAAACCAAGCGACGACGCCATTCTTTCGGCCTCATCGCCGATGAGGGCCTGCGCGATCTCGCCTTCCTGCACGCCGAGCCAGTGTCGCCCGGTGTACCGCACGCCGTCGTGCTGAAATCCATCCCCCATCGCCGCACCGATGAGTCGGCGTTGTGGCTTTCCACGGAAGACGCACTGGCTATCCGCCACGATCACATGACAGCGGCTGACGTTGTACAGAATCCCCTTGCCGAAGCCGTATGAACCTCCCCCAAGATCGACACCTTTGCGCTCACCGACATTTCGGATGAATTTGACGAAATCCGCTCTTTCCCCATCGAGCGGGGGCTCGTCTGCACGCAGGGGACCTCCAAGCCCAGTTGTACCCCGGTCGGAGATGATGAGGATTGTTGCTTCACGGTCCAATGCCTCCTTCAGCCCCAGACCGCCGCCGTCGGGTCCGGGGAGTAAGAACCCTCGCCACCCAGCCAGTCTTTTGCCAGTCAGTTTACGGATTTGGACCTTGAACTCGACATCATGACCAGGAAGTGCTGCGTCACAGCTATTTTGGGCCGCTTCGCGGATGAGGACCGTCAGTGGATCAAGTTTGGGCTTGCCCAGCTGACGACGAATTCCCTCCGAGGCAGTCGAACCCTCGGCAGCAACGCGCTGCGACCACCACGCCGGCTGCTCTACCGCAGCAGTCAGGCTCAACTGGACTCCAAACCGACCAGCTCGTTGAGCTCGTCATCGTTCGTTTCGATATCGGCCTCGCTCAAGTCCACACTGACGTACGTCTGCGACACTTGGCTGGTTTGGACGGCGGAGCCTGGAAAGACCAACGCTATCCCGATCACGTCGTCAACAGCATCCAAGGCTTTTCTGGACTCGGAGTTAACCGCTTCGGGTTCGGACACTGGATCAATTGGGTAGACAAGCAGGAGACCCATTCGTCTAACTTTCGAATCTTTATCCCGATCGTCCATCAGCGTGTTCTCGCCACGTTTACGGGCTTCGGCGGGAGCCATGAAGTCCACAACCCGGTGATCTTTCGACATGAGCGTCTTGATATCGGCTCGCTCGTCGCCGTCGTTCTTGAGCTGGGAACGAACGATCCGACCAAAATCGATCCCGCCTAACCGGACGGTGCCTCTCTCCGCACCAGACTTAGCAGCCATCACGGCCAGGTTCCATCTTTCGAGACTTCCCTGCCGCTGCTGTTTGATCACGTACTTCTTGATCAGTTCATGATCTATATCGGGCGAGTCGGCGTGAGCTTTGTAGTCGCTGAGAAAAGTGAGTACGTCATCGGCCTCGACGTCGCGGAACAGTACTGTTCCCGAGTCCAGCACTTCCGCTTCTGATCCTTTGGTGCGCACACGTGACACGAGCCCGTCGGCAGCATCCTTGTTGTGCAACAGCCATTCATGGTCGCGCGCCTTGAAATAACGAGTTTGAACCCTGCGGCCACCGTACGAAGCATACGCAGGAATCGCCGCTCCCATCTTGGCGGTGATGCGAAGCGTCGGGTGGGTACGAATCCGAACGCCGAACTCCGTCGGAGTGAGATCTTCGGACTCGTACCGTTCAATGTCCAGCCGAATCTCACGTTCTACCGTCGCGAGGTGGCGGAACCACCGGCGCAGCTCGTCAGTCATCCAAATCCGGGGCAGATCCTCATAACCCGGTCGGAATCCGAACCAGCGAGCCATCTGCAGAAGGGTGTCGTACGCTCCCGCCGCGCGGACGAAGTAACTTACGATCAGCCCTTCGAGAGTCAACCCACGACTCAGAGTATTACCGCCAACCGCGATTGCCACTTGACCCTCTCCCGAGTAGTCCAGGCGATCGTCGCTGCGGAAGTTGTCGATGATGACGCGGCAGTCGGTCAACACTTGCGCGAGCTCCGCGGTGATCTCGTCGAAACTGAGTGCAATCAAGCTGAATTCGTCTGACGGTACCTTCGCGGACTCTGCACTCCACAGGGCCCGGAGACGGGTCTGAGTACCCTCCTCGCCTGACGCCCATGCTCGCGCAAGGGCGGCTACATACGCAGTGAGCGGACCTTTGAACTGATTGTGCACGTCCGTCTTCATCGACGTGTGTATCAGCATCGTCGAATGTCCGGCGTCACCGCGAGCGCGGCGCGCTGCTGTGGATAAGACGAACCAATCGAGCGCGGCCGCAAGCGACGGCGGAATCGAAGGGATGAAGTTTGCTGACGCGGTCTTCCCCAGCGGACGTACGTCGTCGACATCGCCATCGGGGATGATCCGCAACATGTTGGAGCCGTCGAGATCCTTCCCGTCCGCTTCATCGCCTTCGACCACATCGCGGCCGAATATCCGCTCGGTACCGAAGTATCCCTTCGGCTCCGGGAGATTCAAGATGAAGTCTTTAGGATACAAGTCACCACCCGCGGGATCTATCAAGATGTTGGCGAATGGCGTTGCGGTGTAACCGATGTACGTGCTTTTAGGCAGTTTGCCGATAATACCGCGAATCAGAGGGTTGATGGACTTGGTTTCCACGCTGGCTTGATCTGCCTCATCGTCGATTATCAACGTCGGCACATCGACAAGGGCTCGCTGTTTGACCGCTGGTTCCAACCACTTGTCCAAACGCTTGAGCACAGCCGCGTTCTTCTTGACTACGGCAAGGATGACCCCGCTGTCGTCGACATGAAGCAATGCCGTCGACTTGATTGGCGGGGCACGAAAATCGTCGTCCGCGTTTGTCAGAAGCTTCCACTTCGTTGGGGTGAGCTGCTGGAGCTGCTCATCGAGGCGCTCTTGCGTCTGCTTGCGGAGCCCATTGTGAATACCGGATAGCACGATGACGAACTTGTAGCCAACGTCCGCGGCTTTCGCGATGACGGCGGTAAAATTGGTTGTCTTTCCGGACTGCACGTAACCGACGACGAGTCCCTTTGCATCCCAGGACGACTCGTTCGGCCGAGGAGTGTAGGCGATGACCTTGTTCGACGAGCCGTTCAGCGAGTCAATCCGGTCTTCGGGCCACGACAAGTCAACGCCGATATATTTGCGGAGCGCCGGCCAGTAGACGTCTGCACTGTCGTTGGGTCCTGCGTACCACGGGTCACGGGGACCATGAATGATCGGCGGGCCGCCGCTCAGGACACCCTCCATGTTCCGCCGATACTCCCCGACGAAGGCATCCAACTCCTCTGCGGACACCCTGCCCTTGAAGCTCCTGATGGCCGACTCCAACGATGTCTTCCTCGCCCAGCCTGCAAATACGGCGTAGAACTCGTCCATCAACTCCGTGCCTCCGTCTCGCTTGGTACGACAGAACGCTATCGCAGAAAGTCTTGAGTTCGGGTCAGAAACGATCCGGGCGGTCTGGTGTCTTCAAGCCGCAAAGCTGCGGCCAGGGGTGAGAACGCGATCCAAGATCTGCCGGCTATCATGCAGGAATGGATCCCGCCGGAGGCCGATCGACGACGAGATACAAAGTGATCGACTTGTTCGCGGGGCCCGGCGGACTCGATGTAGGTGCACACTGGCTCGGAATGACTACTACCGGGATCGAGATCGACCCCGACGCGTGCGCCACTCGTGCTGAGGCCGCATTGACCACAGAGCAGGCCGATGTGCGCCACTATGGCCCTGACCGTTTCCCGGAAGCGAACGTTCTGACCGGCGGACCGCCTTGCCAGACCTACACACTGGCGGGTAAAGGTAGTGGCAGACAAGCCCTGGATAAGGTTGTCTCCATCGCCGAAGCGATGGCCGAAGAAGTCGACGCGGCCCGGAGTCTCCACAAGTTCGAGGACGAGCGGACTGGGTTGGTGCTCGAGCCGCTTCGCTGGGCTCTGGAGGCACTCAAAGCTCAGAAACCGTACGAAGCGATTGTCCTGGAGCAGGTGCCAGCGGTACTTCCCATCTGGGAAGCGATCGGCGATGTCTTGCGTAGCCACGGATACGGCGTCGATTACGCCGTTCTGCGTACCGAGCAGTTCGGCGTGCCGCAAACCCGACGACGCGCCATCCTGGTAGCGCGATGGCAAGATGACGTTTCACTGCCCAGACCGACTCACGAGCATTTCCGAAAAGGGGCAGCCGTCCCTACTGGGACTGGCCTTCTCCCCTGGGTCCCCATGCAGTCAGCACTACGAAAAAGCTCCCCGTTCACCGTGGTCTCCAACTATGGCAGCGGTGGTGATCCGCGCAAACGCGGCGAACGCACATCCGCAGAGCCCGCGGCCACTGTGACGGGCAAGGCCACCCGGAACAAGATTCGGATGCGCGACGGCAAAGTCAGTGGCATGACTACCGTCGAAGCAGGACTGTTACAGACCTTCCCTGCGGACTACCCGTGGTCAGGTCGGGACATCTCACAGCAAATCGGCAACGCCATCCCGCCAAGACTGGCCACACACGTTCTGGCTGCCGCCCTGAAGCTCCCAGTGTCCGCTGCAGCACTCGATGTCGCGGTGACACTGCCGTGGTCCACGTCGAAGGTTGGCGTCGACGCGCTTGTCGGCACCCCCGTATAGCGGCAATTGCCGGGCATTCTTAGTCGTGCTTACCTGCGACAAAGGGTTGCCACTGGCCCGCCTTGTTCCCACGTTGCTGCGTCAACGAATTCGAGACTGAGACTTTCTGTTCGACGCCCGTGTCTGTCAGCAACGCTAGACGAGCGCCTCGACCGTCCGCTTCAAGCGCCGAAGAACTTCGAGAGCGAAGTCGGTCATCCGTACTCGTTCGACGTCACTCGCGGCAGCAATGTCGTTGACGTTGATGGAGATCACGGACAGCTGGCAAGAGAGAACCTCGACGAAAATCTTGGTACCTCGCGCGCTGTTCGTCAGTAAGCGACTTCCACTGGGCGGGAAGCGGACCCAGACCACGTTGCCACCGCTTCAGGGCATGACCGGCGTGCACGGCGACGTAGTCGAGAATTTCCGTCGCAACAGGGATCAGCTTCTCGAGCGCATCGACACCACCGCTTGTCCCGCTGAGGCTCGCCTCAGCTGCGTCGAGTTGCTCATCTTGTTCCTTGCTTCGCTTCTTTCGATACATCCAAAACGCTCCACCGAGGGCCAAGATCACAGCCGGGCCCGCAAGCAAGCGCCCAATGATGCCGTTCCACTAGCTATGCCGGTGCCTTAGAAGGATGTCGTCGGCTTGCGTATCGAGGATTGTGTGGACGGACCCCCTTCTCGGTGCACGCAAACTAACGGCGGCCCGTGTTGCCGCGTCTCCCTCGCCGAATAGGGCATCGAAAATCTGTGTAGGACGCTCTAGCTTCGAGTCGCTCACGCCGAATGTCCCTCCTGCCGTCGCAGTGTCGATAATCAAGATCACAATCGCACACGATCACAACGAGCGTAGGAGTTCCGGTGGTAGCAGTTCCGAGCCCATTCACGCGGCACCACTGACCTAGACATTGATTTGCTGGGCGCAATCCAGGACAACGCTCCAGAATTGTTCGAGGTCCAGATCGGAAACCCTGCGACCGGGTGCCGAGGCCCTGTGGTTCTGACCGAGAAATTCAGCGAGCTCGGCAAACCCGTCATGCGTGGCGATGTGCGGATACTTCGTCCACGAACCGGAAGCCATCAACTGACCGGACTTGTTGATCCACAGCGACATCGGCGGGTACCGATACCCGAAGGGATGAAAGAACACCGCTCCACGTGGTGGAGTGCCGAACCAGAAATCGTCGTGAGTTCCGTAGGAGACGTCGAGAGCTTCCTGCAGGTCGAACAACTTGTCCGCCAACGCCCGATCACCGTCAGACAGTACGGCCTCCAGAAACGACTCTTTCGTCCAAACAGGTCCCGCAGAGCCACCGGACGAATGCGCTTTCGCATCGGCTAACTCACCCCCGTAGGTCGACGGCACCAAGATTTCGAGACCACCGTGCCGGGCGTACGCGAGTTGCAATGCCGTCACGCGGATCTCGACGCGTGTAATTCGATTCAAATACTCGACCAGTCTCCGCAGATCCGCATCGATGCGATCTACAGCGAGGCAAAGGTGCACACGCCCGGTGGCGATGTTCTCGGCAAGCCGCTCAACCGCCTCCTCCTCGAGAACACCTAGGTCGACGCCACCGCGCCTTGCCCACTGTCTCCTGAACGAGGCTTCGCCACCCAACGAAATCGCAGAGGCGTAGTCCAAGACCTGCCCGATCACCATCCGCCGTCGCTCTGTGTTCGAGGCCAGCTTGCATTCGACGACGGTGACCGAACCATCACGGTCGACGATGCAGACATCCGCTGGCCCGGCAGACGTGGCCAGCTCCCGTACCGTGAGAGCGGACTCGGAGACACCCGGCACATGCTCCGGCGCGGCAGCAATGATCCGCTGAAGATGGTCCTCATTGTCGTACGCCGACATCTCCGGAGATGCCCAACCGCCCTCGGATCCCAACTCGCGGACTAGAAATCTCGCCGTCTCGTCGTTGACCATCAGACAGCCCTCTCTATCAGGTGAACTCGACGTGTAACTCTGCGCGCACTCAGCTGAACACCCAACCGAGCACCGCGGCAACGATGCACAGGAAGAAGATCAGCTCGATCATCCCCTCCGCCGCACCGCTGCCGCCTTTTATTACTCATTCGCCGCGCGCCCTGCGCCGATCGGCTTCGGAGAAACCCTGGGCAAGAGGCGCTCCGTGCACCTGAGCACGCTTACGGTCCTGGTAGCTCGCCACCGAATCGAAGGCAGCCGTGACGCCGACCGTTGTCGATACGTACGTCATCGACTTCTCCCGCGCGAAGCCGAGATCAGCGCCCACTTCGACAGCGTCGATGTTGGAACCCAGGAAAACGAAGTCCCACTGGTAATCCCGCTCCTGCTTCGCAATCAGCTCGCGCACAGCAGTATTGGTCCACTCCTTGCTCGCGTTCTCGTGCCCGTCTGTCATCACCAGTACGGTGACCGAGCCAGGGCGGTCATCCTCCTGTAACCCACTGAGCTCGGCACCCACCTCGGTGACGAGCCGGCCAACGGCGTCGTAGAGGGCAGTCATCCCGCGTGGCTCCAGCACGAGGTTAGGTACTTCCGCGATCGGCTTCGAGCTATAGACCGACTCGTATCGGTCGTCGAACTGAGCCAGAGTGACAACGGTATTGCCGTCGGATTCACGTTCCTTGGCAATGAACGAATCGAACCCGCCTCGGGTGTCGTCGGCGATGGCATTCATCGAACCCGAACGGTCGAGCAGAGCAGCAACGAGAGAGAGCTGTGGATTGGTCAAAAGAACCTCCTGATGGAAAGTGCGCCGAATGGACGCGGTGAAGCTGATGGCCGAACCATACCGAGGGGTACCGACAAGAACTGCGCTACGACGGTTACGCCCGTTCCAGCAGGTAGGCCGTCACCTGGTCCCACGTCTCGAACGGTTCGGTGCCGTACCGCAGCCATTCCCCTTCGAATTTGCTGGCACCATTATTGCGTCGGTCGTCTACGAGAAAGTCGCCGCGATTCAGATTCTTGTGGTGGGACAGGATCAGTCTCTTGTAGGCGACGGATCCTTCGTCGAACCCGAGGTGCTTCTGCACCCACAGCACCTTGTCGTGCCAGGCGCTGGGGTTCTTCCACGGGGCAGTGGAGAGGATGTAGGTGTCGAACACCGCCGCCAACGTGCGGTAAGCGTCGAGCGCGCCGTCGATGGGATCCATCAGCGAGAAGATGTGCGGTACCTCATCGAGATCACCCGGGTATTTCGCGATGTCAGCCGGGTCTGCCCGGTCGATGCCCGACTGGAAGTTCACGAGTGTGTTGTCGAGGTCTACGTACAGAATTTTCTTGGCCATCGGGCACCTTTCGTCGTGCACCGTCGCGGTGCAATGTCAGAGAAGAGTCACGGGAACATCGACACCGCGAGAGAAGCAGAACTTGATCCGCTCTGCATTTCGATCATCGCACATGCCCACGACTAGCTGATTCGCGACCGACGTCGTCGGCGTCAGCTCCGCACTCTGTCAGACCCGTCCGCTATCGTCAGCTATATCGAGCGGGTCCCCCGGGGAGAGCTAAACCGGTTGCGCGACAGCCATCCACCTCTCGTGTCGAGTCTTCTCGCACGCTCGCCACGATGCACTAGACCTATCCCTAACGGAACGAAGTCTGGCGGCGCACTTGCAGACCTCGCGCCCTCCGTGGCCGCGAAGTCCGACCCGACGAAAGACTTGGAGACATACATGAAGCAACCCGACTACGCCGCACCAGAATGGCATTTCGCATCGACCATCGACGGAGATCGGTACGCCGTGATTACCGACCTCGATCATGACTACGCCGGATGGTCGGTGGAAGTCGAGCAGGAAGGCGACATACAGATCGGTCAGGTTATGTCGAAAACCCTGTGGCGCGACGACGAGACCGATTTCAACCTGTTCGGACTCGGAGACTCAGTGGACGGCTGGGGAGCACCAGTCGAAGGCGGGGCGCTGCTGACCGCATTCTTCACCCCTGCGGGTACCCGTCTCGCGATCGATCCGTGGGTCTACACGCGAGAATGGTTGGCCGAATCGCTACTCGCGAAACCGGTGGCTCTCATCATCGACCTCGGCCCCAACGACTACATCCCCAGCGAGCACGAGTCCGACGACGTCCCGTGTGCTCAACTCCAGGTGATGCAAGACGAGGTATTCCTTGTTCGCCGCTCCCGTACAGAGCTCGGGCATCTACTGCTCGCCGACTACTCGACCGCGGCAATCACTCTCGACAAGTGGTACCTGCAGGAACACTTCGATGACTGCACCGACGGCTACCTGTTCACCAAGGATCGTCGCTTGGCCGCGGAAACCTGCGTCACCTGGTTCCGGGATAAGCAGGACCCGAACGAGAAGATCGACATCGGCTGCAACTATCGATTCGCCGACCAACTCGTCCCCGCTGATCCGACATTGTTCTAGCCTGGATACACCGATCGAATGAGATAGCCAGCACAGGCTGTTCTCGCGAAATACGTTGTTGTGCTCTGATACTCGCTATAGCCTACGCAAGGACTCGTTAGTTTGGGGGCATCCCGGAGAGATAGTACCGCAACCGGTACGCCGACGAGCCGCTTCACAATGATGGTTCGTCCGAGTCCCATTCCGCGGGCTTAGCTCGATATTCCCCGTCTATGTGATGAAATGGAAATTGTGACAAGTTTCGGTGCAATCGGCGATAGCGACGACGCGAATATTCTGCAGACTCCTCGCACCTGGGGCCAAATGTTCCCCGAATCGCACGCGGTCCTCGTGGTCGGTGGACGTTCGGTGGTCGAGGACGATGCCTCAGCATCCGCTGATGAGTACGAGGCGGTGGCAGAGCAGGTCACTCAAGACATCATCGAGAATCGGACGGCTACCGCGCTGGGGGTGCTACTCCCCTTCGCTCCGCGGCATCTGCCCGGAAAGCGCCTGACGGTCGGTGTGCGTGCGTTCACTTGCCTCGGCAGACTGACGGATTCATCGACGCTCGAGGGAGTTCTCTCGACGTCCGTGCGCGACATCTTCGACGTACGAGGCGTCGGACTGGGAACGGTGCAGGATATCGTCGGCGCTTTGGTTCGCGTTTCCTTGACCGGCGATCAGAGCGAACCTCCCTCACCAGTCGACGAGCCCGCGGAAGCAGAACTACCTCCGGCAATTCGACAACTGATCGACGATGTCCTCGCCCTATCGCGATGGCGACGCGTTCGCGGCCAATCGATCGAGCCCCTCTTCGAGATCAGAGGAGATGACGCCGCGCCCGAACAACTTCAAGACATTCTCACGCGACTCGAGACGCTGACAGCTGAAGATTTCCCGACTGCCGCAGAACCGTCAGCGTTCGACACCCTCACCGCGTTCTACGATGACCTCGACGACCGTGACAAGCAGATCTTTCGCGACCGGATTGTCTCGCCCGTACCCGTCACATTGCAGGCGGTAGCGGACGACTGGGACGTCAGCCGCGAACGGATCCGCCAGCTCGAGTCAAAGTTGCAGACTCGAGTCACCGAATTACGGTCCTTCGGAACACCTGTGGGCGACTTGCTGGCTGCGCTCCGCGCGGAAATCACGCCGGTTGCGAGCTTGGAGCGCCTACTGTCAAGACACCCGGAGCTCCGCGAGGAGTTCGTCGGGTTCTCCTCTCCGATGTGGCAGGTCTTGGATGGAATCGACGACAACATCAAGGTCACAGACGGCTGGGCAGCCACACCGGACACCGAAGTGAGCAAAGCGAAGACTCACGAGTTTCTTCTCGCATTCGCGGACGAGCACGGTGTCGTGGATCCGAAGTCGTTGCCACCCGGCGGTCTCGGAGCCGGCGACGAGCAGCACGCGTGGTTGCAGTGGTGCGGCTACGACTTCTTCAGAGGCCGAATACTGACCAGCACCAAGAATCTCGGCGACCACGCAGCATCAGTGTTGTCGGTCCACGGCGAATCTATGGGTGCAGAGGACATCTTCGCCGGCATCGACAAAGAACGCTCGTTCCGTTCGTTTCTCAATCAACTGGGCGGAGACCCCCGTTTTACTCGAACCAGCAAATCCGAGTGGGCTTTGGCAGACTGGGACGTCGCGGAGTACGGGTCGATCAGGGCACAGATTGCCCGCGTACTTGACGAGAACGGCGGCGCTCTGGACGTCGACGAGCTCGTAGACGCAATAGCCACTCGCTTCGGCGTCGCCGCTTCCAGTGTCCGAACCTATGCAGCCACAGGCGACTTCATGCTGGAGCGTGGAGTTGTCTCTCGTAGGACTGTGGCGGCTGCCCCGCGTAAGGCACCGGAGGACACGCGCGGCTTGTACCGTGACGGCGCAGTATGGCGCTTCGCTATCGTGGCCAACAAGGACCATCTGCGGGGGTCTGGATTTGCCGTTCCCAGCGGCGTCGCCCGGCTCCTGAACGTCGACTACGGCGCATCCACAGAACTGCACAGCCGACTCGGCGCTCAAGCAGTGAGATGGAAGGGCGTACAGCCTGGTTGTGGAAGCATTCGTCGTTTCCTGCAGGAATTGAACACGCCCGAAGGCGATCGCATGTTCCTCGAGTTCCGTGACGACAACACGTTCGACGTGGTTCCTGCAACACCCCTCCCTGCGGGTGCGACGAGTGCGGCGGCGGCACTGCACCTGACAGGGAAATCCGATGTCGGCACGTTGTCGGAGCCCCAGATTGTGTCTGCGCTGGCCGAGGCGCTCGGCATTCCGGGTGAGGACAGGGCTCGTCGCGTCTTGTCGGCAGCGCGCGGGCGCGATGAAGTAGCGATAGTCGAATTGTTGGAGGAAGCATGGGTCACCCAGCGGTAGCAGGCGTAGCGACATCGAACACGATTGACCCCCGTGATCGAATCACAGGCTCGCGGACCGGTCAGCTGACGAACAACAGAATCAACCACTCAGCATGAACAAGGCCTTGTCCACATCACGCCCGAGCCACGTAATGTTCTGCGCTGCAAGCTGAGTTCTGATGTCTTCCACGATCTGCATGTAGCGTCGATACTGCCCGCGACTCGCTGTTGTTCTCACGCCAAGACCCTTAAGCGCCGCGACGGCCCGCCTGTCGAAAACAGCCATTCGCTCCGGTGCCGCAGCGAGGATCAGAGCCGAAGCCAACGCGTCGCCGGAGGAGAAGCCGGGCAATTCACTCAGAGCGCTGCGAGCCTCACCCGCTGCAACCACGGTATCGGCCGCGTCGTTGTTTGCTGCCACGTACATTGCCCCAGTTGCTTGTCTAACCACGGTGTCCGGCGTTCTGTTCAATGCCATGACCCACGGGGTATCGGCCCGCAAACGCTTCCAAAACAGCAAAGCTCCGATGTCTGCTTTGCCCAAGCTCTTTGCGTCCTGGACTCGGGTCACCACGTCGAACAAGACCTCATCATAGGATTCGGACGTGGCCGCATCGTAATCAACATGCGCGTCGACAAGGCGTCGAAGACCATCGGCTTCGAGAATCATTGCTGATGCACCGGTGCCAACTCCTGAACAAATCGACCTGAGTCTTCGTACACGCACCCGACCCCATGCTCAGTGAGCAACGCGAGCAAATCGTCGACCGGCTTGTCAGGAAGCAACACTGAAACCGCCGGCCTCGTATCAATGTGCCGTCGATAGTCGAGTAGCTGCCCCAACGCCATTCGGACAGCCTCTCGTGAGCTAGATGCCTTGGCCTCGTACAGAACGTTGCCCGTGTGATCAAAAATGTCTGCGAGAAGCGAGCGAGCGCCATCACCGACCTTCATCTGATAGCTACTCACGTCCGAGTTCCGCTTGACCAGCGTGGCCGCAAATCTATGCATCATTACGCTCTCGGCACGCCGCGCACGGTAAGAGGAGAAGCTCTCGACGTGATATTCCTTGATCCGGTTTTCCTCCAACGGAATACGTCTCGACGAGGGCTGGCCGGGAGCACTTCTGCGTCCGCCGAGCCAAGGGTTGTCGGTGGCGCGGCCCAAGTCTTCGATGTGCCTCGCCCATAGCTCGGCCAGTACGGACGCCGACGGCTCTTTGATCAGCCGACCTGAGTTCAATACTGGGAACTTGAAGTCGGTCAGTGCAGATTGCACTTCTTCGACTGGTAGGCGATCTTCGTCGGCAAGCATCACGTTCCAGCTGACGTCGACGTACTTTGCTTCGCGGCCGCTGTCGCCCCAGTGCTCGCCAGGGAAGATGCCGTCCGAGATAAGCTCACCGGCCGCTACAACGCCACGATTTGTGCCTGTGCGCAGCATGAAAACACGATCCCCTACCAGGGGATCACCATAACCTTGGCCGAAGCTCCAGAAATCCGGATAAGTGAGACCCGCAGCGGTTTCTTCGATCATCTCCTCGCGAACAGAAGGATCTAGGCCCTCATCACTTCCGTTCCACAGGACGAAGAAGCTCTTGTTCATTGGCAGTCCCCTGTTCGTTCTGATCGCTAACCAGACCCCACAGTTCCATATTGTGCCGACAGTCCGCAGGGACATGAACCATCTCCGATTCACCGTCAGCTCCAGCCGGTGAAGGTTGGTCTCAGGAATGCAAGAACGTGAGGATCAGGTTCAGGCCCCCGAACCACAGTCAACGGGCACGATCGCACCGGTCACCGCGGAAGCCCTGTCACTCAGCAGCCACGCGGCGGCCTCGGCAACTTCGCGGGCTTCTGCCATCCGCCCCATCGGTGACGCAGCGCTACTGGCTGCGATGACACCGGGTGTCTTTGCCTCCCATTCGTCCATCATTTCTGTTGCAGTTCCTCCGGGCATCAGACCGTTGACACGGATACCCTCAGGGGCCCAGGTGACCGCTGCGGTTTCGGTGATGCTGTTGAGCGCCCGCTTCATCGCCCCGTATGCCGGAAGCGGCGGAACGGCACGGCGGCTGCCGATGCTCGAGGTGTTCACGATGGCACCGCCGCCACTCCGACGCATAAGGGTGGCTTCGGCATTCATCGCGGTCCAGTGGGCACGGAAGTTGACGGTGAACTGCTCGTCGAGGTCGTCTTCAGTGGTGGTGTCGAGGGGACCTATTTGCTGCTGATTGACGCCACCGTTGTTGAACGCGCCGTCGAGTCGTCCGTGCAGCTGCTCGACGCGGTTGACGGCGGCGCGGATGCTGTCGGAGTCGGCGAGGTCCATGACGACGGCGTCGGCATTGCCCCCGGTCACTCGGATCGTCGTGACGAGCTGGTCGAGCGCGTCGACGTTGCGGGCGCTGAGCACAACAGCCGCCCCCTCAGCGGAGAAGAGGTGAGCCGCAGCAGCACCGATTCCTCTACTTGCGCCGGTGATGAAAATGACTTTGCCGGACAGGAGGCCGGCTTTACGGGATGCTGATTTGTTGGTCATGGTGCAAGCATCGATGCTCCTCGGCACCGGAGACAGGCACAAGTGGTACCAGGATCCGACGGTCTACCTGCGGCACAATCGAACTCATGGACAAGCAGGAACTCGGGGCGTTTCTCCGTAGCCGCCGCGTAAAGCTTCAACCGCAGGATGTGGGTCTTCCGTCCGGCCCTCGCCGCCGGACCCCGGGTCTTCGCCGTGAAGAAGTTGCCGTGCTCGCGCATATTTCGACGG
Organism: Rhodococcus sp. 15-2388-1-1a; assembly: GCF_002259145.1. NCBI lineage: Bacteria > Bacillati > Actinomycetota > Actinomycetes > Mycobacteriales > Nocardiaceae > Rhodococcus > Rhodococcus sp. 15-2388-1-1a. The sequence continues at coordinate 54,672 of NZ_NPFP01000035.1, read as the reverse complement.
AGTACTACGTGCGCCTCGAACAAGGCCGCGCACCACGCCCGTCGGCAGAGGTGCTGGCGGGGATCGCGGCTGCCCTGTGCCTTGACGACACCGAGTCGGAACATCTGCACGCGCTGGCGGGCACCGCACCCGCGAGATCAGGTCTGCACCGGCGCGATGTTCGGCCCAGCATTCTGGCGCTCCTGGAACGACTCCCTCAGACCGCCGCAATTGTCATGTCGGCTGCGTTCGAGGTTCTTGCCTGGAACGATCTCGCCGCAGCGCTCATGGAAGACTTCGGCAGCCTGACCCCTCGTGATCGCAACCTTGCCCGCAAAGCTTTCCTCGGCACCGAGCAGGCAGGTGAGCGGCTCTACGGCATCTCCGACGACGTCCACTTTCGCCGCAGTGCGGTCAACGAACTCCGCACAGCACTCACCCGCTATCCCACCGATGAGACTGTGCGCGAGCTCGTCGCCGAACTTCGCGAGGGCAGCCCCGAGTTCGCTCGGCTGTGGGAACGACACGACGTCGCAGTCTCCCCTGCCCTGCGAAAGACGTTTCGGAACACAGCCGTTGGAGAGATCACGGTGGACTGCGATTCGCTGAAACTCGTCGAAGTCGACCAGCACCTGATCCTGTACACCGCTGCTCCCGGCACCCCTGATGCCGACAAATTGGCGCTACTGGCAATGATCGGGCACGAGAAATCTGATCACCACGACAGACCAGCCGGCACCCGCTCCGAGTGACAGCAGCCCTCGATCTGTCGGTACCCGATGCTTCGATTGCGGTATGTCACGACTCGACGAGGGGTTCTCGCCACCGGAGGCCTGTGTGCAGTGGTGTCGGCACCGAACCTACGACCTGCACGTCCTCGACGACGGTGTGTTGGTGGACCTGGATTGGTGGAACGGCCACCTCGACAGGGCAGGGCACGATCTACGCCTGCGCGGGCGCAATCTCGACGGAGAAGTCGTCGAGTACGGCAATGCCACAATCCAACGCAACGATCTTCGCACCAGCACTGATTTGGCTGTAGGAGAACATGATTCACTCGGTCTGCTGTTTCTGTGCGCCGCCTGGCAGGGTAGTCACAAACATCGCCGAGCGGCGCGGCGATTCCCCGACGTCATGAACCCGCATCTCACACACCCCGATGAGAATCCCGTCGCCAAGACTCTCGCAGTGCTCGACTACTGCGTCCGAAACCGCGAGGTGCCCGAGCATCCGAGTGAAACTCGCTCGGGATGGCCGGACGCTCCGGGCGTCGGTGTCTCACTGATGGCCACATTTCTGTGGGCGGTGAACGCCTCGGTCTACGGCGGCCCGGCCCAACTGATCGACCAATACGGAGTCTCGACTCTCATACACGAAGGATGGCTCGAGGACCCGTCCGTCACCGGCTTCACCCGGCGCCGCTACGACCGCTACATCGACCTCATCACGAGCTGGGCCAACGAGATCGACACCAGTCCCGAACTCGTCGAGATGTGGCTCGTGCAGCGCTGGAGCGCCCGACTCGACGACGCACGATTCGGCAGCTGCAACGCACCCACCTTGTTCTGAAAAGTCCACCACAATCGCGTTGGTAGCTTCAGCGGATGATCGAACTACCGACTCCGCCGTCGTTGACCACGCCGCACACTCGGGTCAAGACGTCGTATCTGGTCGGTGAACTCGCCGACTCGATTCATCGCGGTCGGAGCACCGACTGGCTGCGAGCCGCGAGTATCGACTTCGAGAGCTTTGCCGCCGATCGCGTCGGAGTCCGCGAACGCTGGGGTGTTCCCTCCCAAGTCTTTTGGTACACCTCGGGCGAGTACTACATCGGCTCTCTCGTGCTGCGTCACCGCCTCACCGAGGACGAAGGCGGTGGTCACATCGGCTACCACGTCGTGTATCCCTGGCAGCGCAACGGCCACGCCACCCGAATGCTGCGACTGGCCCTGGACGCGTGCGCAGACCTGGGAATCCCGCGCGCACTGCTGACGGTCTCACCCGACAACCCAGCGTCCGTCATAGTCGTCGAACGCAACGGAGGCATCCCCGATGGCCTGAACCACGAGGGCGAACTGCGCTTCTGGATCGACACAACCAAGCACTGACGGGCACGGCTCGTGCGAGAGCGAACATTCGAGGGTTGTGAGATCACGATACCTCTTCTATGGTTATCCGTAATTACGGAATAACGGATGGGAGAACTCGATGCGACGCTCGACCTGGATCTCGACCGCCTGCACAGCCGTCCTGCTGGTGGGCGGATGCGCCACCGACAACGACGCAACTGCACCGACCACCACTACCCCGACGCCGGAGAACTGCGCCGCCGTCACCTCGACGGACCTCGCCACCGAGGACGGGTGGATCGGACTGATCGATCAGGCACCCGACACCGTCAGCCTCGTCATCGACGACGGCCGCGGCCGAACCGTCGAACATCGGGCCGACCAAGAGCAGGTACTCGCATCCGCAATCAAAGTGGTGCATCTCGCCGCCTACGCCCAGGCAGTCGCGAACGGCATCATCGACCCGAACCAGCAAGTGCCGCTCAGTGATTGGGAACGCTGGTACGTACCTGGCACCGACGCCAACGCTCATCCGAGTGCTTTGACCCGGCTGGGCATTGCCAACACCGGCACCAACGCAACCGACCCCGACGCCACGGTTCGCATCGACGACATGGTCTCGGCCATGATCCAGGAGAGCGACAACTCGGTTCCCGACTACCTCCGCTACCGACTCGGCGATCAAGCCCTCGTCGACGCCGCAGCAACCGGAGGTTGGGAGAACTTCGAGGCACCGAGCATGGTGGCCGACATGCTCTCGATCTTCGATCCCGAACTCGCCGATGCAGATACCTGGGAGATCGCCCAGAAGTGGGCATTCGACCCGCAGTTCCGGGCCCAGGTCGAGGCGTCCGTGCAAGTGCCGACCTACGAGGACCAGGTCGCCCGGGTCGAGAGCAGTTTCCGCGGCGGTTCGGCCGAAGAATTGAACGGAATGTATCGCGCCTTCACGGATGGGACATACGGCGCAGCATCCGACACCATTGTGCGCCAATTGGAATGGCAGCCCGCAGGTGACGGCGTTCTCGGTGTCGGGTTCAAAGGTGGCAGCCTCCCCGGTGTGCTGACCCAGGGTTTTGAGCTGCGCCGCAACGACGGAACGGTCGCGACCGCGGTGTGGCTCACCGATGGTCTTTCTGCAGACAGATTCGAGCAAGCGTATGCAGGAGCCGGCGCGCAACAGCAACTCATCGTCGAGGCGATGCTCTCGCCCGAGGTTCTCGACCGGATAGCCTGCGTGGTGTGAGCACAGAGTTCGAATCGAGACTGGCAGAGCTGGAGGCCCGCGTCGCCGAGCTGGAGCGACGCGACACTCCCCAGCAGCTCGAGGCCGCCCCGTCGACAGGCGGCATGATCGCCTACCAAGGCGACGTGCATCTGCACGGCACCGTCCGCTGGGACATCGGCTACTCCCCCGACGCCATAGTCGAACTACCGGTGCCCTCCGCGTCGGAAGTGCTTGCCGCTTTGGGACATCCGGTGCGACTGCAGATCGTGCGAACGCTGCTACGAGGACCGGCGAACGCTGCGGATCTCCTCGCTGCAGTGGGACTCGGCTCGTCCGGCCAGATCTATCACCACCTCAAGACGCTGAGTTCGGCGAATATCGTGGAGCAGCACGGTCGTGGAGACTATCGAATCGCCGCCAAACGAGTTGTGCCGCTCCTGGTTTCGATGCTCGCTGCCGCCGATATCGCAGGCGATCTGGGTACCTGACCGCCTACAACACCGCGTGTCAGGGTACGAACAACACACCCAAGCCGGGGATGAGAGCGTTCGACGCATCGGGATTCTCGCGGTCGTGGGTCACCGTCACGAATACCGGACCCGCGCCCGTCCGAGCCGTCACCTCGGTCGGCAGGCGGTAGGCCTGCGGACCACCCTGATTGGCCGGCTGAGTCCGATCGATGTCGTCGTTCCAGTGCCGCAAGCCGGCGGAGCCCGCCTCACCGGTGGACAGGTTGCGCCAGTTGACCGTCAGGTGCCGGTAAGCGAACTGGTAGTAGTACGGCCGGATGTCGGCGGCCGAGAAGCGCACCTCACCCGGCTTCTCGCCGACCACCGCGCGAATCGGAATGGTCTGAACAAGTCCGCCGGGAACGCCCGCAGGGACGAATTCCGGCCCGGTCACGACAGGCACCTGCAGTACCGACTCTTGCGGCGCAGCGGTTGCAGTTCCGGCACCCATGCCGAAGACCAGGGGGACGGTCAGCGCCAGGGCGGCGACACCGCCGCGGATCGATTTCCGCATCGAGTTTCCTTTCGGTTGGACGATCAGGGCACGTAGATCAGGCCTTTGCCCGGGATCAGCGTGTCGGCGTAGGGCTCGCCCTCGTAGTAATCGCGGTAGTGGGTCACGGTGATCTCGACCCATCCACTTCCGGTGGGCAGAGCTACTTCGCGCGGGTACTGCTCACTGTGTAGCGGCGGCAGGTCGTTGGGCGGGCCCGGGTTAGGGTTGTCCTGCCAATGCCGCAGTCCCGCGCTTCCACGGAAGCCGATGTCCCAGTTTCGCCAGTTCACACCGAGACTTCGATACGGATACTGGTCTGCATACGGCGCGATATTCGCCGCGGACAACAGCAGAACACCCGGCTCGGTACCGACCGTGGCCTTCATCGGAATGGTCTGGAACAGCCCACCGGGCACGGCACCGGGTGCGATCTGGAAACCGGTGACGACCGGAATCTGGAGCAGCGTGGTCTGCGGCGCTGCCACGGCCGTTCCCGCGCCGATGCCCAGTACCAGGGGGATCGTCAGTGCGATCGATACGACCGCTCGCCGCAATGACTTTCGCATACAGCATGCCTTTCGCTCATGTCGCACAACGAGATACCGGATCGCACGTGACACCGGACCAAGAACCCCAGGTTGAACCTGGAACATCAAGTGGTTCTTGAGTCTTTACCCGACCCACCCTCGCAGCCACAGCGACAAAAGGACCGCCCGAATACCGATTCGTGACTGGGTCGTGACACTAACGACGTTAACAGACCACTTGGCCGGTTCGATTCAACATTCAGAGGTGATGCACTCCGCAGCCACCGGTGAGGACCATCGAATGAGGCAAGTCCGCACAATCGTGGCCACAGGCGCGCTGATCGCCGTTACCGCTCTCGCATCCACCTCCTGCGACTCCGACGAGCCGGTGAGCGACCCACCCACCCCGGTCACCAGCGCAGCGGCTGCTCCGTCGGCAAACGGATACTCCGACTCCGACGGTGGTAGCGGTTCAGGCGGAATCGGACAGGCTCCCGACATAGTCACCCCAGTACAAGCAATTCCCACCGCCGCGGGCACACCAGCCATACCGCCCGCCCCGAATCGCGACGATGTCACTGTGGATGCACGCGACTTCGAGCAAGCCGGAGGACAGTACTTCTTCCAATCCCCCAGCGGGAACGTGTTCTGCGGATTCAACTCCTCCAATGCGCCCGGGACCATCGTGGGCTGTCAGGTCCGCTACTCGGTGCCGGGCAACACCGGCCGCGAGTGCCTCAACACCGAGAACAACACCTACGGGGTGAAGATCAACCAAGACGGCACCGTCGAACAGATCTGCACCAATCAGGGCATCTTCGTCGGCGGACCTGAACGCCCACGAGTCTTGGAATACGGCCAGGTCATCGGAGTGACGGGCACCTTCTGTCGCTCCACCGAGGCCGGCATCACCTGCTACGACGGCGACCGAGGCTTCATGATCTCCCGCGACGTCAACATCGCATTCTGATGAAGCAGTTCTGGAAACTCACGCTGACCGCAGTTCTCACCACTGCGGCACTGACGGCATGCGGGAATCAGGATGCACCCGCCGCCGCTCCCCCGACGAGCGCTGCCGCACAGATACCCGCGCCTCCGCAGGTGACCATTGCCGCGCCGACCGACTCCACCGATGGCGACGCGGAAGGTGGGACAGAAGCGCCACAGGCCACCGAATCGAACCCGACCGCTGCCGATCCCGCGAACAACACGGCTCCCATCACCCCCGTCGACCCGGCTCGATACAGCGCGTACGGCAATCAGGTGGGCTGGAAGTCGCCGTCGGGCAACATTTATTGCAAGATCGGCGACAGTGAATTCTCGTCCGGGTGCCAGGCAGCAGATGCTCCGATACCCGACGGCGCGAACTGCGTCACCCCGTCGTTCACCATCGACCAACTCGGCAAGGGCTTCTACATGACTCCGGGGAAGGTGACGCCGACGTGCTTCAACCAAGGCGAATTCGGGGTCGAGAACGCACAACCGTTGGAATACAACACATCCATCACCTTCAACGGCTTCACGTGTTTCTCTCGCGTCGAAGCGATGATCTGCGACGCGGGCGGCGGACACGGATTCGTGTTGTCGATGCAACAGGCGACGTCCAACTGATCACGCTCAGCGAGCCCTGTCCAGACCGGCCTCGATGACGAGGTCGCGGCCCGCCTCGTCATGTCCCAGAGGTCGATCTACCCGACCGCGGTGCCCTCGAGTTCGACCAGCAAACTGGGAATCGCAAGCCGGGTGACCCCGAGCAGGGTGCTGGTCGGCTTGACGCCCGCCGCGCCCAGCCGCGCCGCCAAGTCTCCGTAGTGCGGCAGCAACGCGTCGACGTCGGTGGTGTAGACGTTGAGCCGGACTAGGTTTGCCAAGGACATATTCGCTTCGGCAAGAACGGCTTCCATGTTGTCGAGGCACAGGGACAATTGCGCGCCCATGTCGTCGGGGTGCTGAGGTGAGCCGTCATCGCCCGTCGCTGTTTGGCCGGAGAGGTAGAGCGTCCGAGCCTGCCCCGAGACGATCTCCCCCTGGTTGAATCCCATGTCCACCGACCACCGCACCGGGTTGACTGCCGTTCGTTCCATCGACGCGCGCTCCATTCGATCGTTCGGGTGTGTGTGCACCGTCGAGCCTTGCATGGAATCCGGACGTCTTCTGTCGTATGAGTACAAACGGTCTTCGGTGCCAGTGGCGTTCAGGCGGCATCCAACTGATCAGCGAGCCTCATCCCGTCGAGGCTCCATGACGAAGTCGTCGAGATCCGCCCGTCGCGTCATTTCCCAGTAGTCGACGATGCGCCATGGCAGTGTCGAGACCACGCGTCCGGCGTCGTTGCGGTACCAGTTGTCCATGCCACCGTGCGACCAGATCATCTTGGCGTGCGCCTCGTCGTGCTTGCGGACGTATTCCGCCTCCACGCCGGCCTTGCACTCGATGGCTCCGATTCGCTTGTCCACCATGTCGATCAGCACATCGACGATGTACCGCACCTGGCATTCGGCGATGGTGATATAACTGCCGCCGTGGCCCAGTACCGTGCCTGGACCGCAGGTGATGAAGAAGTTCGGGAAGTCGGGAACAGTGATGCCGAGGTACGCGTGCGCATCCTCGGGGCCCCAGATATCGCGGATGGACTCCCCCGATCGTCCGCGCACGTCGATCGGCGTCAGCAGCTTGTGGGTCTCGAAGCCCGTCGCGAGGATCACCACGTCGACCTCGGTCTCCGAACCATTCTGCGCGACAACCGAGTTAGCGGTGATGGACGAGACTGCGTCGGCGATGAGGGTGATGTTGTCGCGCTTGAGCGCGGCGTACCAACCGTTGTCGAGCAGCATCCGCTTACCGAAGGGCGGGTAATCGGGAAGCGATTTCTCGATCAAGTCGGGTCGGCCGTCGAGCTCGGCTTCGATGTAGCGAGTGAATACCCGTCGATGGGCGTCGTTCATCGGGTTGATCGAGCGCTGCGGATGCTCCCACTCGGGATCGACCTGCAGCGAACTGTGCACGCGGTCGTTGAAGTTCCAGGCCAACCTGGTTCGGTACCAAAGCCGATACAGCGGAACGACATCCATCAGGTAATTGGCATCGTCGCCCATCTCGGTGAAGTACACGTCGCTCGACGACACCCACTGCGGCGAACGCTGAAAGACCGTCGCATGCCCCACCGTCGACGCGATGGCCGGCAGCACCTGCATGGCGCTGGCCCCAGTTCCGACGATGGCGACGCGCTTACCGGCCAGATCCAGATCGCCCGGCCAGTTCGCGGTATGAAAGATCGGCCCGTCGAACGACTCGAGCCCAGGAATATGGGGCACCTTCGGCCGATTGAGCTGACCGGTCGCGGTGATCACCACGTCGGCGGTCAGCGAGTCGCCGTCGACCGTCGTGACGGTCCAGCCCTGCCTCTGCGCGTCGTACTCGGCGGTCGCCACCTCGGTGTCGAAGCGAATCCGTTGCCGCAGATCGTGTTCGGACGCGACATCGCTGAGGTACTGCCACACCTCGTCGCGCTTGCCGAAGTGGGTGCTCCAGGCCCGCGGGGCGAAGGAGTAGGAGTACAGGTGACTGGGGGTGTCGACGCCGGCACCGGGGTAGGTGTTCTCGAACCAGCCGCCGCCCACGTCGGAGTTCTTCTCGAGCACCGTGTGGCTGATGCCCGCCTCATGCAGCTTGATGGAAGCGAGCATGCCGGAGACGCCGGCGCCGATCACGATGACCGACAGATCGTTCGGTGCGGCCACCGGAGTGTCCAAGGCGGTGAAGCCCATGTCCTCGGCGACCATCACGCCGAACTCGGGAGGAACCTGCTCACCGACAGCGACGCTGATCATCTCGACGAGGTGCTCCGAGTCCGGGGAGGGCACCGCCATGGGCGCACCGTCGTGGAACGCGCAGATCGCATCGAGCGCTGCGGAACGGATGTGGTCGGCAACGGCGTCGTCGAATCCGCCGGTGTCGTTGTTGTCCATGCCCCGACTACGCGTCGGGCGATACGGATCGGCGAGCCACACGGGATCGCCGGTCAACTGATAGAGCACCGCCACCAGCGTGGGCAGGTTGGCAGCAGTAAGAGCCCGCGAGAGCCGGCCCCGATCTACTCCACCCACGGTCTCCGCTGCCGTTGCTGCGTCTGTGGACACCGGTACCTCCTGTTGCGAGCTGCTCCATCCGACTCCGACAGCTCAACTAACCACGGTTAGGCAATTTTGCGCAAGGGATTCGCGATCTCGAGATTCACAGCTTTTTGACTCTTGACAATGTGGCCCACGCCACACGATGCTTCATGGCACTACCTAACAGCGGACAGGCGAAGGGAAACACCCATGGAACTCACCGAGGCGATGCGCACCACCGGCACCTGCAGGCGGTACCTCAGCGATCCCGTTCCCGACGAGGTGTTCAAGGCCGCGTTCGACGTCGCCCGCTTCGGTCCGCAGGGCGGCAACCGTCAGCCCGTGCGGTGGATCGTCGTACGCGACGCCGCCCGCAAGCAAGCACTCGCCGATCTCTACCTCCCGATGTGGGACGCCTACTTCGCCGGTATAACCGGCGGAACCGTCGCCGTCGGAGCTCTGCCCAAGACCGTGCAGGACGCCGACTACTTCGCCCGCCACCTCCACGAGGTACCCGCCATCGTGGTGGTCTGCGCCGCGTTGGACGGACTGCACCCCACCGACCACGAACTGGGCCGACTCTCCGTCGTCGGCGGCGCATCCATCTACCCCACCGTGCAGAACCTGTGTCTGAGCCTGCGCGATCAGGGCGTCGCGACCGCGGTGACGACGTTGCTGTGCCACGAGGAACCCGCCATTCGCGAACTGCTCGGCATCCCGGACGACTACATCACGGCCGCGCACATCGCTGTCGGATACCCCGAGAAGTCGTTCCCGCGCAAGCTCACCCGTGATCCCGTCGAGCAGATCGTTGCGGCAGAGACGTTCTCGCAGCCGATGTTCGATTCCGCTGCCCTTTCCCCCGCCCTCTAACAGCTCGCACCTCGAGGAGTCCGCCGTGCCCGGTACCGCCATCCACCATCGCTCCCCCATCGGCCGCGCCACCATCGGCGATCAACTGCGTCGCCACGCGCGGACTCAGCCGAACAAGGTCGCATTCATCAGCTACGCGGCGGACGGCACCCGCGAGGTCACCACGTACGGCGAACTGGATTCTCGGGCAAACCAGTTCGCCAACCTGCTGGTCGATCTCGGGGTGACCTCGGGTGACCGCGTCGCATCGATGGCTCGCAACAGCGTCGATGTGGTGGTGGCGTACTACGGAACCCTCAAAGCCGGTGCGGCCTTCACCGGCATCAACGTGATGTATCGCGCCGCCGAAGTAAAGCACCAACTCGAACACGCGGAACCGACTGTGGTGGTGGCCGATCCGGCCTACGCCGAGATCATCTCCTCGGTGAAGCCGGACACCACCACTCTGGTGACCTACGGCCCCGAGTACGCCGCACTGACGGCGAACACCCCGTCCACCGAGCCGGACGTCGAGATGGACGAGAACGACGTCGCGATGGTCATCTACACCTCCGGAACCGAAGCGGCTCCCAAGGGCGTGATGATCCCGCACCGCAACTTCCTCATCTCCACGGCACCCGCGTGGAGTTGGGGCCTGCGCACCGGGCCGGAGGACACCTGGCTGTTCGTCATGCCCTTCCACACCATCGCCGGACTCGGCTCGATGACGACGCTGACTCTGATGGGTGCCACCCTGGTCCTGCCCGCGACGGTCGACCCGGCTCAATCGCTGCGCATCATTGCCGCCGAGAAGATCTCCGTCATCGCACAGACTCCCACGTTCTACCTGGCCTTGGCCCGTGACGAGCAGTTCGGCCCCGGGGCCGTCAGCCAGGTCAGGCGCTGCCTCACCTACGGTGGCCAGGTGTCACCGCACACGATCAGCGCCTGGGCCGCCGCGGCACCCGAGGCCATCTGGGGTACCTACTGGGGACAGTCGGAACTCTCGCAGCTCGGTTCGGTCGGCTGGTTCACGACACTCGACGACATTCCCGACGGCGACGCGTCGTGGATCGGCAAGCCCGTCACCCACCTCGAGATCAAGGTCGTCGACCCTGCGGGCAACGAGAGCGAGATCGGTGAATTGCTCTGCCGCACTCCATCGGTGATGCTCGGCTACTTCAAGGACGACGAGCGCACCGCCGAGGTATTCAGGGACGGCTGGGTACACACCGGCGACATGGTGCGCATCGACGCCGACGGCAACCTGTTCTTCTACGATCGGATGAAGGACATGATCAAGTCGGGAGGGATGAACGTGTCGTCGCAGGAAGTGGAACGCACCATCCACACGCACCCCGACGTGCTGCGTGCCGCCGTCGTCGGAGTACCCGACCCGTACTGGTCCGAGGCCGTCACGGCCTTCGTCATCGCACGCGACGGGATCGCCGCCGACCCGGCCGCCATCATCGAGTACTGCCGCACCGAGTTGGCGTCGTACAAGGCACCGAAATCGGTGCACATCGTGGCCGAACTGCCCGTCGACCCGCAGGGCAAGATCCTCAAGCGTGAACTGCGACTGCTGGCGGCGGTGGAGGAGACCGTATGACGCAGCCCTCCGAGGTCACAGCTTTACCCCGTCAGGTCCGCACCCGCCAACGACGGGACGACATCGTCGCCAATGCCGCGAATATCTTTGCGCGTGAGGGCTACTCGAACGTGGGCATGCGCGATATCGCCGACGCCGTCGGCATCAAGGGTGCCAGCCTCTACCACCACTTCCCGTCCAAGGAAGACATCCTCTTCGCGATCTGCCTGACGGTCACGCAGGAGCCGGCCGAGGAGAACCTGCCGCTGCTCGACGCGGCCGGAACCCCCACCGAACGCCTGTCGTCTCTGGTGCGTGCGCACCTGGTGCATCTGAACCGGCGACGGGTGGAGTACATCGTGGGCCTGCACGAGCTGGCCTCGCTGACCCCTGAGCACCGCACTGTCATCGAGGATTACCGTCGCCAGTACCAACGACGCGTCCGCGACGTGATCACCGCCGGAATGCGCAGTGGTGAGTTCACCGTTCCGGATGCGCGGCTGGCGTCGTTCGCGCTGACCGACATGCTCAACGGCATCAGCAACTGGTTCCACGACGGCGGCGAACTGAGCATCGACGACGTCGCCGACAACTACGTCGAATTGGCCGTTCACCGCGTTCTCGGTGCATCACATGGGGATTGACGGTCACTGCGACCCCCGCTTCGTGGGCGTGCGCGACGCGATGGCGGCCAACCTCGACAGCGGTGCCGAACTGGGTGCATCCATTGTGGTCGACATCGACGGCCACACCGCCGTCGACCTGTGGGGTGGCTACCGCGATACCGAGCGCCGCCTGCCGTGGGAGTCGGACACGATCACCAACGTGTGGTCGACGACGAAGATGGTGACGTGCCTGGCGGCGCTGATGCTTATCGACCGCGGACAGCTCGATCCGGATGCGCCGGTGGCTACCTACTGGCCCGAGTTCGGGGCCGCAGGCAAGCAGGACATCGCGGTCCGAAACCTGCTGTCGCACACCTCCGGCGTTTCGGGCTGGGACCGACCGTTCAACGAAGACGACCTCTACGACTGGGACCTGTCGACCTCGCGTCTGGCAGCGCAGGCTCCGTGGTGGGATTCGCGCACCACATCGGGGTATCACGCGGCCAGTCAGGGCCACCTGATCGGAGAAGTCGTCCGCCGAGTCACCGGAAAATCGTTGCGGCAGTTCGTGGCCGACGAGATCGCCGGTCCCCTCGGAGCCGACTTCCAGATCGGTGCCGCCGAACGCGACTGGGTCCGGATCGCCGATGTGGTTCCGCCGCCCCCGCCGACCGATGACGCCGTGCCCGATCCGACGATGGTGCGTCGCAAGACGTTCCTCGGCCCGTTGGTGCAGGCCTCGTCCGCGAATACGCCGGCATGGCGCGGCGCGGACATGGGCGCGCTGAACGGGCATGGCAATGCGCGATCGGTCACGAGAATCCTGTCGGTCATCTCCCGAGGCGGGACAGTGGACGGCGTACGGCTGCTGAGCCCGGAGACCATCGACTCGATCTTCGAGGAGCAATCCAACGGAGTCGATCTGGCCCTGGGCATTCCGTTGCGCTTCGGCCTGGGCTTCGCTCTGCCACAGCAAGAATCGATGCCCTATATCCCCGTCGGGAAGATCTGCTTCTGGGGTGGTTGGGGTGGATCGCTGACCGTTCTGCACCCGGAATCGAAGCTCACCATCTCGTACGTGATGAACCGAATGGGTCCCGGAATCATAGGCTCGGACCGGGCGGAGCAGTACGTGCACGCGATTTACGACGGAATGTCATCCACTGATTAGTGAGGACGTCCGAGGGCTACACCCGGCGCGCCGGAACCGTGATTCCCCGCGCATCGAGGATAGGTCGCACTCCCTCGGCGAAGTGGTACGCCTCCTCGAGGTGCGGGTAGCCCGAGAGGATGAACTCGTCGAACCCGGCGTCGTGGTATTCGCCGATCAGGTTCGCGACTTCCTCGTGTGAGCCGACCAACGCCGTGCCCGCGCCGCCACGAACGAGTCCGACTCCTGCCCACAGGTTCGGATAGATCTCGAGCGAATCCTTGCTGCCACCGTGCAAGGCGGCCATTCGACGCTGTCCCTCGGACTGCGAAGACGAGTGCAGCGCGTGTGCCGCAGATACCTGCTCCTCGGGGAGCTCGTCGAGGAGCTTCTGCGCGACGGCCCAGGCCTCGTCGGACGTGTCGCGGCTGATGGTGTGCAGCCGGATTCCGTACGTGAGTTTGCGGCCCTCGGCGTCAGCGAGCGCCTGCACTTTCTCGATCTTGGCGCGAGCATCGGCCGGCGGTTCGCCCCACGTCAGGTACGTCTGAACCCGCTTGGCGGCGACGGCCAGAGCCGGCTCGGAGGAGCCACCGAACCAGAACTCGGGCACCGGATCCGGAGCCTCGGACACCCGCGCATCGGCAACCTTGAAGAACTCACCCTCGTGGTCCACCGAGGTCTCGGTCCAGATGCGTTGGACGAGTCCGAGGAACTCGTCGGTGCGGGCGTATCGCCGGTCGTGGTCGATCCAGTCCCCGAAACGGCGCTGCTCGACGTCGTCTCCCCCGGTGACGATGTTGAACAACACCCGCCCTTCCGAGAACCGCTGCAGCGTCGCGGCCTGCTGCGCCGCCAATGTGGGCGGCGTGAGGCCGGGGCGGAAGGCAACGAGGAACTTCAGCCGTCGGGTGCTCTGCAGAAGAGCGGCCGTGGTCAACCAGGCGTCCTCGCACCACGTTCCCGTAGGAGTCAGCACACCTTCGAAGTCGAGCCGGTCCGCGGCCTGGGCCACCTCGGTGAGGTAGCGCAGCGACGGGCGACGAAACCCGGTGGGTTCGAGGAGATTGCCGGATGCGTGGGACGCGCCGACGATGGAGCGGCCGTCGCCTGCGGTGGGAAGGAACCAGAAGATGCGTGCGGTCACGAGTGGAACTCCTACGACGTGGTGGGTGATCAGTTGGTCGAGGCGGTCGCGTCGGCGATGGCGTCGTTGTAGCGCGTGTCGATGAAGTCTGCGAACGTGTTGCCGCCGGGGATACTTCCGCTCTCGACGAACGCATCGAAGAGCGCCTGCTCGGACTCGATCACAGTGTCGTCCAACGCAATTGCGGGTCGCTGACTTCGCCCCTGCGCCAATTCACCCGCAGCCGGGTCGATTCCGACGGCCGCGGAGTAGGCCGCCGCCCACTCGGCCGGATTGGCGTCCGCCCATGCGGATGCCTTGGCGAGACGAACCACGAAGTCCTGCAGGGCAGTGTTCTTCGCGGGATCGTCCAGGGCCTGCTGCGAGGCGATGCCGAAGCCGTAACCATTGGCGACCCCCTCGGCGGTGGTCAGCGTCTTCGAGCCGTTCTGCACCTGCGCGATCGCAGTGAACGGATCCCAGATCGCCCAGGCATCGACCTCACCCGAGGTGAATGCCGTCAGCGCATCGGCGGGCTGGAGGAACACCAGCTGAACGTCGTCGGTGGTCAAGCCGGCCTTCTGCAACTGCAGCAGCACATGGCCGTGCGCGGAACTTCCCTTGCCCACTGCGATCTTCTTGCCCCGCAGGTCTGCAAACGACGCGAGAGTCGAATCGGCAGGCACAAGGATCTGATCGCCACTCGCATCGTTGGTGTAGGCGGAGACGACCTTGATACGCGCATTGGCTGCGACGCCGAACACCGGAGGCGTATTGCCCGTGACCGCGAAGTCGATCTGGCCTGCCGTTGCGGCCTCCACCTGAGGCGGGCCGGAGGTGAAGGTGGAGAACGCGACATCGTAGGGAGCAGAGTCCAGCTCCCCGGATGCGCGAAGCAGTGCCTCGGTGCCGCCCTTCTGGTCGCCGACGTCGAGGGTGACCGTGGCGAGCTGGTCGTTGGAGACGAGTTCGGGCGCTTCGGTGGCTGCGGTGTCGCTGCCACGGGAGACACAACCGGTGAGCCCGACGACCGTCAGAGACAGGGCAGCGAGTATCCCGACGGCGCGCAGCGATCGGGAACGAGCGTGTGACGACATGCGTGAAAGATCCTTCTTATCAGTGAAATTGATGGCGTCAGCGGACGCCGAGGGCACCGAGCAAGTGAGTGCGAATGCGAGAGAATCCGGCTGTTCCCCGGTCGCGGGGACGAGGCAGGTCGACGTGGACGGTCTCGGCCACAGCACCCCCGTCGAGCACCACCACCCTGTCCCCCAGAGTGATTGCCTCGTCGACGTCGTGGGTGACCAGCAGGATGCCGAAGCCGTGCCGCCCCCACAGGTCGAGCAGGAGGGACTGCATGGTCAGTCGAGTGAGTGCGTCGAGCGCGCCGAACGGTTCGTCGAGGAGGAGCAGTTCGGGCTCCCCCACCAACGCCCGCGCCAGCGCTGCGCGCTGAGCTTGCCCACCGGACAACGTCATCGGCCACGCGTCTCGCTTGTCCGCGAGCCCGACTTCGTCGAGGGTCGCATCCGCCGCGGTCAGCGCGTTGTTGCCGGTGACGCCTGCGGTGTTGAGACCGTAGGACACATTCTGGCGAACCGACCGCCACGGAAACAGCCGTGGTTCCTGGAACGCCACCGCGGGATTCCCGGCGACGTGCCGCTCACCGGTGTGGTCCGTCGACAGCCCGGCCAGAACGCGCAGGATCGTCGACTTGCCGGAGCCGGAGCGTCCGACCAGCGACACGATCTCACCGCGTTCGATGGACAGGTCGACGCCCTTCAACACGTGACTGGGTCCGTAGAACTTGTCGATGCCGTGCAGGGTGGCGACCGAAGTCGTCGTCGTAGTCATGAATCAGGCATCCAATCGGTAACGGAGGGATCGTTTTTCGAGGATTCGTACGATGCCGTCGGTGGCGATTCCCATCAGCGCGTAGACGACGAGCCCGAAGATGATGGTGTCCACACGCAGGAAGTCCCGCGCGTTGTTGATGATGTAACCGAGCCCGGATTCCGCATTGATCTGCTCGGCCACGATCAACGACAACCAGGCGATGGCCAACGATTGCCTCAGTCCCACCAGAAGTTGCGGGGCGATGCTGGGCAGGATGATCGTGGTGAACCGCTGACGCCACGAGAAACCGAGTACGACGGCCGTGTCGAGGAAGTCGCGATCGATCTGACGGATGGCCGAGAACGTGTTGAGGTACAACGGAAACGCGACTCCCAGAGCGACGAGCAGGATCTTGGGAGTCTCGCCGATCCCGAACCACAGAATGAACAGCGGGATGAGGCCGAGGTGCGGGAGTGCGCGCAGCATCTGTAGCGGTGGGTCGACGGTTGCCTCGGCGAGCTTCGACAGTCCGACGAGCGCTCCGAGCGCCACCCCGATCAGCCCGCCGAGCAGGAGTCCCTGAACAACGCGCGTTCCGGAAATGGCCAGAGCGTCGGCCAATTCACCGTTGCGCAGCAATTCCAGACCGGCGTCGAAGATCAATGACGGTGCGGGCAGTACTCGTTCGGAGAGAACTCCGGCAGCACTGGCGATCTGCCAGAGGACGAGGAGGACGATCGGCGACAGGGCGCGCAGGACGGTCCATCGGTACCGCTGCCACGCAGAGTCTTTCGACGAGACGGGTGCGGAGCCGACTTTGGAGGCGTCGCCGTCGCGCGTGTCCACGGGTCCCGCGGGAGCGGCGTACGACGTCATGACCATGGGTACAGGCCTTCCGGTTGAGTGTGAGCAGGTTCGACTACTCACACTCGGTCACACCGGGGTCTACGACCAGGGTTCGAATCAGCGTGAATACAAGTCGGGCAGAATCGGACTTATGACCGTCGAGCCCATCCACACCGAGCGCCTAACCCTTCGCCTGTACGAACCCGACGACGCAGACCGGATTCTCGCGTACTACAGCGACCCGGAAGTCTGCCGTTACCTGCTCCACGAAGCGTGGACACACGCCGATGCGGTTGCTGCGGTAGGCAAACGGATGAAGCGAATCGGACTGCACACCCAGGCACTCGCGATGGTGGTCGAACACGAGGGGACGGTGGTGGGCAACGTCGAGGCGTGGTTGGTCGACGGTTCCCCGGCTCTCGTCGAACTCGGGTGGACGTTCTCCCCCTCCGTCGCCGGTCGGGGTTACGCCACCGAGGCGGTGAACGCGTTGGTCGAGCACGTGTTCTTGCTACCCCAAATCCACCGGATCAGCGCACAGCTGGACGGCCGCAACGACGCGTCGGCCCGGTTGGCGGCGCGGGTCGGGATGCGTCAGGAAGCACATTTCCGCCAGAACTGGTGGTGCAAGGGTGAATGGACCGACACCCTCGTCTACGCGATGTTGCGCGAAGATCGCTGAGTCGGCTGGGTGGAGGCTTCGTGAGCAGAACCCATGACTGACGTCTCGCCGCCGTACCGTCGTTCGTCGTTTCGCCGGTTTCTGACGGCCGCAGTGATCAGTTCGGCCGGCTCGTCGGTGACAGCGGTAGCGATGCCCATCTTGGTAGTGCAGTTGTTGAACGCGACACCCTTCGAAGTCGGTGTCGTGAACGCGGCGCAGTTCATCCCCTATGCGGTACTCGGGTTGGTCGCCGGTGTGTTCGTCGATCGGTGGCGTCGCAAGCCGATTCTGGTGTGGGCCAGCGTCGGCCGTGCAGTGACGCTCGGCGCGGTTCCGCTCCTGTGGCTCGCCGGCCTTCTCCACATTTGGGTTCTGATCATCGTGTTGCTCTTGTTCGGATCCTTCTCGGTGTTCGGATTCGCTGCGACGCAGTCGTTGCTGCCCCGGTTGGTGCCACGCAGTCAACTGGTGCAGGCGAATGCTCGACTCGACCAAGCCGACGCGGCCGCAACGACATTGGGGCCGACGATCGGAGGCGGACTCGTAGGAGTGCTCGGCGCGCCCCTGGTGATCGCCGTTGACGCCATCAGCTATGTCGTCGACGCAGCGCTCAATCACAGCCTCGATGTGGACGAGCCTCGACCTACTGCTCACGCCCGCAACCTGATCGGCGAAGTACGTGACGGTCTGAAGTTCACGTATCGTCACCGCACGCTCAACCCGCTCGCTGTCTCGACACACGTGTGGTTCCTCGCCAACGGAGCCGCATTGACCGTGCTGTCGCTCTTCGCGCTCCGCTCGCTCGGGTTCAGCGCCTACAACTACGGATTACTGCTGACGACATTCGGTGCCGCCAGCCTGCTCGGAGCGTCCATTGCCCACACGCTCGGCAAGCGAATCGGCTCGGGTCGAGCAGTCATCCTCGCCCGCACGCTCTATCCCCTCGCCTGGATTCTCGTGGCCTTCGCAACCGACACAGCGGTCGGCCATGTCTTGCTCTTCGCAGCCTTGGGCCTACAAGGTCTGGCGGCGGGCGCGGAGAACGCGAACGAGATGGGGTACTGGCAAGCGCTCACCCCGGATGAGATACTCGGGCGCGTCAACGCTGCCAGGCGCTCCGTCAACCGCACCATGGCCGCCCTCGGTGCCGTGATCGCGGGCCTGTTGGTCAGCGTGATCGGTGAACGACCGACCCTGATCGGCGTCATCGTCGTATTCGCCATCGCCGCAGCCATAGTGGCGTTCTCGCCACTGCGGCACCCTGAAGCCGAGTTCTGACACCACCATCCCAGGGCTGCGTACGCGACGTGGCGCGTTCATCTCCGGACCATCTCTGGTTCGGTTCCGCGACATCGGCCGGTGACCGGAGTGCGGCAGTCTCCGGGGATCTTCACTCGAACTCATAGGAGTTGCACGAATGGCCTCGCTTCGTAGAGCTGCCCTACTGGGCACACTCGCACTGGTCTCTGTCGTCTCCGCGTCGATGGGCGGCGTTGCCACTGCCGCGCCAGCACGGACAGCGTCGCCGTTGTGTCAGGTCGCGGACCTGCTCCCCTCCGGATCGTCTTCGGGGCTCGGTTACCAATGTGCCGAAGCCGGTGAGCTTCTGGATCTCCCGATCGGTGAGGTGCGCGCGACACAACCGTCACTCGGGTACGACGAGGTGTACTACAAGCTCGGTCGATACACGCTCGGCAAGGACGAGATCAACAAGAAGTTCGACGACTGGTGCGAGGCAAACGGTCAGGAAGAGGCCGCATCCGCGTTACCCGATGCGCGACTGGACAATCCGTCCTCGTTCACCTGCACCGTCCCCGTCGGTCAGGAAACGCCCGACACCATCGCGCCCATGAAGACTGTCGTCATCGGGCCGGGCGGTGTGCCGTACCTGACCGACGGACACCACACACTCACCTCGTTCTACGAAACGGCCGACGGCGGACCGAATCTGCACCTCCGCCTGCGGGTGGTCGCGAACCTCAGTGACCTGAGCACCGCCGATTTCTGGGCGCGAATGAAAGCCGAGAAGTGGGTGTGGAACTACGACGTCGACGGCAACGAGGTTCCGGTGGAACAACTGCCGTCGGGAGTCGGCCTCGCCAAGTTCCAGAACGACAAGTACCGCAGCCTGACGTACTTCGCCCGCGACATCGGCTTCACCCCCGGAACCATCCCGTTCCAGGAATTCTATTGGGGTGCATGGGTTCGCGACTCCGGCGCAGTCGACATCAGCGGCTGGGACAGCAACAACCTCGCGAACTACCTGAGCACCGTCGAGTCGGTGTCGCGCGCCCAGGTCGCCGCACCGAAAGACGCGGTGATCGACAGTGGCCGCACCGCAGCGGAACTCGGTGCCTTGAGCGCGTGGAACGACGGCAAGGCAGCCACCAAGGGTGAATTCGGAAAGCTGTCGGCCCCGTACTCCGACGACAAGCCGGGCAAGCTGGCCTACGCCTTGCGGTACAAGATGGCGCTGCCCAGGTAGCTTCTACTCAGACTCGGCGGTGATCGGTCTGCTGATTACCAGCGATCGACGTGCAATACCGTCTCGATCGGATCCCTCGGAGCTACCTTGAACGTTTCACCCGTGTAGTACGCCGTGGGAATAAGCGCACCCTGATGGAAGTCCTCGGGGATGCCCAGCAGTTCGGATATCTCGGCTTCCTTCGCGAGATGAATCGTGGTCCATGCTGTTCCGAGACCACGTGCCCGTGCGGCCAGGGCGTAGTTCCACACTGCGGGTAGCAGCGAGCCCCACAGACCGGCCTGGTTTCCGGCCGGGAGCGTCTTGCCTGCCTGGATGCACGGAATCAGCAGCACCGGAACCTCGCCCATGTGCTCGCCGAGCCAGCCGGCACTGTCGCCGACGCGCTTCTGCACCGAGGCACGTTCCGGGTCGTCGGCGAACAGCGCCGAAGCGGAATGCTTCGACGCCTGATACGCCGCGAACAACTCACCGTAGATCGCACCGATGCGGGCACGAAGATCAGGATCGGTGACGACGATCCACTGCCACCCCTGCTTGTTCGATCCGGACGGGGCTTGCAGAGCGATCTCGAGACATTCCTTGATCAGCTCCATCGGAACCGGTCGCGTCAGGTCCAAGCGCTTGCGGACGGTGCGCGTCGTGGTCAGCAGTTCGTCGGGAGTCAGGTCGACAATCGGGAAAGAAGTCACCTCTCGATCATGCACCATTCGGTCACTTCGAGGCCCGGTCGACCAGTTCCTGGTTCGCTGTGTCCCACTGCACGGCCATGGACCTGCCACCGTGCCCTTCACCCTCGTCGACGAGAAGTGTCGATCCGGGCCACTCCCGGTGCAGACGCCACGCGGTGACGGCGGGTCCGGACACGTCGCGTCTGCCATGGATCAGGACGCCCGGGATATCGCGCAGACCTGCGGCGCGGTCGAGCAGAGGCGGATCGCAAAACCCGTCGTGCGACCAGTAATGCGTGGTCAGTCGGACGAAGGCAAGGCGGAACCGGTCATCGGCCCACCTAGGATCGCGTCTGATACCTCCGGTACCGATCGAGATGTGGACAGCTTCCCACAGTGCCCATTCACGAGATGCGCTGTCCCGCAGCACAAGATCGCTAGAGTTCAGTAGTTGGGCGTAGGCGTCGACTATTCGTCCGTGTCCGCGGTGATAGCCGATGCCGGCCTGCTCGGCGAAGGCGGCGAAACGATCCCACGCTTCGGGGAAGATCGCGCCGACGCCCTCGGTGATCCAATCGACCTCCTCACGACCGGTCGTGGTGACGGCGAACATAACGACGCCGAGGACACGCGTCGGGTGTGCGAGGGCGTAGGCGACGGCGAGGGTGGATCCCCACGACACACCGTTGACGATCCAGGCGTCGACACCGAGGTGCTCGCGCAGGGCTTCGATGTCCGCAATCAGATGGGCAGTGGTGTTGGTGAACAACGACGTCGAGGGATCGGACGCGTGCGGGGTGGACCGTCCACACCCACGTTGCTCGAATCCGACTGCGCGAACACGGGACAGGTCGAAGTGTCGACGAAACTGACTGGCGTTCAGGGTCCCGCCAGGTCCGCCGTGCAAGTAGACCGCCGGCACGCCATCGGACGGACCCCATTGCTCCCAGTAGATGCGCTGACGGTCCCCCACGTCCAACATTCCGTGCAGCGTCGGCTCGTCCTCCAGTGTCATGCCGCCATCACATCATTCGAGAGGCAACATCTGTCGGATCACTGCCCACGCGGAGGCGTCGACCCACGAGGGGTTGGACTGCTGCGGCGATCGGAACACCTCGAGTGTCGACAGTGCTGCGATGGACTGAATGCTCGACGCGAGGATCGGCTCGTCGAACAGCGTGATGTCCGTCGAGACCTTCCACTGCGGGCCGGGAACCGGGGTGCCGGTCAAGGTGCCGGCACCCCAGATTCCGCGTCGCGGATGGCTACTGACCCAGAACAGCACTGGTTGCCCGGGTGCCATCAGGCGCGTTCGGTAGTTGTCGGCGACGCACCAGTTCTCGTGCGCGCGACCGTCGTCGACCATCGGTGCGAGATCGGTCTTGTGCGGGTTGCACTTGATCACCCACGCACCGAGCGTCTGGTCGGTTATCGCGCGCGCCGTCACCGCAACCAGCGTACCGAGTGTCAGGCCACCGCGTCGTTGCCCTGCGCTGCCGAGACCACCAGATTGTTTGCAACGAGCCCATTTCCGTTCTTGACGGCGTCCACCCACTGGTCAGTGGACGCCACTGCTGCGAAGTTCGACTGCAGGAGCACCATCAACGCCTTGTGCAGTTGCTCCGCCGAGACGGTGCCCGCCTCGTTCGAGAGATTGATCGCGCCGGTGGCGTCGGACAGAATTTCGACGGTCAGGTCCAGTACCTCGGCGTCGGCGCTGGAGGCGAGGTCGCAGTTGTTTGTCATGTAGCCGACGATCGTGACGGTGTCGATGTCGTTGCTCTGCAACCACTTCGCGACGCCGGTCCCGGCGAACACGCTGCTGTACTTCTTCTCGACTCGCTCGAAGGACGGCTGCACGAGCGCCTGAACGTCGGGGTGCAGTTCGTAGGTCGGGGTGCCCTTCACGAACGCGGGTGCACCGTCGGGCATCTCGTGCTGCACGATCGCAACGGGAAGATCCTGCGCCGCAGCGGCTTCGATCGCCCGGACGATGTTGGCCAACGACTCGTCTCGGGGCGGGTACTGAATCTGCAGCACACCCTCGAAGTACTCCTGCTGGACGTCGATGACGATCAATGCTCTGCGCGGTGCGGTCATGGTGTTCTCCTTCGACTGGCGTTCTCGGTCGCTTCTCATCCTCCGGTGCGCACCTTGCGTTCACGAGTGGCACGGATGCATACTTTCGATTGATTTGCGCCAACATTCGAGATCGGAGACGCCATGCGGATCGCGCTCTACGCGTTCGACGGCATCACCATGTTCCATCTCGCCGCGCCGTTGATGGTGTTCGGTGAGGTGACTCGACTCGGACTCGCTCCGGATTGGGAGACGCGAGTGTGGTCCGACGAAGCCGGTTCGATCCGCACTGAGGAGGGCTTCCCGGTTGGCGACATCGCTGGCCCCGATACCGTCGACTGGGCTGACATCGTCATCGTGACGTCGTGGCCGGAGTCGTTGCCTTACATACGCACTGACCTCTCGAACGCACTCCGTGGGGCACATATGCGAGGCGCAGAGATCGCGGGTCTCTGCCTCGGCTCGTTCGCCGTCGCAGACACCGGGTTGCTGGCCGGCCGGCCCGCCGTCACGCACTGGACCAAGATGCCCGAACTGCGCGAACGCAACTCGCAGAACGTCCTCGAAGAGTCGGTGCTCTACATCGACCACGGTGACGTGATGACCTCAGCGGGCACTGCTTCGTCGATCGATTCCTGCCTGCATATCGTGCGCAAGCACCTCGGTTCGGCCGCCGCGACGCGGGTAGCGCGCAGTCTGGTGGTCGCACCCCATCGAGACGGCGGTCAGGCGCAGTACATCGAACGTCCGGTCATCGAGGCGTCGGGAGATACTGCGATCGCCGACGTCCTGAGCTGGGCACTCGAACGACTCGACGAGCCGTTACCCATCGAGAGACTTGCCGAACATGCGCGCATGAGCCGACGCAGCTTCATCCGTCAGTTTCAGCTCGAGACGGGGTCCACCCCCGCTCGCTGGGTGCTGGACAAACGCCTCGAGGAAGCTCGGAGTCTGCTCGAAACGACCGACCGCAGTATCGAGAACATCGCTACCCTGTGCGGATTCGGCAGCGCCGTTACCCTGCGTCAGAACTTCCGCTCTGCATTCGCGGTGACACCGACGGCCTATCGACGGCAATTCGCCGTCGGATGTGCGCCCGCGGATGCGGTCGACAGGCAAGGATGAGCGACGTGATCCTGTGGATAGTTGCCGGAGTCGAGCTCGCCGCCATCATCGCTCTCGGTGTGGTCTTGATCGTCTCGCGTCGAAAGTTGAAGCACACACGTCGGGCACTCGACCGTGCACTCGAATCGCAACAACGTCGCAAGCGACGCGGTCTGGTGCCCTTTGCGATCAGAACTGCCTTCCACACCACGGACCTACTCATCACCAAGGGCTTCGGCGCAACGGTCCGCAACTCCGTCGAGGATCTGGCCGGCTGGGCCAAGGTCGAACGCCCAGACTTGGCGCGCATGACCGCCGACGGCGACATCGTGGTGATGTTCTCCGACATCGAAGGATCAACCGCACGCAACGAGGAACTCGGCGACCGCGGCTGGGTGAAGCTGCTCGAGAAGCACAACAAGCTCATCCGCAAACACGTCGACGACCACGGAGGTCACGTGGTGAAGAGCCAAGGCGACGGTTACATGATCGCCTTCTCCGACCCGGCCCAGGCGGTGCGCTGCGGAGTGAAAGTCCAGGAAGCACTGCTGCAGAACCCCGATCGGTGGGACCGCATCCGCGTCCGAATGGGCGTGCACGTCGGCAGCTCGGTGCGACGCGGCGACGATCTGTTCGGACTCAACGTCGCCATGGCGGCACGCGTCGCGGGACAGGCCGACGGCGGCGAAATTCTGGTCAGCGAACCGGTTCGAAAGGCAATCGGTGCGGCTCACGATCTGACTCTCGGTACGCCCCGCGACGTCGAACTCAAAGGAATGAGCGGAAGCTACCAGTTGTATCCGGTGGCGCTGCCGGTGCTGCCCAGTGCGCAGGTCGCACTGAACGAATGAATGGTCCATTCACCCGGTCCTTTCAGCCGGCTGCTATTCACAGACCCCCCTGCGCCAAGCCTCGGGTGCTTGACAAGCGCCAACGAAATTGACAAGGCAGCGCTCGCCAAGCGTCCAAGAGCTGTTTCACTCAAGACCGAACAGTTTCGAGTAGGTGACCGCCGCGCGTTCTCTGAGCTGTTCGCCCGACAGATCCTCCGGGCTATCGCGCAGCACCGGATCCGAAACATAATCACCTACATCGAAAAATAGATTTTCGAGAATTATGAACTCACTACCCGGCATTTGACTTTTATCGTTGGTGAAGATGCGAATAAAATTGGTCTCGAAATCATCTGCCGAAATCTCTTCTTGGACAAATGCCTCGATCAGCTCCCTGTATTGGCTCAGCATTGCTTCGACCGATATCTGATGCTTCGTCATTATCCACCCCCAAGATTTCCATGTCAGAGCGCATTGCTGACTTATGAACTCAGATCAACGAGAGATCGACATTATCCATCTCGACTCAATTGACGAAGTTTTTCCAAGGCCCCAGTCGCACAGACAAGCAATTGTCCTGCGTCCAGATCGTCATCGCCACGCAACCTGTCCTTGGCGACGTAAGCGTCCACGTCGCCGAACAGATCGTTGACGATCTCGGACACCTCCCTTTCGAGTATCCCCGGAGTCCGCTTCACCAGCCTCAAATATGCCTTCTCGAAGACATCGGTGGTGTGACTCCCATCTACGAGAGCCTCGATAGTGGGGATAAAAATCAGTGCCTGCTCGGCCGCCCTCCCGGTAGCACTCATCAGTACAGTCTCCCCTCACTGAGAACCGACGCCATCTGATCCTCACTCATTTCCCAGCCGTCTCGGTCGTCCGACATATGCCCCCTGCGCCGCCGTTGTTCGCCGGAAGTCGACGCTCATAGCCTTGGACGTTGCCCAAGCCCAGTCGGTTCCATCGAACCGCAGTAAACACAGCCGAGAATCTAGCCTCCGGCGGAGGGCTGAGGGCGTGGGAGTCGGGAAGCACGGTCAAAGAGATTCGGGCACAGTCATACTCAGCAGGTGGTAGCTCAGACATTTGCCGTGTCCGTCGAGCACCGGGCTACCCGTCACTCCCCCACCGAGCACGCCGGGTAGCTCGAACACCAACCCTGAGACCAGAGGCATGTCGGTTCGACGGACTTCTCCCGTGACCAGCGGCGCGAAATGCGCACCGACAGCCTCGGCGGTCAGCACACGACTGAGCAACGCGTAGTGCTCGTCGGTCCGCGGGAAGACAGCGAGAATAAGGGTGTCACCCTTGTCCCCGGTTCGCACGTCGGAGAGATCGTCGACGGTCCTCATAGCGTCACCTCCGTGGTGTGTACGGCGGTCGTCACAAGTGCACGTGGAATCAGACACGACCTGATCGCGAGCACCTCGGCGCTACTGCTCCGTGCCCCACCTCCGCCGGCCGGACCGTTGGTGTAGAGGCTTTCGACTTCCCACCCCACGAGTGCCGCGGTCTCCGCGTTGGGCACCTTCGCGGTCACGCGCAGTCGCACTTCAGGGACATCGGTCATCGGCGCAAGTCCGCGGAATGCTGCGCCCGCCCCGATGAACTCGATGCCGACATTCTCCGCCGGAATGCCGTGCACCTCCCACAGTCGTTGCTGCACTATCTCTCCGGCGAGCTCGGCACGTTGCAGTGCGCGTGGCCCGGCGTAGCTGATCTGCCCTTCACCGAGCCAACCGCCGCGAAATCCGAGGGTCACCTTCAACTCCTCAGGCCGTGTACTGCCCGTCGCCCCGGACACTGCTACCCGATCGGGTCCGACGGTCTCGAACGCGATTCCGGTGAAATCGGCGGTCACGTCCGGCGTCAAATATCTGGCTGGATCGCCCACCTCGTAGAGCAACTGCTCGGAGCACGTTCGCCGCGTCAATTCCCCACCGGTGCCGTCGACTTTGCCGAATTCGGCTGTGCCGTCAGCACGTACGTCCCCGAACGGGAAGCCCAGATTTGCCAAACCCTGCACAGGCTTGGTGACCGGGTCGGCGAAGTAACCACCGGTCAGTTGGCCCGCGCATTCGAGTAGATGCCCTACTGCCGTCCCCGCACCGAGCGTCTCCCAATCCTGCCCGGCCCAACCGAACTCGTGCATCAGCGGCGCGAGATACAGCGCTGGATCGGCAAGACGGCCGGTGATGATCACGTCGGCACCGACGTCGAGTGCGGGCAGTACCGCATCGGCCCCGATATAGGCGTTGGCCGACACCAGTTCCTCGGAATGCTCCGACAGCGGGCCTCCGGTCTCCCACACCACCGGATCGATGCGACGCACCGCGTCGAGCACGTCGTCGCCGGTGACAGCAGCGACGCGCACCGAACGCGAGCACACCTGCTCCGCCACCTGCGCGACGACCGCGGCTGCCGCAACAGGATTCGCGGCCCCTGAGTTGGTGACGACGGTGATGCCCTGCTCAGTGGTCGAGCCGAGTACTGCGCGCATGCGCGCTGCCAGGAGCGGGTCGTAGCCCGCCGTGGGATCGACCAATTTTCGGGCCTGCCCGGTCGCAACCGTCCGCTCTCCGAGGCACTCGAAGACCAGATAGTCGAGCTTGCCTCGCTCGGCCAAGATCTGGGCGGGGTCGATACGGTCGCCGGCGAAGCCTGCTCCGGCCCCGAGCCGGATCGTGCCGTCGCGACTCATGACGACCACAGCGGGATCGCGCCGGTGGCCATGGCAACGCCGAGCATGCCGAGACTGATCAGCCACGCCCACCCCAGCGTGTGCCGAATGTGCTTACCGATGTCGACTTTCGCGAGACCCACCAGAAGGTAGAACGCACCGGTCATCGGGCTGATCGGGAATCCGACCGTTTCCTCACCGATGATCGAGGCTTGCGCCAGATCGATTGCGCTGACGCCGAATTGGTCACCCACCTCGATGAGGACAGGTAGCACGCCGAAGTAGTAGGCGTCCGGCCCGAAGATGAGGCTCATCGGGACGGCGAACACGCCGACGATAAGCGGTAAGGCGGGGGCCATAGCGTCCGGAATGGCATTCGCTGCGCTGACCGCCATGGACTCGATCATGCCGCTGCCGTCGAGCACACCGAGTAGTACCCCCGCAGCCAACAAGGTGCCGACCATCAGCATGGCACCGACAGCGTGGGCCTCGATGCGGGCGGACTGGTCCTTCATTCCGCGGTAGTTGACCAGGAGCGCCACGATGGTGGCGATGATGAAGCACGTCTCCGGAGGGGCGATGGCGGTGATCAACGCAGCCAACGTCGCGATTACCAGGAAGGCGTTGACCCAGAACAACTTCGGCCGCAGCAGTGCTCGGTCACTCGACGCGGTTGCCGGACCGTCCGCATCGTCGCCACCGGTCAACGGGCTGACGGGCTCCTCGTTCGCCTCACCGACTGCGGATCCGGTATCCCCGGATCCCACGGACATGCGTTCGGCGACTCGCGCCGTCGACTCCTCCACTACGGCCGACGCATCGCCCGCGGCTACCTTGGCCAGGCGGGTCCGCTCACGCCGACCCAGGTAGTAGGCGACGCCCAGTGCGAACACGACCCCGGCGATCTGAGCAGGAATCAACGGGACCCACAGTTCGTTGGCGTCGACACCCAGCGTTGCTGCAGCGCGAGCCGTCGGACCACCCCAAGGGACCATGTTCATCACTCCGGCACCGAGACCGACGCAGGTGGCCAGGACGAGTCTGCTCATACCGAGGCGGTCGTAGATCGGCAGCATGGCGGGCACGGCGATCAGGAACGTTGTTGCGCCGGCACCGTCGAGGTGAGCCACCACGGCGAGGGCAGTGGTCGCGACTGCCACGGTCGGCGGGGCACTGCCTGCCCAGCGCACAATGCGGGCGATGATGGGATCGAACAGACCCGCGTCGCGCATGATCCCGAAGAAGACGATCGCGAACAGGAACATCGCCGCGACGCCGACGACGCCGCCGAGCCCGTCCTTGACGAACCCTGCCACCTCGGACGGCGAGTTGCCGGCCAGGAACGCTGCTGCGAGCGGGACACCCGCAAGAGCAACGATGGCCGCGACACGTTGAGTGAACAACAGCAGCAGAATGACGGCAATCGTTCCGAAGCCGAGCAGTGACAGCATGTGATCTCCTTCATCCGATACGACGAGTGTTGTGCAGATCACTTAGTCAGTCCAACATCAGTTGGGTATACATTCATTCGCTGTGAGCATCAATATCGGTATCGCGCACCTACGGGCCATCGTGGCGCTGGCCGATCTCGCGAGCTTCACCTCAGCGGCGGCGTCCCTCGGGGTATCTCAACCGAACCTCAGCCGCACCGTTGCCGAGGCCGAGCGCCGTCTGGGCGTGCGACTGTTCGTCCGCACCACCCGCAGCGTCGACCTCACCGGCGACGGACACGAGGTGACGGCCTATGCCCGTCGGGTACTGCTCGAGTTCGATGACGGCCTGGAGCAGATCGGACGCTTCGTTTCCGGTGACCGCGGAACCGTCACCATCGCGTGCCTGCCCTCGATCGCGGCGACGTTTCTCCCGCCGTACATCGTGGACTTTCGCAGTAGCCATCCCGACGTCTCGGTGCACATCAAGGACGGTCTGCGCGACGACGTGGTGGCTTCCGTCCGCGACGGTTCCGTGGATTTCGCAGTGGTGGCAGCCTCGGGTCGAGCGAACGACCTGATGCGTACGACGGTCAGCGCCGACGCGTTCGTATGCGCGCTACCACCGAATCACGCTCTGGCGCAGCGGAAGAGCCTGAGGTGGACCGACCTCGCCGACGAGCCGTTCATCGCCTTCGGCTCCGAATCCAGCATCGCCTCGCATGTGCGACTGGCGCTGGAAAACGCGGGAGTCGAAGTCGGACCGTCTGTTCAGGCGCACAACGTAGCCGCCGTGGCGGGCCTGACCGCGGCGGGACTCGGCATCACCGTCATCCCGGAATTGGTAGTGCCGATGATGTCGTTCGCGAACCTGATCTATCTGCCCATCGAGCCAAGCATTCATCGCACCATCTCGGTCGTGCAATTGCCCGGACGACGCCAGAGCGCTAGTTGTTCGGCCTTCCTCGACATCTTGGTGCCGCCACCGTAAGGAATGAATGGTCCATTCAGTACGTCTGAGCGCGTGAAAGTCACATTGATCCGAGCGGGGTGGGCGGTAAACCCCAATTCTGGTGCGCCCCAGAACGAATGAATGGTCCATTCACAACGTCTGAGCGCGTGAATGGACCATTCATTCGATGAGGGGGTGAGCCAGAGAAACTACTGCTTCGCGGACTCCAGAGCCTCGTTGAAGGTCTTGGACGGGCGCATCACTGCAGCGGTGGCTTCGGGGTCGGGGTAGTAGTAGCCGCCGATGTCGACTGCGGTGCCCTGGACCTCGTTGAGCTCGGAGACGATTTTCTCCTCGTTCTCCGCGAGCGTCTTCGCCAGTGCCGCGAAGTGCTTGGCCAGTTCGGCGTCCTCGGTCTGCTCGGCGAGTTCCTGTGCCCAGTAGAGGGCGAGGTAGAACTGGCTGCCACGGTTGTCGAGTTCACCGGTCGAGCGCGACGGGCCCTTGCTGTTCTCGAGCAGCTTGCCGGTGGCGGAGTCGAGTGCCTTGGCGAGGATGGTCGCCTTGACGTCGCCGGTCTTGATGCCCAGGTCTTCGAGGCTCACGGCCAGAGCCAGGAATTCGCCGAGCGAATCCCAGCGCAGGTGGTTCTCCTCGATGAGCTGCTTGACGTGCTTGGGAGCCGAGCCACCCGCACCCGTCTCGTACAGTCCGCCGCCTGCCATCAGAGGAACGATGGAGAGCATCTTGGCGCTGGTGCCGAGTTCGAGGATCGGGAACAGGTCGGTGAGGTAGTCACGCAGGATGTTGCCGGTTGCCGAGATGGTGTCGAGTCCGCGGACCAGACGCTCCATCGTGTACCGGATCGCGCGAACCTGCGACATGATCTGGATGTCGAGGCCCTCGGTGTCGTGATCCTTCAGGTACTTGCGCACCTTGCCGATGAGCTCGTTCTCGTGCGGGCGGTACGGGTCGAGCCAGAAGACGACCGGCATTCCGGATTCACGCGCGCGCGTCACGGCGAGCTTGACCCAGTCCTGGATCGGGGCATCCTTGACGATGCACAGACGCCAGATGTCGCCCTCTTCGACGGTCTGCGTAAGCAGCACCTCGCCGGTGGCCTTGTCGGTGATGTTCGCGACGCCCGCCTTCGGTACCTCGAAGGTCTTGTCGTGCGAGCCGTACTCCTCGGCCTTCTGCGCCATCAGGCCGACGTTGGGAACGGTGCCCATCGTCGTCGGATCGAACTGGCCGTTGGTCTTGCAGAAGTTCACCATCTCCTGGTAGATCCGGGAGAACGTCGACTCGGGGTTGACTGCCTTGGTGTCCTTCGGACGTCCGTCCGCTCCCCACATCTTGCCGCCGGCGCGAATCATCGCGGGCATCGACGCATCGACGATCACGTCGCTGGGCGAGTGGAAGTTCGAGATGCCGCGGGCGGAGTCGACCATCGCGAGTTCCGGACGGGTTTCGTGACACTTGTGCAGATCTTCGATGATCTCGTCGCGCTTGGACGCCGGGAGGGTCTCGATCTTGGTGTAGAGGTCCGAGAGTCCGTTGTTGACGTTGACGCCCAGCTCCTCGAAGAGCTCGTTGTGCTTGGCGAACGCGTCCTTGTAGAACACGCGCACAGCGTGGCCGAACACGATGGGGTGCGATACCCGCATCATCGTCGCCTTGACGTGCAGGGAGAACATGACGCCGGTGTCGTAGGCGTCCTGCATCTCGTGCTCGTAGAAATCGAGGAGCGCCTTCTTGCTCATGAACATCGAATCGATGACGTCACCGTCGGTGAGCGAGACCGACTCCTTGAGCACGATCGGCTCGCCGTCGGCGGGCAGCAGCTCCATCTTGATCTCACGATCACCGTCGACGACCGTCGACTTCTCACCGTGGTAGAAATCGCCCTCGCGCATGTGCGCGACGTGGGTGCGCGACGCCATCGACCACTCGGTCATGCTGTGCGGGTGCTTGCGGGCGAATTCCTTCACGGCCTTCGGAGCACGACGGTCCGAGTTACCTTCGCGCAGAACCGGATTGACCGCGCTGCCGAGGCACTTGGTGTACCTTTCGCGGATCTCGCGCTCTTCGTCGGTCTTCGGATTGCCGGGAAAGTCGGGAATCGCGTAGCCCTTGTCCTGCAGTTCCTTGACGGCAGCGAGCAACTGCGGCACCGAGGCGCTGATGTTCGGCAGCTTGATGATGTTGGTCTCGGGCAGCTGCGTCAGCTTGCCCAGCTCGGCGAGGTTGTCGGTCACTCGCTGGTCTTCGTTGAGGTAATCGGGGAACTCGGCGAGGATGCGGTTGGCAACGGAGATGTCACTCGACTCGACGTTGATCTCGGCCGCGCTGGCGAAAGAACGTATGACCGGCAGAAACGCGTGAGTCGCCAGCATGGGCGCCTCGTCGGTCAGGGTGTAAATGATGGTCGGCTTCTTCGCTGTCATGTTTCGCCTTTGCCTCAGTTTCAACGTCGTCTTTTGGATGCGTCCAACCCCGACTTTAATCTTCGAATCTGCTGCTGTGCGGGGCAGTGGGGTATCACTCCATCCACGCGCCGAAGTTACCGACCAGTAGCAGTTCTGCAGGTCGGCCGACCCGCCTCCCCACGCCCGGATCGACCGACCTGGCGCACCCGTACAAAAAGATGGCCGATTTTTACAATCGGGACACCGCACTGCGCAGGCAACATGGAACGCACACCCCGACGACCGCCCCCGTGAACCGATCGCACGCGAATCCACGAGAAACAATTCCTCCGACAACAGGCCGAGAAAAACAGACCCTGCACCGATCGAAACCCAACTCATCGCGCACCCGTAGGTGGAATTTCAGACATTCACATTCCCGATAAAGCGCCGCACATCTGCCGAACGACACGAGCAGAGTGCGGCTTTTCCATGCCCTTTTCACGACAGCGACCACCGACTCCGATTCATCAATCATGTTGCATCACAGCTGATTCGGATGCCCAACCTTCCTCACTTCCCACGGGCAGTACCGGTGAGGTGATGGAAACGCAACCGATTCCGCGTTTAATGGATGCGACACAAGCGCTGTTTACATTTCTCTCCATGACACGCAATCGAATGATCTTCAATGCATTCCAGATGAATACCGTCTCGCACACCTATCACGGTCTGTGGCGCAATCCGAAAACCACCCAGGTGCACTTCGACACCCTCGATACGTGGGTCGACCTCGCCAAGACGCTCGAACGCGGCAAGTACGACGCCCTGTTCCTGGCGGACGTCGTCGGGATCGATCCCGCGTACGAGGGCAAGTGGAACGCGTACATCGAGGAGGGGCTGCACATGCCCTGCCACGACCCGGCTGCTCTCTGCGCTGCTCTCATCGGGGCGACCGACAACCTCGGACTGACGTTCACCAGCTCGATCCTCACCGAGCACCCCTTCAGCTTCGCTCGCAAGATGTCGACGATGGACCACCTGAGCAAGGGGCGAATCGGGTGGAACATCGTCACCAGCGCCACCCACTCGGCCGCGCAGAACTTCGGTTTCGACAAGATCGTCGAGCACGACGAGCGGTACCGCTGGGCCGACGAGTACATGAAGGTCGTCTACAAACTGTGGGAAGGATCGTGGGACGACGGCGCGGTGCTCGCCGATCGTGAAGCCGGGGTCTACGCCGATGCCGACAAGATTCACCGGATCTACCACCAGGGCGAACGCTACAAGGTCCTCGGCCCACACATGGCGTCCCCGTCCCCGCAGCGCACACCGGTCATGTATCAAGCCGGATCGTCGAAAGTGGGACGTGAGTTCGCATCTCGTCATGCCGAGGCCACGTTCGTCGTGTATCCGACGATCGAGGGAGCGCGCAAGGGCATCGCCGAGCAGCGCAAGGAAACAGTGGCTGCCGGCCGCAACGCCGGTGACCTCAAGTTCATCCAGGGCTTCTCGTTCGTCGTCGGGTCCACCGAGGAGGAGGCCTGGCGCAAGTCCGCCGAGATCGACGAGGACATCAGCTATCGAGGCCTGGCCGCACACATCGGCCGCGACATGGGCATCGACGTGTCCGGTCTGGACCCGGACATGCCGATCGAGCAGACCTCGATGTCGGGAGTGCAGGGCTACGCCCGCATGTTCGAGGACTCCAACAACGGACAGAAGGCCAAGGTCTCCGATCTCGTCGGGGCCCTGTCCTACGCCAGCCGCATGGTGGGCACCCCCGAGCAGATCGCCGATCAGCTCGAGCAGTGGCAGGACGCGGGCGTGGACGGCGTGAACCAGATCATCCAGTACTTCCCGCAGTCGGCGGAGGATTTCGTCGACCACGTGATCCCGGTGCTGCAGGAGCGTGGACTCGCGCAGAAGGAATACGGATCCGGCACGTTGCGCGAACGCATGTTCCCGGAGATCGGCCCTCAGCTCCCCGATCGGCATGCGGCCGCCAAGTACCGAGGTGCCTTCGTGCGCGACGCCGAAGTCAGTGGCACGGGCGGAACACACGTCGACTGGGTCACCGCAGGCGTCTGACACGCCACCGCACACTCTGCACGCAT
Organism: Rhodococcus sp. 15-2388-1-1a; assembly: GCF_002259145.1. Lineage (NCBI taxonomy): Bacteria > Bacillati > Actinomycetota > Actinomycetes > Mycobacteriales > Nocardiaceae > Rhodococcus > Rhodococcus sp. 15-2388-1-1a. The sequence continues at coordinate 20,323 of NZ_NPFP01000035.1, read as the reverse complement.
CGCTCTCCCAGGACGGGGGGATGGCCGCACTCGGCGGCCATCCCCCCGCTCGACCACCCCCAGCACTGAAGAACGGCGGTCACACATGACCCGGATGGCAACACCACCCTCACTCACGCTCGTCGACGTCTCCGACGACACGAGCCTGCTTCGCAAGACATTCGCACTGTTCCCGTCGGGCATCGTCATGTTGTCGGCCGTCATCGACGACGTGCCGGTCGGTCTCGTGGCGTCTTCCTTTCAGGTCGGGATCTCCGCCGACCCGCCCCTCGTGCTGTTCGCCGTGCAACACACGTCGACCACTTGGCCCACGCTGCGCAGCGCGCCGCGAATCGGGGTATCGGTGCTCAGTGGACTACACCGATCCTCGATCGGTCAGCTGTCCTCGAAGTCCGGAGACCGATTCGACGGGATCGACTCGTTCACCTCCGAGACCGAAGCGCACTTCATCGGCGGTGCCGCAGCGCACCTCGAGTGCAGCATTCACAGCGAGATTCGAGCCGGCGACCACGACGTCGTGGTGATGGAGGTGCACCGCATGGGCAGCGATCCGAGCACCGAGCCCCTCGTATGGCACGGATCCACCCTGCGGTCCCTGACCCCACCCGAACCCACTCACTGACCTCGACGCGAACGGACCCTTCATGCTCACCACGAATATGGTTGTCGCACTGTCTCTCACACCGACCGAACAGTCGGATCCTCGGTGGCTGACCGACCCACCGGTCGCCGAGACCGTTCACATCCGGGCGGACGATCTCGCCACGGCCCAGCTCGCACGAGCCCGCCTGCGTGCGGCGCACAACGACCGTGGGCACCGGACAGATGCGCCGTCGGTCGTTCTCGACGTCGCGGTTCACGTAGCGCACGACGCGAGAACAGCGCGCACGGAACTGGCCGACGCACGAGTCCACGCCCCCAGGACCGTCTGTTACATCGGCACACCGTCGGGTCTGGCCGGACTCATCGCCGACATCGCGGCAGCACACGTCGCAGACGGGGTGACGATCGTTCCCCTGCTCGACACTCATCGCGTCGAACTCGAACGCTGCCTCCTCGACGAGGTCCTGCCGATGCTGCACACCAGGGCAGCCCACTCCGAATCGACGTACCGCAGAACGGCCTGACGCGCGACGACCGCCACGGTCGAGGTTGTTACGCCGGGAAAATACAGCTGTCGATCAGGCGATCTATCGTCGGTTCCAGTGGAAACGCCGACACCACGGGAGGAGGGCCATCGTGCCGTACTGGTCCACGTCCGGGCTGAGTCCCCAGGAGCAGGTGAGCTACTGGGGCGACGTGGTGTGCGAGGCCTTCACTCCGTTGGCTCCCCATCGAGGCCGCTCGCAACGAGACCGCAGCTCCGTTCCCGACGGCGTCCCGGGTTGGGTCGACTCTCAGGAACTGGCGGTGGTCAACTGCGCCGAGATCTCCTCGGTCACCCAGGTCCTCAAACACGGTCAGCGCGAAGTCACGCGCGCGCCGCTCGACGCAGTGTTCGTCAATCTCCAGTTGGAAGGAACCTGCCTCGCGGAGCAAGACGAACGCCGCTCGCTGATCACGCCTGGTTCGATCACCGTTTTCGACACCACCCGCCCGTACCAGATGGAGTACCGCGAGACCGACAGCAGAGAGATGTGGAAAGTGCTCTCGTTCCGAATCCCGCGGGAGCTGTGGAATCCCGACGCGGTGACGGGCACCAGCATCGACACCACGACGGGTGCGGGTGCACTGGTGGGATCGATGATGTCGGTCCTGTGGAAGGAGAGCTCGACACTCGACCCCGGCGCGCTCGCGACACTCGATCGATCGTTCGTCGACGTGCTGACCGCGGTGGCCGGATCGACGACGACCACCCGCGATTCGGAGACACGCGACAACGCCACCCGAATGATGCTGCGCCACTACATCCGCACCGCCCTACCGTCCGGCCGCGTCAGCGCCGACGCCGCAGCGCGCGAGGCGATGATCTCGACCCGCACGATGCACCGCCTACTGAACGCGGCCGGCACCACCTTCTCCGAATGCGTGCGCCACGAACGCATGAACGGCGCGATACGAGACATCCTCACTGCCGATCCCGCGGTCACTCTGGGCGAGATCGCTGCCCGGTGGGGCTTCTACGACAGTTCGCATCTGACGCGTACATTCCGCCGTCAATTCGATTGCACGCCCATGGAGTACCGGGCGCGTCACCGCGACGGCGGGCATCGGACCCCTTCCTGACCACTGCCGGAGCATCCGTTTTGCCCGAATAGGAACAACGGGCCCCTCCCCGACCGTTGAACAGATCATGACGACCTACAAAACTGTCAATCCTGCCGACGGCACAACTGTCAAGGAATTCGAGACTCTCGACGCGGCCGGCGTCGAGCGCGCACTGACCGACGCACACGCCGGTTTCCAGACGTGGCGCAAGGCCTCACCGAAGCACCGTGCCGAAATCTTGCACAAGGTCGCCGACCTCTACACCGAGCGTTCCGACGAACTGGCCCGAACCATCTCGCTCGAAATGGGCAAGCCGCTCACCGAATCTCAGGGCGAGGTTGAGCTGTCGTCCAACATCTACCGCTACTACGCCGACAACGGCCCCGCACTGCTCGAGGACGAGACGCTCGACGTGCCCGGCGCGGAAGACACTGTGCTGCAGCGCAAGCCGGTGGGTGCCCTCGTCGGCGTCATGCCGTGGAACTTCCCCTACTACCAGGTGGCCCGCTTCGCCGGCCCGAACCTGATGGTGGGCAACACGATTCTGCTCAAGCACGCACCGAACTGCCCGCAGTCGGCTCTGCTGATGGAGGAGATTTTCCAGCAGGCCGGACTCCCCCAGGACGCGTACATCAACATCTTCGCGACCAACGATCAGATCGCCGACATGATCGCCGACCCACGCGTGCAGGGTGTCTCGCTCACCGGCAGTGAGCGGGCCGGCACCTCCGTCGCCGAAACCGCGGGACGCAACCTCAAGAAGGTCGTGCTCGAGCTCGGCGGCTCGGACGTGTTCATCATGCTCGACTCCGACGACATGGACGCCACGGTCGAATCCGCAACCCGGGCGCGGCTGTCCAACGCGGGCCAGGCCTGCAACGCCGCCAAGCGCATCCTCGTCGCCGAGGAGTTCTACGACGACTTCGTCACCAAGCTCACCGCTTCGTTCGAGGCAGTGCAGACCGGTGATCCGTTGGACGCGAACACCACCCTCGGCCCGCTGTCGTCGCAGACCGCCGCCGACACCCTGATCGAGCAGATCGACGACGCCGTCGCCAAGGGCGCAACACTGCTCACCGGTGGCAAGAAGATCGACGGGCCGGGCGCATTTGTGCAGCCGACGCTGCTCACCGACGTCACCCCGGACATGCGTGCGTACAGCGAAGAGCTGTTCGGACCGGCAGCGGTGATCTACAAGGTCGAAAGCCCGCAGCAGGCAATCGAACTGGCGAACTCCTCGGCATACGGACTGAGCGGCTCGGTGTGGAGCGCCGACCTGGACAAGGCTCGCGACGTGGCCGAGCAGCTCGAGGTCGGCATGGCTTTCGTCAACGAGCACGGCACCACCCTGCCCGGCCTGCCGTTCGGCGGCGTCAAGCGCTCCGGCGTCGGTCGCGAACTGGGACCGTGGGGCATGGACGAGTTCGTGAACAAGAAGCTCGTGCGCGTCTCCGCGAAGTAGACCGTCTCATCCAACAGCTCCCCGGGCACGGTGCCCGGGGAGCTGTTGTCGGCCGTGGGCATACTGTTCCGATGATCGTCGAACATGCCCTGCTGCACATCATCCCCCACCGAACCGACGAGTTCGAGGCGGCCTTCGCCGCCGCGACATCGATCATCTCCTCGATGCCGGGGTTCGTGAATCTGACGCTGTCGCGGGGCATCGAGCAGCCGCATGTCTATCTGCTGCTGGTGGAATGGGAACGACTCGAAGACCACACCGAGGGCTTCAGGAAGTCGGACGAGTACCAGGAGTGGAAGACGCTGCTGCATCACTTCTACGAGCCGTTTCCCGTCGTCGAGCATTTCGACCCGGTACTGCAGGCGTAGGCGATAAGTTCGAGTCTCGTCCCCATCGCCGTTTCGAGGAGATATTCGTGGCCAACGCTTCGTCGTTCGTATCCAAGCAGGACGACATCGAGATCAGCACCTACACCTGGGCCACGTCCGCCGATCCGGCTCGCGGCGTCGTACAGATCGCGCACGGACTCGCCGAACACGGCAGCCGCTACGCCCGATTCGCCTCAGCTCTGAACAGCGCCGGATTCCACGTCGTCGCGTCCGATCATCGCGGCCACGGAGAGTCGATCGTCGACACTCCGGGTGACTTCGGTGCCGCCGCCTTCGCCGGGTTGTGGGCCGACATCGAGCAACTCGGCGAATCGTTGCTGAACGAGTACCCGGACCTGCCACTGTTCCTGTTCGCTCACTCGATGGGTTCGTTTGCCGCGCAGCATGTTCTGATCGAGCGATCGGATCTGTACGAGGGTGTGGTGTTGTCGGGATCGACCACGCTGGACGTCCTCGCCGCCGGAATGGCCGACGCCCCCGCCGGTGACCTGAGTGTGTTCAACGCCGCCTTCGAGCACCGCACCGGATACGAATGGCTCACCCGCGACGAGGCCGAAGTGGACGCCTACGTCGCCGATCCTCTGTGCGGCTTCGATCTTCCGGAGTCGACGGTCCCCGCGTTGTTCGGTGAGGCCGACAAGCTGGCCGACCCGCACAACCTCGAGCAGATCCGCTCCGACCTACCGCTGCTCATCACCTCGGGAACCGACGACCCTCTTGCCGGCGGCGGACAGCTGATCGAGACCCTCGCTGCCCGGTACCGCGAGGCCGGGATGAGCGACGTCACCGTCACCCTCTACCCCGGGGCCCGCCACGAGATCCTCAACGAGACCAACAGGGACGAGGTCACCGCGAACATCATCGGCTGGCTCACCGACCGTGCCGGCTAGACCTACCGCTTCCGTAGCTGCACGGGCTGCCCGTCCTCCGGGAAGGGCAGCGACGTGAAGTTCAGCGGCGCAACGTAATCGGGGTCGACCGACCAGTCGAACCGCAGCAGCAGATGATGCATGATGGTCTTGATCTCCGCGCCTGCGAAGAACATGCCGATGCACTTGTGCACGCCTCCGCCGAACGGCTCCCACGCGTAGCGGTGCACTTTGTCCTCGCGACGGTCGTCGGCGAAGCGGCCGGGGTCGAACTTCTCGGGGTCGGGCCAGTACTGGTCCATGTGGTGCGTGAAGTGCGGAGCGACCGACGCATACGTCCCCGCGGGGACGAACTTTCCCTGCACCTCGGTGTCCTTGACGGCTCGGCGCGCGACCACCGGAGTGGGCGAGACCAGCCGTAGGCATTCCTTCATCACCAGGTCGACACTGTGCAGTTCGTCGAGTTGCGCGAGTGTCGGCGCAGCAGTGCCCAGCTCCTCGGACTCCGCGCGGCACTTGTCCTGCCACTGCGGATGTTGCCCGAGATACTGCATCATCGTCGACAGCGTGATCGTCGACGTGTCGTGGGCGGCCATCAGCAGGAAGATCATGTGGTCTATCACTTCGTCGTCGGAGAAACGCTCGCCGTCGTTCCCCTCGATGTGGCAGAGGACCGAGAACAAGTCGTCGGTCTCGGTGGCGCGCCGCGCCGGTAGGTAGCGCCGGAAGAACTGCTCGAGCATGGCGCGGCCGTCGAGACCCCGCTTCCACCGGGTTCCCGGAACTCGATACCGCACGATCGACGTCGCGGCCTGGACGCACGCCACGAAACTCGAGTTGAGCTCGGCAATCTCGGCTTCGGTGCTGCCCTCGGCCCCGCCCATGAAGATGCTCGTCGCCACCTCGAGCGTCAACGCCTTGAGCGCCGGGTAGACCTGGACGTCGCGCCCGCCCTGCCATGCGTCCAAACCGGTTGTGGTGACCGGGTTCAACGCCTCGACGGACTTGGTGAGTCGATCCCTCGTGAAGGCCTGCTGCATGATTCGTCGGTGCTTGAGATGCTCGTCGGAATCGAGCAGCATCAACCCGCCGTGAAAGAACGGGCCGATCAGCAGCGACCAGCCGTCACCGTTCGCGAACGCCTTGTCGGCGTTCTGCAACACCTCCTGGCATGCGTCCGGACCCAGAACGGTGATCCACTTCTGCCCGGCCATGGTCAGCCACGACACCTCGCCGTATTTCTCCCACCGACTCCCGAGCAGTTTCAGGGGGTCTCGGATGTACTCCAGGGTGTGGCCCACGACGGGCATACCGCCGTCGCCGAACACCGGTTGAAGTGCCGAACCTGCAGGTGGAGCAGCCAGAGCGCGTGCCATTGTCGACCTCCATCAATCTGACAGCGCGTCCTGTCAGATGGGATGTAGTCTGCGTCACACTTGCTCCCTCTGTCAAGATCTACCCATGGCTTCCACGACGCGCCGCTACAACGGCATGAGCGCCGACGATCGCACCGCCGACCGTCGCGCACGGTTGCTCGAAGCCGGACTCGAAGTGTTCTCGACGGCCGGTGCCTTGAACACGACCATGACCGCGATCTGCGCCGAGGCGAAGCTGACCGAGCGCTACTTCTACCAGAACTTCACCGGCAAAGAGGACTTGCTCGAGAAGGTGGTGGAGTCGGTATCCGACGAGATTCGGGCCGCTGCTCTGGACGCGCTGCACTCCCCCGCCCCGACCGTCGAGGAACAGGTGCGCAACGCCATCGCCGCGTTCGTCGGCGTGCTCACCGACGACCGACGCAAGGGCCGCGTCGCGATGATCGAGTCGCTCGCCGTCGACTCACTGCGAGACTACCGACGAAAGTCCATGCGCGCGTTCGCCCATCTGGTAGCCGAGCAATCGCGCGAGCTGTTCGGCGAACAAGCTTGGCCGCAACCACAATCCGAAATCAACGGACTGCTGTTCATCGGCGGACTCGCCGAACTGGTCATCGCGTGGTTGAACGGCGAGATCGACATCTCCCCCACGGAAATAGTCGACGCCGCCACCCGCCACTTCGTCGCGACCGCACACCGCTGAAGTGCGCCGAAGGCGCACTCTTACCGGTCGAAGTGCGCTTTGGAGATCTGACCGTGCACGCCGACCGTCTTGTCGACCACCTGCGACACGGTGAAGTTCGCGGCCGCCGAGAGGTACGCATAGGCCGTCGCCCGGTCCATGCCGAGGTCCGTCTCGAGGAAGTCGAGCGCGTTGACCACGGCGCGACGCATGGCAGCGTTCAGGTCCGAGCTCTGGCCGCCGACGGCACCGTCCGGGTCGGACAGGCCGATCGGAATCCACGAGTCCTCGTTCTCGGCAAAGGGATACGAGTACGCAACGGACGGGGCATCACCGCTGCCCGCCTTGCAGACGGTGAGGCGGAAGGTGCCACGCAGAGAACCTTCCATCGCGGTGAGCGCCACCTCCCCGTCGCCCATCGCCATGTGCGGATCGCCGACGTAGAACAACGCACCCTCCGCGAACACCGGCAGATAGAACGTCGATCCGACACCCAGCAACCCGACATCGATGTTGCCGCCGCCGAGCGTCGGCGGAATCGAATTCGCGTTGGGCGAGGTCAGACCCGGGTCGCTGGCGAACGCCACGCCCATCATGCCCATGAATGGACGCAGCGGAAAGCGCACGGCCGCATCGCCGTAACGCATCACTCCCTGCCCGTCCTCGACGGCAGTGAAGGTGGAGACGTTGCCGTACTGCGTCGGGTCACCCGACGGCCTGCCGTCGCTGCCGATCGGCGGCATCACCTCGTCCAGGCTGATACCTGCAGGTGCCTCACCGGACGCGGTCACCGCCAGGGAACCCTTGCCGTGCCGACTCGACACCACTCCGTACGGCACGCGGGGAATCGCCTCGAGCGTCTCGATCTTGAGCACGTCGCCGCGCTGCGCCCCTTCGACGAACACCGGGCCCGTCACCACGTGCGGTCCGTCGACGTCGAAGTTGCGGACCGTTCGGTCGTACCCGCCGGCGATGTCGATGGCGTCCTGCAGCACATCGGATTCCGATACGCCTTTCCTGCCGAAGAACTCGACGGGATCGCGGCCCTGGTCTTCGAGAATTCCTTCATGGCTGAGCGCGTCGATGGTCACCGTCTCGCCGGACTTCATCTGCAACACCGATTCGGACTCGACCGTCGGGACGTACCCCCACAGAACCTTGTCGACTTCGGAACTCAGGTAGTGATCGCCGGAGATGTCGCCTGCGCCGGGCTGAAGAATGCCGACCGGTGCCGGCGCCGACGAACTCGCGGCGGCGGTGCTGGACGACGACGACGTCGAACACGCTGCCGTTCCGGCGATCCCGACACCTGCGCCCAGCGCGGCGACCGCCTGGATGAATCCGCGACGTCCGATCCCCTTGGTGATCGTCTCCGCTGCCTGCTCCGCCATCGACCGCGCCATGATGCCTCCTGAATTGTCCGAATCTCGAACGTAGACCGGAGGTGTTTCTCGGCAGTTACGAACACGCGTCGCCCCAATTGCTCAGCTGGGGTCGCTGCCGCCGATCGCCGACCACCAGAGGGCGGTAGCTGCAGCCAGCAGACTGACTGCGACAAACTGAGCGAATCCGCCTCCGTCGACGACCAGCCACAGCAGACCGATGAACGGGCCGGCGACCGCGGCGGGCGCGTCGAGCATGATCCGACGGGGTAGAGAGGCGAATCGTGAACTGCGCGTGCGCAGATCGGAATCGTTGAGGCGCGGAGCATCCAGAGGTGCGCCGGGAGGCAACGACGTACGACGCCGACCCGACGGCACCGCGAGAATCCCAGGGTCGACGACGAACGCACGACGCCCGAGAATCGACTTGCTCATGCGGGCCTCGGCGTCGGGGACGATCGCCAGCAGCCCGGTGTGAAAGTAGACGGGGTACCAGGCCCGCCCGCCGTTCTCGTTCACCTCCAGGTATCCGCGAGAACGCATACGGTGTTGAAACCGCACTCGCCGCACAGTCGTTCGCGAGGCCGCCGTTCGGGCTGATTGCCCGGACAGGAGGGCGCACCCCACCGACCACCCTGTCCAGACCAGCACGATGAGGCCAACAAACACGCTCAGTGGAGCGATGACGATAACGGTCGATGCCGCGACAACCAGAGTGATTGCCGCGGCACCGACCGGATATCCGAGACCGTGAGCTATTTCAGGAACCCGACCTTCGAGTAGTCGAGATCGCCGAATCCTGGTGCACCGAAGTTGGCGAGATTGGACTTCGTCGCGTACGTCGACGGACGCTGGAACATCGTCAGGCTGTGGCCCTCGGCCCAGATCGCCTTGTCCGCTTCGTTGTAGTCGGCGATACGTGCATCATCGTCGAGTTCGGCTGCGGCCTTGTCGAGCAGTCCGTTGATCTCCTCGGAACCGACCTGGCCGTAGTTCTGCAACATACTCCCGGGCGTCAACCGGAAGATACCGTCACTGCTCGAGGAGTACGGCGTTCCCTCCCAGGTGAAGTGCGTGACATCGAACGCACCGACCAGAATGTACTTCTCGAAGAAGTCATCCGAGGGCACCGATTGGATGATGAGATTGGCACCGACGGCCTTAAGGTTCTGCTGGATGATCTGCGCTTCCTGCGTCGCATTCGGGGTATCGGCCGGAATGATGTCCTGCAGATCGAGCTGCTTACCGTCCTTGGATCGGAACTCCCCGTTCATCGTCCAACCGGCCGCGTCGAGTTCGGCCTTCGCCTTTTCGGGGTCGAAGGTGATATCGCCGTTGTTGGCCTGGTAGCCCTTCTGCCCGTCCACGTAGATGTGGTTGTTCAGGACAGTCGGGCTCGAGGTGATCTGACCGAGCTGTGACGTCGCCAGGTAGTCACGATCGATCGCCTTCATCAACGCCACGCGCACTGCCTTGTCCGAGGTGATGCGTCCCGGGGCTCCGTTGAAGTCGAAGTGACGGTACTGCGGGCCCAGGCTCTGCCGCAGGTCGACATTCGGGATACCGCGGGCAACCTTGAACGCGTCCGCGCTGCTGCCCAATTCGAAGTAGTCGATCTCGCCACTCTGCAACGCACCGATAGATGCCGTCGTATCCAGCGGCAGGTACGTGATGGTGTCGAGCACCGCGGGATTCTCGCCCCACCAGTCCGGGTTGCGCTCGGCCACAATGCGCTTGCCGCCGGGCTCGATCGTGCGGATGCGGAACGGGCCGGCAGTGGCAGGCATGGTCTCGACCGAACCGGTGTTGAACGCCTCGACACTGTTCACGGACTCCGCAGGCATCAGCGGCGAAAACAGGGAGCGCCAATCTGCGAACTTCTCGGCGAACGTCAAGGTCACCTGTTGGTCGTTCTCACCGCGCACAACGGATTCCACCTTGTCCCAGCCCGCGGTGCTGGACGCCTCGTAAGCCGGGTCCTTGCCGCTGTTCGCAGTCCATGTGGCCACGAGGTCGGTGTAGTCCAGCGACCTCCCGCTGCTCCACTTGGCCTTGGGGTTGATGTTGTAGGTGATCACCTGCTTGCCGTCGACCTCGGACTCGGTGATGTCGGTGAAGAAATCGGTCGCCGTCGTGAGGCTTGCGTCCGCAGCAGCCTTGAACGCCGTAGGCATCAACGCGGCGTAGTACCGCGCAGCGTCGACTGTGGTGCCGTCGATTTGGTAGTAGTTGTAGTTGGTCGGCACCTGCGAGAGCGGGAAATTCATGTTTCCGCCCTGCTGCAGATCGCTGATCGGATGCGGATTGATCTGCGCTCCGCTCTCGAAGGACGCAGGGGCATCGGGGTTGGGCCCGGTATCGCCGGAGCTGCAGCCCGCCACCAGTCCCACAGTGGTCACGGCCACCGCGATCGGGACCAGTGCCCGAAATAGCTTGGCTCTCATCAATTCACCTTTCTCAGTGTGCACTTAACCTGCAGGGTCAGATGGCGTCGGCCAGTGCTGCGGCCTCGGCGATTCGGGCTCGTTGAAGCACCGGATCGGGAATGGGAATGGCCTTCAACAGCGCCCGGGTATAGGGGTCCTCGGGTGCGTCGAAGATCTGCGCCGTCGGGCCCTTCTCCACGAACACTCCGTTACGCATCACGGCCACCTCGTCGGCGAGATGACGCACCACCGACAGATCGTGCGAGACGAAAAGATATGCCAGACCAAGCTCCGCTTGCAGATCCTGCAGCAGGTTCAGCACGCCCGCCTGAATCGACACGTCGAGTGCGGACACAGGCTCGTCGAGCACCAGGATCGACGGCTTCAGTGCCAAAGCCCGTGCAATACCGACTCGTTGACGCTGCCCGCCGGAGAATTGCGTGGGATACCGATCTGCGAGTTCAGGACGCATCCCGACGGTGTCCATCAGTTCCCGAACCCGGCGGGTGCGCTCGTCGACCGGGACACCGTTGATCTTCAGCGGCTCGGCGATGATCTCCCCCACCGGCATTCGCGGGTCGAGCGAGCCCATCGGGTCCTGGAACACGATTTGGATGTGAGCGCGGAGCTGTCGCTGCTCTGCACGGCTCAGGCTGTACGGCTCGACGCCGTTGATCCGGATCGAGCCTTGCTGCGGCTTCACGAATTCCATGATCTCGAGCAGTGTCGTGGACTTGCCGCAGCCCGATTCACCGACAATAGCCAGCGTGGACCCGGCGTGCACGTCGAAGCTGATCCCCTGCACCGCAGGCACTTCCCCGGCCCGACGCCGCAGAACGGATCCCTTGAACATCGGGTAGCTCTTGTGCAGATCGGTCACCGACAACACCGGAGCGTCCTTCGATACGGTCACCACCAGTTCCGCCGGAGCCTCCGACCGCGGGGCACCCTCGAACTCGGCCTCCACGGACTCGGCCGTCGCCGCTTCGATGCGGATGCATGCCGCACTGTGGTTCGCCTCGACCTCGACCAGTGGTGGTTCACCTGCGTCACAGGCGTCGATGTGCAACGGGCACCGAGGCCCGAAGGGGCACCCTGTCGGCAGGTTCACCAGTGCAGGCGGGGTGCCTTCGATCGGTACGAGCCGCTCCTGGGCCGGCCGGTCGGGGCGAGGAACCGATCCGAGCAAGCCGACGGTGTACGGCATCGACGGGTTCGCATACAGCTCGTCTACCGGCGCGGTCTCGACGGCGCGCCCTGCATACATCACCATCGCCCGATCAGCGACGCCGGCAACGACTCCCAGGTCATGGGTGATGAACACGACGCCGGCACCGGTGACGTCGCGGGCGGTACGGAGCAGATCGAGGATCTGTGCCTGAATCGTCACGTCGAGGGCTGTCGTGGGCTCGTCGGCGATGATGAGATCGGGGTCGTTCGCGATGGCCATCGCGATGACGACGCGCTGACGCATCCCACCGGAGAACTCGTGCGGGTAGGACTTCGCCCGTGTCCTCGGATCTGCGATGCCGACCAGATCGAGCAGTTCCAGGGTGCGCTCGTGGACCTTGGCCTTGCTCAGTGACGGATTGTGTACGGAGATCGCCTCGGCGATCTGATCGCCGATGCGGTAGATGGGTGTCAGTGCCGTCAACGGATCCTGGGAGATCATCGCCACCGAACGCCCACGTTCACGCGACATCTCACGGTCGGACAGGCCGAGCAGTTGACGGCCGTTCAGTTCGATGGATCCGGTGACCCGCGCGGTCTGCGGAAGAAGCCCCATGACTGCCAGGGACGACACCGACTTTCCCGAGCCGGATTCACCGACGATGGCCATCACTTCGCCCTTACCCACCTGGTAGTCCAGACCTCGGACCGCGGTGACGCGCCCCTCCTCACTCGGGAAGCTGACCTCGAGTCCGCTGACCTTCAACACCGGCACAATCTCAGCCACGTGCCTGTCCCCTCGTCGAGTTCGGATCGAATGCGTCGCGAAGACCGTCGCCGACGAAGTTGGTGGCCAACACGATCAATACCAATGCGCCACAGCAGAACGCGAACAGCCACGGATACGTCAACGCGGACGAGGTACCGTCCGCGATCAGCGTGCCGAGCGAGACGTCGGGTCGCTGGACACCGAAGCCGAAGTAGCTCAGGGACGCCTCCCCGATGATGGCAATACCCACGTTGAGCGTGACGTCGACGATGAGAATCGAGGCCATCGACGGCAGCACATGCTTGCCGATCACACTCGCCGGGGTCGCGCCCATGTACTTTGCGGCGCGGATGAATTCACGCTCACGCAACGACCGCGTCATCGCTCTGATGATCCGTGAGGTGATCATCCACGCGAACGCCGCGAGCAGCAGCACCAGGATGAAGAAGCTCTTGTCGCGAAACAACGGTGAGCAGATGGCGATGACCAGAAAGCTCGGCACCACCAGCAGCACATCGGCCACCCACATCAGGGCCCGATCGGTCCAGCCACCGAAGTAGCCCGCCACCGCCCCGACCACTCCGGCGAGCACCGTGGAGATCAGCGCGACGAGCATCCCGATGATGAGGGACTTCTGCAAGCCGCGCAGCGTCTGCGCCAAGACGTCCTGGCCGATCTGGTTGGTGCCGAACCAATGCCGCGTGGTCGGCGGAGAGTTCAACGCATACGCGTCGAGTTCCTCGTAGGTGAAAGGAATGAAGTGCGGGAGAACGAACGCGCCTACGAACATCGTCACCAGCACCACGATGCCTACCAACGCAGGCCTGTTCCGCAGAAATCGACGAAACACCAACCGTCGCCTGGTGATCGGAGCCATCGTCTCGCCCGGACCGTCCACGGCGGTGATCTCGGGAACCACAGGTGTTGCCATCGCCGATCCTTTCCTCGATCGAAGTGGTGGGTCAGTCCGCGTAGCGAACGCGCGGATCCAGTGCGGCAGTGAAGATGTCGGTCAACATTCCGGAGACCAGCACCGAGAGCGCGGTGAAGAGCGACACCGCGAGCGTGATGTTGATGTCCTGGCTGGTGATGCCGTAGATCAGCCAGTCCCCCATGCCGTACCACCCGAACACGCGCTCGGTGAACGTCGCACCGGTGATCACCGCACCCATACCGAACGCGAAGAGCGTCGCCATCGGGATCAACGCGGTTCGGAAGCCGTGCTTGAAGATCGCGCGACCGCGAGTGAGCCCCTTGCCACGGGCCGTGCGGATGTAGTCCATGTTCAACTCGTCGAGCATGGAACTGCGCATGTAGCGGCTGTAGCCACCGATGGTGAACAACATCAGCACGACGGTGGGTAGCAGCAGATGCTGTGCACGGTCGACGATTTCGTTCATCAAACCTGGCGCGAGCGTTGTCGACGTCTCGCCGGTGTACTGGAAGAACTGACTGCCCGTGCTCTGATTGACCTGCACCGCCAAGTATTTGAGCACCGGGGCAAGCACCAGGATCGGCGTACTGATGAGGATGAACGTCACGACCGTGGCGACATGATCGAAGATCTTGTACTGCCGAACCGCTCCGTACGCACCGATCAACGTACCGAGTACAGCGCCGAGGACGGTGCCGAGCACCACCAACCGCAGCGATACGAGGATACGTCGCCACAGTTCGTCGTTGACCGAGCCTGCAGCGACCGTTTGTCCGAAGTCACCGTGCAACACCGCCCACAGCCACTTCAGGTAGCGCAACACCGGATTGTCGTCGAGGTGCAGCGCCGCGCGCTTTGCTGCAAGCACCGCGTCCGATGGGGGCGGGTTGCGGCTGAGGAGATTCGACAGCGGATCGAACGTGAGCGAGGCCAGGAGGTAGGTGAGGAACGTCGCGATGAGCAGCAAGACGACGTAGTTCAGCAACCTCCGCGCAAGATAACCGCCCACGCGCAACCACCTTCCATCGAGCACCACGGCGGTGCCCACTGGCACTGCTCTCGGCATTGTTCACACCGCGTGTTTCACGCTTGTTTCGTTAGCGGTGGAAACAGACATTCCACAAGATAGCACCAGAAATTCCACACTCGTTCATGGAAGAGAAAATAGTTTCGGCGGAACGGACAAAGCGGAAATAGCGGCGTCAGAACACGTTTGGAGACATTCACCGGTACAGGGAAGGGAACTCCGACAATGCGGACAAGGCGCGGAATAGGTGCTTCCCACTCACGTCGGTAGATTCACAACCATGCCGACAGCTTCCACACCCGACGGATTCGCCTTCGAACGATTCGACGTCACCGACGCCGGATCCATCGCCACGGTCTTTGCGGCCAAGGAACACCGAGCCGGGCTCTACGTTCTGCACTTCACCGACGGCTCGGCCTACGTGGGCTACGCAGATTCGGTCGCCGCGCGTTTCACGGCGGACCTCGACGCGTGGACCGACATCGAGGCACTCGACTTCGCGGCCGGAACCGCAGACCAGCTCGAGCAGTTGCAGGAACTCGTGTCGCGCCTGACCCACCTCCGCGAGCGCCCCTCGGTGCCCGGTGCGATCGGCGAGGCCCCGAGCGCGAAATCCGCACTGCCGAAGGAAAGAGCCAAGCGGGCGACACTGCTCGACACGGCAGTCGGCAAGGCGCGCAAGCAGTTCTGGGAACTCTCCGACCACATCGCCTACCCGGCCATCCGCAGCATCGTGGCCGACTACATCAACTCCTCGATACCCGACCCGGCGAACACCGCGAAGTACCTGTGGCAGATCGCTGCCCTCTCCGACAATCCCGCCGACACCGGGCCTCGACGCTTGGTGACGCTGACGTGCGGCGGCTTCGAGACGCTCCGCGTCGACGAGATCGTGCACGACGACGACACGATAGAACTCGACCTCCGGATCAACACCAACGTTCCGCGCGACCGCACCGACGAGCAACTCGAGGTCTCCAACGAGACGGTCAGCGCCGGGCGCGGACCCTACCGGGACGAACGTGTGTGGTCGTGGTCGATCGACCTCGGCGCGCTGCTGGAAGAGGACGTGGACGTCGACCTCGGCATCGACGACGACACGTTCGACGACCTCGCCTACGGCCTCAACGCCAGATTGATGCGATCCGGAAACTCAACGGGCGCAGCGTCACACAACCACGACCTCGCGGCCGACCTGCTCGCCGAGGCATACCGGCAGCTCTTCGAGACCGAGTGACCGATCGGCTGTGGTACGTCTCGTACGGGTCCAACCTGTTGCGCGAGAGGTTCCATACCTACCTGACCGGGTCGGACGAGCGTTCCGAATTCGGTGCGCACCCGCCGGCACCCACCGCGTCGCCACCCGCCGAACAACGATGGCTGCGGATCGATCATGCGCTGTATTTCGCGGGAGTCTCCCGGCGCTGGACCGGAGCATCCGCATTCGTCTCGACGACGGTCGATCCTGCGAATCATTCTGTAGGGCGCGGATATCTGATCGAGCGAGCTCAGTTCGCTCATCTGGCCGCGGTCGAGAACGTCGTCGCAGCCGTCGATATCGGGGCGACAGAGACACTCGCCATCGGACAGTGGTCGCAGCTGGCAGTGGATCGCGAGGGCGAGAGCTTCCGCGGGAAATACGATGCACTGCTACGGCTTCCGGATATCGACGGAAGACCCGCCTTCACACTGACCAGTTCGACCGTGCGCGAGCCCGGCGAACCGTCGAGCAGGTATCTTTCGACCATTCGCCGCGGACTGCTCGGCGCAGACCTCGATCTGGACGTCGATACCTACCTCGACGCGGCCATCGAACGATCGGCGCAGATCACTTCAGCGCATCGAGGTTCGTCTTCAACAGCAGCACGTTGTAGTCCGACCACCGCGAAGCAGTGAAGTACAAGTCTTTCCCGCTCGACATCGGGTGAATGAACGGTGCGTAGATGCCACCGGCCGTCTGATTGGCGTCGAGGATGGTCCTCGGAGCACTCCACGGACCCTCCGGATTGTCTGCAGTACGAGCGACCAGAGTGCGAGAGTTCTCGTCCCCGTACATCATCACGTACCGGCCGAGGTAGTCGTTCCACGCAACCGACATCTCACTGACCGGGCCCTTGACGATGGCAACTGTGTCACCGACGTTCGTCGACCACTGCTTCGTCGGATCCGGATCCTGCGTCGAGTACTCGTACGCATCGAGATTCTCGATGTCGTTCGGTGCCACTCGCGAGACGAAGGCGTCGCCGAATCGTCCGTTCGGAGTACCGAACTGGTACAGGTACTTGCCATCGCGACCCAGCACGTAGGCACTCTGCTGGAACTTGCCCTGGCTTTCGTGGACGTTGGTGAAGCCCGGGATGGTCACACCCTTGTTGACGCGAATCGTCTTGGGATCCGTCGACCAATTCTGGCCGTTGTCAGTGGATTTGGCCGTCGCAGAGTAGTTCGTGATCCAGCGACCGGGTGTGCCCCAGCTCTGTACCGACATGTAGTTGATGTACTGGGTGTTGCCGATCGCGATGGCCGCCGTCGGGATCGTCGTGTCCTCGACGCTCGGTAGCTTTGCGCTCGAGATGATCTCGGCTGCATAATTCGGACTGCCGGCACGCACGACGGCACCGGAAGTGTTGTCCGCAGGATCGGCCGGCCCGATCTTGATGCCCTGCGCCAAGTTCGTCGACGCCTTGTCCGACCGGAAGAGCGCGTTGCTGCGCCACTGCGCATTGCCGGAGGAGCAGTCGCCGAACGTGTCACCGAACGCCATCAGGATCTGGCCGGCACCGTTGTCCCAACTGATCCCGAGGTCGGTGCCGGACATCGCGAGGTCGTTGTAGGTGTTGTTCACGCTCTGCGGACCGGTGACCCAGGCGATGCTCTGCGTGTTGCCGGTGATCCGAGGAAGCGGCCCCTGAGGGCCCTGCGGGTTCTTGCCCGACATGCCCGCGCTGCCCGACGACCCGAACAGCGGAGACGAGCCCGGCCCGCCGAGCCCACCGCACGGCTCGGCCGACACGGTGGGCGCGGTCAGAGCGCTGAGTCCGCTCACTGCCAGTGCCAGGACAGCCCCGACAGCGATCTGCCGACTACGTACACGCATGGACGAACCCACCGTTTCCCGTGTGACCCACGATACTGATGTGACTGATGGGACGAGTGTTACGCAAATCTACTGATCACGCAACAAATCGGACGTGTCGGTACTTGACAAAACGCCTACGGCGAGAATGACACTCGTGTGATTAGTCGGCGATCATGCGCGCGTGAGTCGTATCCAGCGCGAGCAGCGCAGCGCCCTGCACAACGACGGCAGTGCCGTGGCCCAGCGCCTGGTCAGCAGTGATCCGGCCGCCGAACCGAGGCTTCCTCACCGCGATGTGCGCACCGGTCGCGATGTAGAGGACGTCGAGACCGGCATTGATCCACAGCAGCCGGCTCAGACTCGCAGCCGTCGGGGGCTTCGAGCTCAGCGCGCCCGCACCCGCGATCGCCAGATCGATCGCACCCCACCCTGCCGTCTGCAACCCGAACGCCCGCCGGGCAGGCGACGATCCCCGCAACGCGAACATCGTTCCGGCGAGCACACTTCCACCGCCCCACACCGCGAGAAGACGGCCGAGCCGCTGGGCAACGATGGGCGCTTCGAGTGCTGTCATGGACTCCAGTGTGCCGCGTTCGAGGGAGGAGCCGGTTCGTAACGCGCGGTCGGTTGCAGCCGATTCCATGAGCACTGAGCATTCGCGCTCGAAACGAACGGAGCCACCATGCTGAAGAAGGTCCTCGCCGGAGTCGCGCTGGCGATCGGCGGCGCAGTGCTCGTCGCGCCGACAGCGTCCGCAGCACCCGACGACAACCCGTTCGGACCCATGGACTCGACCGCGAACTTCGTGAGCGCCTTCGACCCTGCGGCATACGGCGCAGCGGGCACGAAGTCGTTGATCGTCAGCCCGTTCGGCACGAGCCGACAGATCGACTGCTCGTCGTTCCACGGCCAGAGCTGGTGCACCCAGAACGGGCAAGCCCTGACTCAGATCCGAATCCCGGCCGGATCGTCGGAATGGGACTACCGGACGCTCTACGTCTACAACCCGTTCTGATGATCGCCGGCCGCGTCCTGTGCGGATTGGCTCTCATCGCTCTTACCGGCTGCGCCGCAACGGGACCCGAGCCGACCGTCGAGGCGGCGGTGAACGTTGCGCCGTTGTCGTTTCCACCCCCGCCTCCCTCCGTCGCGCCCACCGACATCCCGACCCCGGACGAAGCGACCGCCATCTTCCGTTCCGTTTTCGACTGGACCGCCGAACGGGGCGACCGTGCCGATGCGCTCGAGGGATCAGCGGAGGAAAACACCGCGGTCTTCGACAGCGGTGGGATCGTGCCGGAGATCGTTTTCGACCACGTTTCTACCGTTGCGCCCGACAGAGTCGAGGCGACAGGAACATCACAGGGGCAACCGACGACGATCGACTTCGTTGTGTCGGATGGCCGCTGGAAGCTCGAACGATCGACGGCATGCGCTGTCACCGGGGCCTGCTGATCACCAACCGAACGGGTCCGAGTCGGATCCGGGCAGCCAACTGCTGCCGGGCCCGGTCCATCCTCGGGCCTTGATCATCTTCTTCGCGGCCCGCTGATTGCGGCCGATCAGGCGATCGAGGTACAGGTGACCGGCCAGATGGTCGGATTCGTGCTGCAGACACCGAGCCAGGTAACCGTGGCCCTCGACCGACACAGGAGTGTTCTCCACATCGACACCGGTCACGCGGGCCCACTCCGCGCGGCCGGTCGGGTACCGCTCCCCAGGAACCGACAGACACCCCTCACCGTCGTCGGGGTCAGGCATCGTCTCCGGGATCGCCGACGTCTCGAGCACTGGATTGACCACGTGCCCGCGATGGCGGACTCCGCCGTCCTTCAGGTCGTAAACGAACACCGCACGCGGGTCGCCGACCTGATTGGCGGCGAGACCGGCACCATGCGCCGCAGTGTTGGTCTCGAACAGGTCCTCCACGAACGCGGCCAACTCCGCGTCGAACACGGTGACGGGTTCGGCGACCGTCGTCAGCCTCGGGTCACCGGCAATGAGAATGGGTCGAATCGCCATGCGACGAGGTTACTGTCGAAGCATGGCTCACTCCCGTCGCTCCCCCACGGCTCACCCCGCGGACAAGGTCTGTGCATCGTGCGGGCGGCGAATCGAATGGCGCAAGAAGTGGGAGAAGAACTGGGATGACATCAAGTACTGCAGCGACGCATGCCGGCGGCACAAGGTGAGCACCACCGACAAGGAACTCGAAGACAAGATCCGTTCTCTGCTCGACGCCCGATCCCGCGACTCCACGATCTGCCCTTCCGACGTCGCACGCGCCCTGTCCGACGACGGTTGGCGGGAGTTGATGGAACCGGTTCGCCGCGCGGCTCGACGCATGGTCGACGCGGGAGAAGTCGAGATCACCCAGAAGGGATCCGTCGTCGATCCGTCGACCGCGAAGGGCCCGATCCGCATTCGTTGGAAGCGTTGACCGGCGTCGCGGAAACGTGTCGGTGGGTGGGTATAGCTTTCGTGGGGTGAAGACATGGGGGGATGTGTTCGGGCTCGGGGACCAGGAATTGGTCTCCGAGCTGGCCGACG